>CACFJT010000006.1 GCA_902566705.1 uncultured Pelagibacteraceae bacterium
GGTTTTTTTTCCAGTTAATTTAACAAACTCATTTGTTTTAGTTGCTATTCCAGAGATGTGAGATAAAAAATTCAAAGCAACTCTTTCGGCAATTAAAATATTTTTTGCCTTTCCTTTAATCAAAGCAACTAAAGAACCTTTTTTTACTCTTGAACCATCTCTTTTCTTAATAATGAACTTTATTTTATCATCAATTAACGAAAATGCTTCTTTAGCAAATAATAATCCTCCAATAAGTGCATTTTGATTTGCTATTAATTTAATTGTTACTACTTTTTCATCATTAATTAGACTTGAAGTGATATCTCCTGAAGGGTAAAGATCTTCATTTAATGCAAGCTTAACAGTGCTTTTAATAAACTCTCTGCTTAATTTAATTTTTGACACTTAATTATCTGCCAATTGCTGCCATTCTTTCTACAGATATTCTGGCTTTCTCAATTGTTTCTTTGTCCATAATAATTTCACCAGTTTCGTTCTCTAGACAATCTAATATCTTTGGAAGTGTAATTTTTTTCATGTGAGGGCACATATTACAAGGTTTAACAAAGTCTACATTTGGATTTTCTATCTGGATATTATCACTCATTGAGCACTCAGTAACCATCATTACTTTTTTTGGTTGATTATCTTTTACATAT
This sequence comes from uncultured Pelagibacteraceae bacterium, assembly GCA_902566705.1. Lineage (GTDB taxonomy): Bacteria > Pseudomonadota > Alphaproteobacteria > Pelagibacterales > Pelagibacteraceae > Pelagibacter. The sequence continues at coordinate 642 of CACFJT010000006.1, forward strand.
TTGATCATTCCAGATGTTGATCCTGCAAAATCACTTGCTTCAATTACATCAGGAGGACATTCTGGATGTGCAATAATTTTAATTCCTGGATTATTTTTTCTAATATCATCTATTTCTTTTTTATTAAATTGATCATGAACAATACAAATTCCTTTCCAAGAAATAATTTCAACATCAGTTTGAGAGGCTACGTATTTTGCCAAATAATCGTCAGGCAAAAATATTACTCTTTTTACACCCAGTGATTTAACTATTTTAACTGCATTTGCTGATGTGCAACAAACATCTGTTTCAGCTTTTACTTCAGCAGAAGTATTTACATAAGATACAACAGGTACTCCTGGGTATTTCTCTTTTAATAGCCTAACATCTTTACCTGTAATAGATGATGATAAAGAACAGCCAGCATCCATATCAGGAAGAATAACTTTTTATTAGGGCTCATTAATTTTGCAGTTTCTGCCATGAAATGTACCCCAGCCATTAAAATAATATCAGCTGAAGTTTTTGATGCTTCAATTGCTAATGCAAGAGAGTCTGCAGAAAAATCTGCTACACCATGATAAATTTCAGGTGTTTGATAGTTGTGAGCAAGAATTACAGCATTCTTTTCTTTTTTTAATTTATTAATTTTATGAATATACGGAGCATGCACTGACCATTCAATTTCAGGCATAACCTTAGAAATTTTTTGATAAATAGGATCTGTTGCTTTACGTACTTCTTGTGTAAATTCCATGAGGATTTTTACCAATTTGAATCATGATTGTCATTCATTTATTATGGGACATATTGCGGTCGTGCTGAAATTGGTAGACAGGCACGGTTGAGGGCCGTGTGGACCTAGTCCATGAGAGTTCGAGTCTCTCCGACCGCACCAAAGTGAATTTTATATAAGAGTTTATGATGGATAAATTACTTTCAGTAATATTTATGGTTGGGGTTTTGCTTTTAGTTCTACCAAGTTTTTTACAATCAAATTCTCAGTTAAAGCAATTTCTTAAAAATCTAAGTATTTGGATTATTGTAGTTTTTATAATTTTAATGATTGTTTATTTATTTAAATAAAAAAATTAGTTTTTTATCCAATCAGGTTTATTGACATTTATTGAAGCTTCTTTAGTTTTAAAATTTGCTTTTTCATCAAAGTTTTCGTTTAAGTATTTAATTAAAGCAAAGGGATAGTCGCTATCAATTAAAACCTTACCTATTTCAACTTCATTGTTATAAATACTTTCACCTTCGTGCAGTTTTCCATAAATTACATTTATTGGAAACAATCTTTTTGAAAGCTTGTTTTTTAATTTAATTCGTGCTGTATTTTCTTGACCAACATAACAACCTTTTTTGAAATCAATTCCGTTTAATTCTTCAAAATTACATTCAATACCAAACAATTTGTCTTTTAATTTATTTAAATCTCTTGGAACTATTCCAAGACTATGACTTAATGAATAATATTCTTTTAGGTTTGCATCATGAAGATCTAGTTTTTTCAAAGATAAATAAAGTTTTTCTAAATTAATAATTAATCTGGCACCCAAATTCTTATTTCTTGGATCTAAAAATATTGAGTCTTCTCTATATTTTATTGTGTATCCAGGTTGATCTTTTGCTTCATCAAAAGTTAAAAATTTTTCATGAGAAAATGCTGCTACAACAAATTCATTACTTAAATTGAGAATTTCAACTTTTGATCTCAGCTTATATAGGGATAATTGTTTGAATAACTCCTCTGCCTGAGGTTTTTCACAATCCAAAAAATACCCAGACTTATGCTTTATAATTATAAATTCATATAAAAATTTACCTTGGGGTGTAAGTAATGAACTAAAACAACTATTTACAGCGTTTACTTTGTTTATGTCATTACTAATTAGATTTTGAAGAAACTCCTTTGCGTCTTCTCCATTAATATAAAGAATTGCTCTATCATCTAAAATATAAACGTTTTTTATATTCATAATTGATTAATTATAGAATGTAATATAATAACAATTTTTCAAAATGTTAGATCTTATAATTAAAAACGGACAATGTTACATCGATGGTGAGTTAAAAGATGTAGATGTTGCTATAAAAGATGGAAAAATTCAGCAGATTGGACAAATTTCAGAAGAAGCAAAAGATACAATTAATGGAGAGGGCCATACAATATTACCTGGTTGCATAGATACCCAAACACATTTTAGAGAGCCAGGATCAACAGATACTGAGGATCTTCACTCAGGTAGTAGAGCAGCAATAGCAGGAGGTATTACAAGTGTATTCGAAATGCCCAACACTAATCCACCAACTTCTAATATGAAGGAATTTCAAAGGAAATTAGATCTCGCTAAAAATAGAATGTATTCTAATTATGCTTTTTATTTTGGGGCAACAGCAGATAATGCAGATGATTTAGCAAATTTAGAGGGTTTAGAAGGATGTTGTGGAATTAAACTTTTTGCTGGATCCTCAACAGGTAATTTATTAGTTGCTGAAGAAGACGATATAGATAAAGTTTTTAAAAATGCTTCAAAAGTAGTAGCGGTCCATTCTGAAGATGAAGCAATTTTAAAAGTAAATAAGAAATTAATAAAAGAGGGCGATGTTCATACCCATCCAGTATGGAGAAGTGCAGAATGTGCAATAGCATCTACTAGAAGAATTGTTCGAATAGCAGAAAAGCACAATAAAAAAGCTCATGTGCTTCATATTACAACAAAAGAAGAAATTGATTTTCTATCACAACACAAAGGTAACATAACATTTGAGATTACTCCCCAGCATTTAACTCTTTATGCTCCAGATTGCTATGATAAGCTTGGGACTTATGCTCAGATGAATCCACCATTAAGAGATAAATCCCATTATGATAGATTATGGTATGGAGTGAGAAATAACTTTAATGATACGATTGGATCCGATCACGCTCCTCATTTAAAAGAAAATAAAGATAAAGTATATCCAAACACTCCTTCAGGGATGCCAGGAGTTCAAACCTTAATGCCTGTAATGTTAAATCACATAAATGATGGAAAATTATCTCTTAACCAATTGATGAACTTTGTTTGTGAAAATCCAGTGAAAATCTTTGGAATTAAAAACAAAGGATTTATAAAAGAAGGTTACGATGCAGACTTCACTATTGTAGATATGAACAAAACTATTGAGATCAAAAACGAAAATATTGAAAGTAAATGTAAGTGGTCACCATTCAATGGATTTAAATTTAAGGGAACACCTACACATACAATAATTGCTGGAAAAATCAAAATGCAGAACGGGAAAATTTTAGGTGATCCTGATGGAACACCTTTGCAGTTTAGCTAAGTTTTCCAGTAAAACTATTTACTAGTATCACACCAATTACAATTAAGAATAAACCTAAAATTGCTTGCCAAGCTAAAGTTTGTTTAAAAAATATATACCCAAGGATTGCAATAGTAAAAATTCCAAGACCACTCCATGTTGCGTAAACAATTGCTATTGGAAGTTTATCAACTACAAAAGTTAATAGATAAAACGCAGTAAGATAAAAAACAGATAAAGCAAGAGTTGGTATAAGTTTTGTGAAGTTTTGAGAAACAGGAAGTAACATTGTTCCAGCAACCTCACAAAATATTGCAGCGATTAAAAAAATATAAGTTTTAACCATTATTTAAGATTTTGTGATTAATTAAATCTTCTTTTATTTCTGTTAAAATTGCAGGATCATCAATTGTTGGTGGTATTTTATATTCAACACCATCTGCAATTTTTCTTATGGTCCCTCGTAAAATTTTCCCCGATCTAGTTTTTGGTAATCTTTTAATAACAATTACCACTTTAAATGCAGCAACAGGTCCAATTTTATCTCTAACCATTTGTACACATTCTTTAGATATGGTCTCATTATTTTTATCAACACCAGATTTTAAAACCACTAAACCAATAGGTAATTGACCTTTTAATTTATCTGCTATTCCAAGTACTGCACATTCCGCAACAGATTGATGTTCTGATAAAACTTCTTCGATGGCTCCAGTAGACAATCTATGACCTGCTACATTTATAATATCATCAGTTCTAGACATTATCCAAATATAACCATCATCATCGATGTGACCCGCATCATATGTTTGATAATATCCTTCATAATTAGACATATAGTTTTCTTTATATCTTTGATCTGCATTCCATAATGTTGGGAATGTGCCAGGAGGCAAAGGGAGTTTTACAACGATGTCTCCCATTTCGTTTGGTTTTGCTAGAGATTGGTCTGGCTTAATGATTTTGACATCATATCCAGGGACAGCTTTACAGGCTGAACCATATTTTGTTTCCATCATTTCAATTCCAGTACAATTTGAGCTAATTGCCCAACTAGTTTCAGTTTGCCACCAATGATCAATCACTGGAACTTTAAGCAAATTCTCAGCCCATTTAATTGTGTCTGGATCAGCTCTTTCTCCAGCAAGGAACAAGCTCTCAAAACTACTCAAATCATATTTTGAGAAAAATTTACCTTCAGGATCGTCTTTCTTAATCGCTCTAAAAGCTGTTGGAGCTGTAAAAAGAGATTTTACTTTATAGTCTGAAATGATTTTCCAAAAAGCTCCTGCATCTGGAGTTCCTACAGGCTTGCCTTCAAATAAAACTGTGGTGCATCCTTTAAATAATGGAGCGTAGACAATGTATGAGTGTCCTACAATCCAACCAATATCACTAGCAGACCACCAAATATCATCAGTATCAATGTTGTAGATATTTTTCATAGTCCATTTGAGAGCAACAATGTGGCCTCCAATGTCTCTAACTATCCCTTTGGGGGTTCCAGTTGTACCTGATGTGTACAAAATATAGGCAAACTCATTCGAGTTCATCTCAACACAGTCTGCATCTTTGGCATTTGAAACTACTTCTTCCCAACTGACCTCATTTGGAGCATTTAATTTAACCTCTTGACCAGGTCTTTGGAATAAAATCATTTTTTCAATTTTATGATTAGCTATTTTTATCGCTTCATCAACAAGGGGCTTGTATTCAACTGTTCTTCCTGGTTCAAAACCACACGAAGCAGTCACTAATATTTTTGCTTTGCTGTCATCTATTCTGCTTGCAAGTTCATTTGAGGCAAAACCACCAAATACAACAGAGTGGATTGCACCAATTCTTGCACAAGCAAGCATAGCAACCACTGCTTCAGGGATCATTGGCATGTAAATAATCACCCTGTCACCTTTATTAGCTCCTTGAGCTTTCAAAGCCCCTGCAAATTTAGAGACCTTTGATCTTAATTCCTCATAGGTGAACTTACTTTTGTTTCCTGTGATAGGACTATCATAGATTAATGCATTTTTTTGACCTCTTCCTTGGTCAATATGAATGTCTAAAGCATTATAACAGGTGTTAGTGACCCCATCCTCAAACCATTTATAGAAAGGTGGGCTAGATTTATTCAAAATTTTGGTCGGTTTTTTAAACCAAAAGATATCTTCAGAAGCTTCTTGCCAAAATTTTTCGGGACTTTTTATAGAATTTTCGTAAATTTCGTTAAACTTAGAAGACATATAAATTTGATTCGAATTCCTTATTTTTTTTGGTTTTTAACTTATAAATTGTATTTAATTTTAAAAATTAAGTAAAATCAATGCTTATTAGTGACAATTAAGTCTTCATAAAACTAATTTAATTTGCTATCTAACCACGAAATTGGCTTAAGGTAACTTAAGTCTAGTTTATATAAACTAAAATAAAAACTAACGAAGAGGGAGTTTTTTATGAAAAAACTTAAACTGTTTGCTTTAGCAGCTATGGCCTTGATAGGTTTTTCAGGTATAGCTATTGCAGCAGACGCAACGATGTTGATGCAAGATGACTTCGTAGGAATTTCATTCTGGGTTATCTCTATGGGAATGTTAGCAGCTACTGCTTTCTTTTTCATGGAAGCAGGCAATGTCGCATCAGGCTGGAGAACATCAGTTATTGTTGCTGGTCTAGTAACTGGTATTGCATTCATACACTACATGTACATGAGAGAAGTATGGGTTGCTACTGGAGACTCGCCAACTGTTTACAGATACATTGACTGGTTAATCACTGTGCCATTACAGATGGTAGAATTCTATTTAATTCTAGCAGCTATTGGTAAAGCAAACTCTGGAATGTTCTGGAGATTGTTAATCGGTTCATTAGTCATGCTAATCGGTGGATACTTAGGTGAAGCAGGATATATCAATGCTACATTAGGTTTCATCATCGGAATGGCAGGTTGGGTATACATTCTTTATGAAGTATTCTCAGGTGAAGCTGGTAAAGCTGCAGCGAAAAGTGGAAACAAGGCTCTTGTAACTGCTTTTGGTGCAATGAGAATGATCGTTACAGTAGGTTGGGCAATTTACCCATTAGGTTATGTATTTGGTTACTTAACTGGTGGTGTAGACGCTAACTCACTTAACGTCGTTTACAACTTAGCTGACTTCATTAACAAAATTGCATTTGGTCTAGTAATCTGGGCTGCTGCAACTAGTTCTGCGGGCAGAAGAGCTAAGTAATTTAGCTAAAATTTAAATTAAGGGCAGGTACAATTTTTGTACTTGCCCTTTTTTTTGTCTTAATTAAAATTATGTATAGTAACTATACATAATTTTTATCTATGGATGTTAAATTAGAAAAATGGCACAAATGCCAAGTTGATAAAGAAATTCTTAAAGAATTATCTAAGAAATCAGACATAAAAGGACTTCAGCATGTTTCATTTTTTTTTGGACTACTGTTGATAACAGGAATTCTTGCGTATCAAACCTGGGGAACATGGTGGTCAGTATTTTGGTTTTTAGTTTATGGAAACATTTATTCTTTCTCTAATCCATTATGGCATGAGACAGGTCACAAAACGGCATTTCAATCAAAATTATTAAATGAATTTTTTTATTATATCTCATCATACATGGCCAATTTTGAACCAACAAGATGGAGATACACGCATTTTGTTCACCATGGAAATACTTACTCAACAGAAAATCCATTTGATCATGAAATTGAATATGGCAACGATTTAAAAGAAACACCAAAAAGATTAATTATAAATATAATTCCATTTTTAGATTTAGTTTTTTTTAAAAAACATATTTCATTTGAAATTATTCAACACGCTTTAGGAATAAAAACAAAAGTTATGCAAGACAGCATTCCAGAAAATGCACAAGCAAAAGCAATTTTAATTTCAAGAATTTATGTTACTATTTGGCTTTCAATTATTTTATGGTCTATACTAGTTTCTTCTTGTATGCCTTTGTTGTATTTTGTGTTACCACAATTTTACGGAAAAACTTTACACAAACTTGTTGCATTTACTCAACATGCAGGTTTGGCAAGAAACATTAAAGATCATAGAGTTACATCACGTGAAATGTATTTAAACCCAATACTAAGTTTTTTATATTGGAAAATGGAATATCATTTAACTCATCACATGTTTCCAACTGTTCCGTCATATAATCTCGATAAATTACACCACCATATTAAAGATCAATTACCAAAGCCAAATGATGGGTTAATTGACGCTTATAAAGAAATTATCCCTGCGTTAATGAAACAAAAAGAAGATACAAGCTATTTTATAAAAAAAGAGTTACCCGAACCTCAAAATATTTAAAAATACACTAAGTATGATTTTACTTACTTGTCCTATTTAGATAAGAAACTATATATAACGCATGGCAAAAATTACATATCACACACACGATAATAAAATCCATACAGTTGATGTTCAAAAGGGATTAACTGTAATGGAAGGTGCTATCCAAAACGATATTCCAGGAATAGATGCTGATTGTGGAGGAGGAATGGCTTGTGCTACTTGCCATGTTTATGTCAAAGAACAATGGTTAGATAAACTTCCAGCTAAAGAAGATGGTGAAGAAGATATGCTTGATATGGCTTTTGAGCCAAAAAATAATAGCAGGTTAAGTTGTCAGTTAATTGTCTCAGATGAGTTGGATGGATTGGAAGTAAACATTCCTTCAAAGCAAGGTTAAATGAATAAAACAGATGTATTAATTATTGGAGCAGGACCAACAGGTTTATTTTGTGCTCATCAACTTGGAATTATAGGGTTGAGTTGTGAGATAGTAGATAATCTTGATAAAGCAGGAGGACAATGTATCGAACTTTATCCAGATAAACCTATTTATGATATTCCCGCAGTACCCGAGTGTACTGGTGAAGAGTTAACTAATAATCTTTTAAAGCAAATTAAACCTTTTAATATTAAATTTCATTTAAATGAAAGAGTAGAAGAATTAAAAAAAAATAAAAACAGATGGCATGTTAAAACCTCTGCTGGAATAGAATTTGATGTTGCAGCAATTGTTATTGCTGGTGGTGTTGGTTCTTTTGAGCCAAGGAAGTTTCCAGTGAAGGAGTGTGAAAAATTTGAGGGCAATTCTTTATTTTATTCAATTAAAGATAAATCAATATTTAAAGACAAAACTATTTCAATATTTGGAGGAGGAGATTCAGCTTTAGATTGGGCTATTGAATTATCAAACAACTCCAAAGTAAATTTAATTCACAGAAGAGATGGTTTTAGCGGAGCAGAAGCAAGTGTCCAAAAAGTAAAAGAGCTTAATGAACAAGGAAAATTAAATTTATATACAAAGTTTCAAATGGACTCGGTTTTAGGAGACAAAAACATTGAGAAAGTTAAAATAAAACATGATGAAGGAGAAAGTAAAGAAATTAAATCTGATTACGTATTAGGTTTTTTTGGTTTAATTATGCAACTTGGTCCTATTTTAGATTGGGGATTAAATATTGATAAGAAAACAGTTCAGGTAAATACTGAAAACTTTGAAACGAATATTAATGGAATATTTGCTATAGGTGATATTTGTTCTTATCCAGGAAAATTAAAATTAATTCTTTCAGGCTTTCATGAAGGCGCGTTAGCCGCAAGAGGTTGTTTTAAATATGCAAAACCAGATGAGAAATTAAGATTTGAATTCACAACAACTTCCAAAGCTGCACAAGAAAGACTTGGAATTAAAAAATGATAGAACTTTTTTCTGCTAATACTCCCAATGGATGGAAAATAAGCATCATGCTTGAAGAAATTGGGTATGAATACAAAGTAACCAAAGTTGATATTGGTAAAGATGAACAATTCAAACCAGAATTTATAAAACTAAGCCCTTTTGGAAAAATTCCTGTGATTATTGATCACGATAGCAGCAAGAGTATTTTCGAGTCAGGTGCTATATTAATGTACTTGGCAGATAAAAGTGGAAAACTTTACAATGAAAAAGACAGACTGGTTATTAATCAATGGTTAATGGCTCAAATGGGTACAGTAGGTCCTATGATTGGTCAACATCATCAGTTTCATCACTACAATCCAGGTAAAAGTGAGTTTGGTGAGGAAAGATATTTTAAAATTACTAAAAGACTTTATGGAGAATTGGATGCAAGGTTAAAAGAATCTAAATTTCTTGCTGGCACTAATTATACAATTGCTGATATTGCAACCTGGCCATGGATGGCAAGACATGAATGGCATGATATTGGTTTAAAAAATTACAAAAATCTATCCAGATGGTATTTAGAGATTTCTGAGAGAGAAGCAGTTATAAAAGGTTATGCCTTTATGGATAAAGTAGCTAAAATTCCTAAACCTTGAAGATTTATCCAAACAACCTATAAAGAGTACTTAGAATTCCATAACCTGAAAATTCAATAGCAACAATAATTATAATTATTAAAACTAATTTTTTATTCATTTTAAAAACAAATATAGCAACAGCACAATCCAAAAGAAAGGATAGTAGAAATAAATATATCTCTTAGCAAATAGGAATGAGATTGAATTTTGCTTACGTGATTTCTTTTTCATTTTTAGTCATCTGCATGAACTTTTTCCTCTTTTTCATGCTTTTCTTGTGCTGCAATAGTGTATTTAGCAACTGGTCTCGCCATTAATCTTTTTAATCCAATTGGCTCTGCTGTATCCAAACAATAACCATAAGTATCCTCTCTAATTCTTCTCAACGCTTTATCAATTTCTGATATTAATTTTATTTGTCTGTTAATAGCTTTCATTTCTACATTGCTATCAATATAGGAGTTAGCTTGGTCAACAATATCTGCAGAAATATTATTATCATCCATCCCACCATTATAAAGAGCTTCATTGTTAGCTTTGATTAATTCTTTTTTCCATTCAGTAAGTCTAATTCTGAAATATACTTTATGTTTTTCACACATATATTTTTCTGTGTCCTTTGGAACATAGGTTTTTGAAATTTTTACGGGACCTTTAGGCTTAACTTTAGTTGTTGTTGGTTTTGCTTTACTTACAACTTTAGTTTTTGGTTTTGATACTTTTTTCTTTGCTTTAGCAGTCTTTGGCATAGCGTAATTTTAATCGCTCGGAGTATATTCAGCAAATTAGGGGTGTCAAGCAAGCTTAATTGATATAAATATTTATAAATGACCATTAATTACAAAAATATCGATAATGTTTTTTATATTTTTGTCTTAGCTCATCTAATTTTTTGGACTTTGATTCCATCAATTACAAATCATAATTTACCACTTGATACAATCGAAGCTTTAGCTTGGGGAAGTAATTTAGATTGGGGTTTCAATAAACATCCACCGATGAGTGCTTTTTTTCCAGAAGTTTTATATCAAATTTTCGGATCTCAAGATTGGGTATATTATTTGTTAAGTCAAATTTTTGTAATTATTTCTTTTTATTATGTTTTTAAATTTTCAAAAGAAATATTTAAAAACAAGGTATTAGCTTTAATTTCTGTATTATTAATTGAAGCAATTTATTTTTATAACTTCACTACACCAGAATTTAATGTAAACATATGTCAATTACCTTTCTGGTCTTTAACAGTTTATTACTCATGGAAAATATATATTGGAAAAGAAATAAAGTTTTTAGATTGTTTTCTAGTAGGTCTTTTTGCTGCTTTTGGTTTTTTATCAAAATATCTATTTATTTATCTTTTGGTTTCAATTGATCTTTTATTTATCTATTTAATATTTTTAAAAAAAGAGAGAAAATTTGATTTTAAATATCTAATTACCATTGAAGTTTTTTTAGTAGTTTTAGCTCCACATTTAATTTGGTTAAATAATAATGAATTCATTACTATTACATATGGATTGGCTAGAACTGGATTAGAAAAATCTAGTTTTATTGATCATATTAAATTTCCATTAATCTTTTTATTGAAACAACTAGGAATAATGATTCCATTTTTAATATTATGTAAGTTATTGGTCAAAAAAATTAAATTGAATTTAAATTTTAAGGATAAACAATTGCTATTTTTATTAGCGATTAATGTTTTGCCAATTGTTTTAATGTTTTTGACTTCATTAATTATTGGATCAAAAATTAGAACTATGTGGATGACGCCTTTTTATATGTTTTTTGGCACATTGTTTGTTTATTTGTTGCAAGCTCAAATTAATCTTAAAAAGTTAAAACCATTCATGATTGGATTTATTTTCTTTTTTTTCTTATCACCCGTGCTTTATGCTTACGTTTCAATTTCGAACGACGAGAAAAGAACAGATTATCCAGGTAAAGAAATTGCAATAAAAACTCAATATGCTTGGAACCAACAATTCAGTTCTACTATAAATGTAGTTTTAGGTGATGAATGGAATGCTGGAAATCTGTCGTATCATTTAAATTCACGACCAATTTGGGAGGGTGTTGTTGAAAGAGAAAAGCTTGATCAATTGAAAGATTATATGTGTCTTGATAATATTTGTGTTGGAGCAAAATAGATGAAGTACGTGATATTAATCCCAATTTACAACGACAGAGAGTCATTAAAATTACTGATTGAGAATATTAATAGTGAAGTTAAAGATTTAAATTACGACATATCACTAGTCGTTATCAATGATGCTTCTTCTCAACAGATAGTTGATACCTACCCAAATATTGAGAACATCAAATCAATTGAAATAGTAAACATGAAAGAGAACAAAGGGCATGCAAGATGTATTGCATCAGGTTTAAAATATATCTTTGAAAAAAAGGAATTCGATTTTGTTATCCCAATGGATGGAGATGGAGAGGATAGACCAGAAGAAATTAAAAATTTCATTAAACTTTCAGAACAATCTAGTGAAAAATCTATTATTGGTGAAAGAATTAAAAGATCTGAAGGGATAATTTTTAAAGTTTGCTATCAGTTTCATAAATTTTTGACTTTAGCTTTTACAGGACAATCAATTAAATTTGGTAACTTTACCTGTTTATCAAAATCAACAGTAAAGAAACTGCTAGAAGAAAAGGCTACCTGGAATAGTTTTTCTGGTTCATTAAAAAAAATAGAAAAAGATTTAATTTCTATTCCATCCACAAGAGGCAAAAGGTATTTTGGTCCGTCTCAAATGAGTTTTTTTAATTTATTAAAACACTCACTTTCAATAATTAGTATTTTTAGAAAAACAGTTCTAATTCGATCTGCTTTATTTATTATTTTTTATATATTACTGATCAAAAGCTACGCCTCAGTAATTACTTCATTACCATTAGTTTTATTATTGATAATGATTTATTCAATTTCCAGTTTAGCTTTAAGAGAAAATATTGAAGAATTTAATAATTCCTTAACAAATATTCACGATATTGATAAAATAAAATAGTTATGAAAAACTTTTTTAGAAAAGTTGCTTTTGGAATAGGTCCACAAGAGGAAGTTCCATCAGAACCTCTTAAGTGGGCATTAAGTCAGCTCGATGATATTCCAGAATTGTCTTGGAAGGGTAAAATATACTCAGAGAAAGAGTTAAGAAATCATTATAAAGACTGGGTTTATGGTGACAGAAAAGTTTTAAGAAAAAAATATAAAGACAACAAAACACTTTATAAAACACATAAAGATTTACTTAGACATAAAACTGGACAAAAGTTTTGGGAGTCTTTAGAAATTTCGATCAGACATAATGAAGGAATAAATAGTAGTAGCCCAGTTCTAGCAAAACTATGGATGTTTTGGGGAAATTTTTTTGCAATAAGCGAAAAAGATTTTCTAGCTAATTATTCTACTGGACCATATCATAGAGAAATAATCAGACCCAATCTAAATCAAACTTTTGAAAAAATGGTTTATGATGTAACCACTTCATGGGCCATGATCCATCATTTAGATAATAGTGAAAGTGCTGGACCTAATAGTGTAACCGCAAGTGAAGAATGGAGAATTAGAAAGAAGAGACCAGCTACAATAAATGAAAATCATGCAAGAGAGCTTTTAGAACTTCACACAGTTTCACCCAAAGCTGGTTATACTCAAGAAGATGTTATTCAACTTGCCTATATAATGACTGGCTGGCAACAAAGATGGAGTAAAAAAAAATTAGAGACTGGAAATGTTTGGTTTAATTCAGAATACCATCAGCCAGGTAAGAAAAACGTATTAGGAAAAGAATATAAAAAAGGAAAAAAAACATTAGCTGTTGTTATAAAAGACTTAGTAAATCATCCTAATTGTAGAGATTTTGTTGCTGAAAGACTTTGTAGATATTTAATCACTGATGAACCTACAAAAGAAATGAAACAACCTATTATTGATGCTTTCAAAAAGACAGATGGATTTTTGCCTGAAATCCATAAAGCTGCAATTAAAGTTGCTTTCAAATATAATGACAAATATAAAAAATTTCAGACACCAGAAAATTGGTTTATACAAGTAGCAAAAACAGCTGATTTAAGTTGGCCACCTTCAATAGATCTAATGGATGGTTATGAGTTAGGAGTTAAACCTCTTAGATCTCAAAGATTACCTGAAAGAATTTTAAGAAATATTGGACATCATCCTTATAGAGCAAAACAACCAAATGGATGGTCTGATGATTCTGCTGATTGGCTATCTCCAGAATTATTAATCAGAAGACTTGTATATGCTGATAGGAGTTATTCATTTCTGAAAGCTGGAAATGATAACAAAGAATTCTATGAAAAAATAATTTATAATAATTTTGATAATCCAGGAAAAATATCAGATTATGTATTTAAAAACATGTTGCGTAAATCAAGTGAAAAAAATGTATTAATATTCAACCATCCAGAGTTTTTAAAAGCATGAAGATAAATAGAAGAGATTTTTTAAAAACAACCGCACTAACTTCAATGTACTTTGCAGGTTTTGGAGTACCTACTTTTGCAAACTCGGGGCCAAAGAAAAATTTAGTTGTTGTTATGTTACGCGGTGGAATGGATGGATTATGTGCAGTTCCAATTAAAGATGATAAAAATTTTGAAAAACTTAGAAGTAAAATTAATCTTGATAAGACACTAAAATTAACTGGAGACTTTGATTTACATCCAGCACTTAAAACATTTAAGAGTTTATGGGATCAAAACAAAGGAGCAATAGTACATGCTACAAATATACCATATACAGGAAGATCGCATTTTGATGGGCAAAACTTAATGGAGTCAGGAGGTAAGATACCTTATCAAGTAAAAACTGGTTGGCTAGGAAGAGGCATGAAGACTGCTGGTCTAACCGGAAAAGGACTAGCTCTAGCTTTACCAATGCCTTTATTGATTAGAGGCGTACCTATGAATAATAATTATTTTCCAGTAGGTGACAGATTACCAAGTAAAGATACACTAAATCTTATAGATCAGGTTTACAAAGAACATGATGAAAAATTATTAGGAGAAAATCTTAAGATTATCATGACTAGAGAGCTTAGAAATACAGCGAGTGATGATAGTTGGGTGCTGGCAAGCAATGCAGGTCAAGAACTTTCAAAACAAAATGGGCCAAGAGTGGCTGTTTTTGAAGTAGATGGTTTTGATACCCATGCAGCTCAAGGATCAACTAACGGAGCTCATGCTGATTGTCTTAATGATTACGATAAAATTGTTAAAGGTCTAAATCAATCTATGTCAAAAAAAACATTTGATAATACTTTAATTGTTACACTTACTGAGTTTGGTAGAACAATAAAACAAAATAGCAGTAATGGAACTGAACATGGCTATGGATCTGCTATTTTCTTAGCAGGAGGCTTAGTTAAAAAAGCTCAAGTGCATACAGATTGGCCAGGATTAAAGAAAAAAGAATTATTTGAAGGAAGAGACTTAAATTCTACAATAGACTCAAGAGCAATTTATGCTTCTGCAATGTCTACAGTCTTTGATGTAGATTTTAAAAAAATTGCTAAAGAAGTTTTCTGGGGTGAAAATTTACCAAATTTATCTGACAAACTTTTTAAAGTTTAGCAGCAGCCACAACTTTTTTTAGTAGCTTTTGTCTGAACTTCAGTTTTTGTAGCTTCTAATTCTTTTTGTTTGTCTTCAAGAACTTTTTGTTTCTTTGAGATTTTGTCTTCAAAGTAATCATAAAGAGAGGCAAAACCTAATTTAGAGGCTTTTTTTTCTTCATAATTTCTTCGCCCTTTAAGGTTTTCAATTATTTTGACTATTTCTTGGTTCTGCATGCTGTCTTTTTATTTAAAAAAGTAAATAATTCAAGCTATAAAATTGGCAAACTATAAAGAAGTTTTTTTGTGCTATGATGATGTGATGAATAAAAGTCAAAAAAAATTAGAAAAATCTAAAGGTAGATTAGAAATAAAAATAAAAGACCAAAACTTACAAAAACTTTATCAACAAGGATCTTTAAAAGCTTTGATGCCAGATTTTCATGAAAATTTAAAACAATTAATGCTTATCAATACTGCTGGTGGGATTACTAGTGGAGATGAATACAATTACGATATAGAGATCGATAAATCGGATCTCTGTATTTCAACTCAGGCTGCAGAAAAGATTTACAGCGGGTTCGGAGATCCAGCCAACTTAGTAATTAATTTAAATTTATCAAACAATTCAAATTTATTTTGGTTACCTAAAGAATTAATTTTATTTAATAATTGTAACTTCAAAAGAAAAATTAATTTTAATTTATCAAAAGACTCAAATTTATTTCTTTGTGAAAATATTATTTTTGGACGAACTTCAATGAAGGAGGAGTTTGAAAAAGGATATTTTTCAGATTTTTGGAATATTAATATTGATAAAAAATTAATTCATACAGAAGCAATAAATACAGGTTTATTTGAAAAAAAATATTTGAATAGTTTTTCGACATTAAATAATAATTCTGCAGTTGCGACAATTATAACTGTAGGAAATAAGTTTTTGAATAACGTTAATAATCTTTCTAAAAATTTAACTAACAATGAAAATACAACTTCAAATTATTCTCATTGGGATAATAAATTGATCATAAGACTTTTATCTAAAGATAATTATAATCTTAAATTTGCAATTGATAAAATTTTGTCTTATTTTTTTGAAGGTTCAAAGATACCAAAAGTATGGAATATATAAATGAAACTTACTCCTAGAGAAAAAGATAAACTTTTAATAAGCCTTGCAGCTATTGTCGCTAAAAATAGATTATCAAAGGGTATTAAATTGAATTATCCAGAGGCTATCGCTTTAATAACAGATTTTGTTGTCGAGGGAGCTAGAGAGGGCAAAAGTGTTGCAGAACTAATGGAGGCAGGAGCCCATGTTATTAAAAAAAAGGATTGTATGGAAGGTATTCCAGATATGGTGAAGGAAGTTCAAGTAGAAGCTACTTTTCCAGATGGAACTAAATTAGTAACAGTGCACAAACCTATAAGGTAATAACTATTATGAAGCCGGGCGAAGTAATTACAAAAAAAGACGAAATTAACTTAAATAAAGACTCTAAAATTACTAAAATTAAAATTTCTAATTCTGGAGATAGACCTGTGCAAGTAGGAAGCCATTATCATTTTTTTGAAACAAATGAGTATTTAGTTTTTGATCGAGAATTAGCATATGGAAAAAGATTAAATATCCCCTCAGGAACCGCTGTAAGATTTGAGCCAGGTCAATCCAAAGATGTTGAGCTTATAGAAATGAATGGATCAAAAAAAATATATGGGTTCAATAAGAAAGTTATGGGTAATTTATAATGACTAAAATTTCTAGAGCAGCTTATGCAGATATGTATGGGCCCACTACAGGAGACAAAGTAAGGCTTGCAGATACTGATTTATTCATTGAGGTTGAAAATGATTTAACTACCTATGGTGAAGAAGTAAAGTTTGGTGGTGGAAAAGTAATAAGGGATGGAATGGGCCAATCTCAAATTAGTAGAGAAAAAGGAGCTGCAGATACAGTTATAACTAATGCTTTAATAGTTGATGTGAATGGAATTTATAAAGCTGATGTTGGTTTAAAAGATGGAAAAATACTTGAAATTGGTAAAGCTGGAAATCCAGATACTCAATCTAAAGTAAATATTATTATTGGTCCAGGAACGGAGATAATTGCAGGTGAAGGAAAAATTTTAACAGCAGGGGGTTTTGATAGTCATATTCATTATATATGCCCCCAACAAATTGATGATGCTTTACACTCAGGCATTACAACTATGCTTGGAGGAGGTACTGGACCGGCTCATGGAACACTTGCAACAACGTGTACACCTGGACCATGGCACATACAAAGAATGATACAATCTGCTGATGGTTTTTCTATGAATTTAGCTTTTGCTGGAAAAGGTAATTCTTCATTACCAGAAGGTCTTGAAGAACAAATTCTAGCAGGAGCTTCAGCTTTAAAATTACATGAGGATTGGGGAACCACTCCTGGAGCAATTGATAATTGTTTAAATATTGCTGACAAAAACGACGTACAAGTAATGATACACACAGACACTTTAAATGAAAGTGGATTTGTAGAAAATACTATTAAAGCAATTAACAAAAGAACTATACATGCTTTTCATACAGAAGGTGCTGGTGGTGGACACGCACCAGATATAATTAAAGTTTGTGGAGAAGAGTATGTTATCCCTTCTTCCACAAATCCGACTAGACCATATACAGTCAATACAATAGAGGAGCATTTAGATATGCTAATGGTTTGTCATCATCTTGATAAATCTATTCCTGAGGATGTAGCATTTGCTGAAAGTAGAATAAGAAGAGAAACAATTGCAGCAGAAGATATTCTTCATGATATGGGAGCCTTTTCAATTATTGCATCAGATAGTCAGGCTATGGGTAGAGTTGGAGAAGTTATAATCAGAACTTGGCAAACTGCACATAAAATGAAAGTTCAAAGAGGAAGTTTACCAGAGGAAAAAGGAGACAATGACAACTTTAGAGTTAAAAGATATTTAGCAAAATACACAATTAATCCCGCAATTGCCCATGGGATTTCAAAATATATTGGCAGTATTGAAAAAAACAAACGTGCAGATTTAGTTTTATGGGACCCAGCATTTTTTGGAGCTAAACCAGAGATGATATTAATAGGCGGAAGTATAGCTTGTGCACAAATGGGAGACCCAAATGCATCAATTCCAACTCCACAGCCTGTATACACTAGACCAATGTTTTCATCTTTTGGAACTTCTTTAGAGAAATCTTCGGTAATTTTCACAAGTAAATTGGCTCTTGAAAAAAATTCTTTAAAAGATGCAAGTGTTAGAAAAGACTTATTACCTGTAGAAAACACACGAGTCATTTCTAAAAAAGATATGATTTTAAACAACAAGTGTCCAAAGATTGAAGTTAATCCTGAGACATACGAGGTAAAAGCTGATGGTGAGATAATTACCTGTGAACCAGCTAAAGAACTCCCTTTGGCACAACGATATTTTATGTTTTAGCTTATGGATAATTGTTTTTTAATAGTTAATAAAATTGCCAAAAATAAAGCAAAAGATCACATATCTTTATCTTATGATGAGAGATTTTTAAGAAGAAAAAAACTTGTTTCAGATAATGGTTTTGAATTTTTAGTCAATTTACCAGAGACAAAATCACTGTCAGAAAATCAAGCGTTTAGGCTTCAAAGTGGAAATTTGATTTTAATTAAAAACAAAAAAGAAAGTTTACTTGAAATAAAAGGAAAAAATTTAATGCAATTAATTTGGCATATAGGAAATAGACATATGCCTTGCCAAATTGAAAAAGATAGAATTTTTATTCAGTATGACGAAGTAATAAAAAAAATGGTACTAAAATTAGGAGGAAAGGTTAAGAAGGTTTTAAGATCTTTTACACCAGAGGGAGGAGCATATGGAATTGGTAGAACCCATAGCCATAAACACTAAAATAAAAGGTAAAAAAGATTTAAAAGAATCGTTGCAAATTCTTCAAACTTGGTTTTCACCATCATTTCCTGTTGGAAGTTTTTCATATTCTCATGGTTTAGAGGCAATTATTAATGATAATTTTATTAAGTCGAAAGAAGATATTCTGGATTATTTAAAATGTATCTTAAAATATGGAACTGGTAAAAATGATGTAATTTTAATGAAACATACTTATCAAGGAGAAGAGTTAAATGAATTAGCTTTATCTCTTTGCCCATCTAAAGAAAGAAAAATAGAGTCTGTTGAAATGGGTAATGCTTTTAGAAAAGTTTTAGCTGATAGTTGGGATTTTAAAATTCAAGAAAATACCGCTTATCCAATTGTAGTTGCTAAAGCAGCTAAACATTTTGATATACCCTTAAATTTAACGATAGTATCTTATCTACAATCTTTTGTATCAAATTTAATAAATGTTTGTATTAAACACATACCAATTGGGCAAAAAATTGGACAAGACTGTATTATACAGACTTATGACTTAATAAGGGAAATAGAAAAAGAAAGTGAAAATTTAAATTTAGAAGATTTAGGTGGAATTTGTTTTAATAGTGACATCTATAGTATCAAGCATGAAAATTTAAAAACACGAATTTACAAAACATGAAAAATATTAATGGACCATTAAAAGTTGGAATAGGTGGACCTGTTGGTGCAGGAAAGACAAGTTTAACAGCTGAATTGTGTAAGTTTTTATCAAAGAAAATTTCTATGGCTGTAATATCAAACGATATTTATACTAAAGAGGATGCAGAATTTTTAATGAAAGTTCAAGCTTTACCTCTTGAGAGAATTAAAGCAGTTGAAACAGGAGGATGTCCACATACAGCAATTCGTGAAGATGCTTCAATTAATATGCTTGCTGTAGAAAATATGAAAAAAAAATTTCCTGATCTTGATTTGATTTTAATCGAGTCTGGTGGAGATAATTTAGCAGCAACTTTTAGTCCTGAATTAGTTGATCTATCTATTTATGTTATTGACGTTGGTATGGGTGGAGATATCCCTAGAAAAGGTGGCCCTGCCATTCAAAAATCAGACTTGTTAATTATTAACAAGACAGATTTAGCTCCTCATGTAGAAGTTAACCTCGAAATCATGAAAGAAGACGTAAAAAAGGCCCGAAATGGCTTACCTTATGTTTTTTGCCAGATGAAAAAGCAAATTGGTGTTGAAGATGTTGCTAAATTTTTATTCTCATCAGGTGGACTATAGAGTTTTTTATTATGCTCTAATTGTTGGCAGACAATAGAAATCAGCTGTATCAATTTTAGAAGAATACTGTCTTCGCATGTTCCACTTTTTATGAACGCCCGCACTAGCAACACTCAAGGTAGATCTTCCGTATCGATGATTAGTGTTATCAATTGATCGCATCAAGCTATTAATTTTTTCATCTTTTTTAGATGTAAATAAATTTGTTTTATCACTAGCATTCGACAATCCTGTTAGCATCACACCTGCTTTTTGATAACGATAACCATTTTTAAAAATACTTTCTAATATTGAAACTGCAGTTTTAACTGTTTCGATACTGTTATTTGTTGCAATCGGAAAATCAACTGTCTTTGCATTTGAATAATAACCAAAGTTTTTTTGGAAAGGACTGGTTCTAACAAATACTGTAATTGCTTTTGCAACTAAAGACTCTGATCTGATTTTTTCAGATGCATTTAAACAATAATTAGCAACTGCTTCTTTTAATTCTTGAAATGTTTCAATTCTTTTTCCAAATGATCTTGAAACCACACAACTCTTTCGTTTAGTTGTAGTTGTCTCTAACCCAATACAGGAAATTCCTCTAAGCTCCATTGCAGTTCTTGAACTTAAAACATTAGAAGATTTTTTGATCCAGGTATTAGACTTATTTTTTAATTGCTTAGCATTATAAATTCCATGTTTTTGATAAAACTTAGTTAGTTGCCTTCCAACACCCCAGATATCATTGATTTCGACTTTTTCTAAAATAGGATCTAAATTTTCTATTCCAATTAAACTTGTCACTCCTGATTGTTTTTTCTTTGCAATATGATTTGCAACTTTACTTAAGGTTTTTGTATTGGCTATTCCAATACTGGTTGGAATACCTGTCCATTGTAAAACTGTTTCTCTAATTTCTTTCCCAACTTTTTCTACTTCGCTATCAGGAAAGTTTGATAAATCTAAAAAGGCTTCATCAATGGAGTAAACTTCTATTTCTGAATTAAACCTTTTAAGTGTTCGCATTACTCTTCTTGATAAATCTCCATATAAAGAATAATTAGATGAGAAAACTTCGACTTTGTTTTTAAGAATAATATCTTTTGCTTTAAAATAAGGTTCACCCATTTTAATTCCTAAAGCTTTTGCTTCATTTGATCTTGAAATAATACAGCCATCATTATTAGATAAAACGACAACAGGCTTCCTTCTTATTTTTGGATTAAATAATCGCTCACATGAGACATAAAAAGAATTACAATCAATTAATGCTATTTTTTTAGTACGTTGAATGGATGACATAAGTAACAACTCCCCAAATAAAAATATCTTGTTCTTCGTTAATTAAAATTCTGTCTGAAAACTCTTTAGATCCAGAAGTTAAAAATTTTTTGTCTCTTTCTTGAACTAAAGTTTTAACTACAAGTTCATCATGAACATTAGCAATCACTGTTGAAAAGTTTTTTGGTTTTAAACTTTTATCAACTACTAATAAGTCACCATCATTAATTCCAACATCGACCATGGATTTACCTTGAACTCTGATGATAAAAGTTGCTGGAACATTTTTTATTAAATGCATGTTCAGATCAATATCTTCTTCAATGTAATCAGTAGCAGGAGAAGGAAAACCAGCGCCTGCTTTATGTAGATAATAAGGGATTGTTAGTTTCATGTTCTTGTTTTGTTCTAATTTATAGACGATTTATACAATACACTCAAGAGGTTGTATTTTGAGTCTGTAAATGAATCAAAAGAGAATCAAAACGTGAACATCTAAACTACATTTTGTGTGCTTGTGGATAACTCCAACCAAGGATAGTTTTAAATTCTAATTTAATTATAAAAGGAGAAAAATAATGAGTTCAATTGAAGTCAAAACTTTTGACAATCCAGACGAAAGTAACACGAATTTTAAAAATGCCAAAATAGATATTGTGAAAGTAGGAGATCAAAGAGTTATGAGATTAGTTTTACAACCAGGTTGGAAATGGTCACAAGACATTAAGCCAACAGTTGGCACAGATAGCTGCAAAGCAAAACATCTTGGCGTAATTGTTTCAGGGGCAGTTTGTGCAAAACATGATGATGGAACTGAATTAACTTATAAAGCTGGTGATGCATATTCAATTGAACCAGGTCATGATGGTTGGGTAGTAGGCGATAAACCTGCGGTAGTTTATGAGTTTCATGGAAAATGGGGAGAATAGTAAATAAATATAAATTATGAATATTTTAGATTTTGTAATGGTGGGGTCTAATGACTATGAAAAGTCTAGTGAGTTTTATGATGTTATACTTGAACCATTAAAATTAAAAAAAACTTTAAAGACTGAAAAATATATTGGTTATTCTCATTTAGGTAAACCAGAAAAAGTAATTTTTTATATTACAAACCCAGTAAATGGTAAACCAGCAACTTTTGGCAATGGAACACAAATTACTTTATTAGCAGATTGTAAAGAAGCGGTTGAAAAATTTTATGAAATTGCAATTTCTAAGGGTGCAGTTGATGAAGGAGCTCCAGGGGTCAGAAAAGATGGAAATTATTATGCTTATATTCGTGATTTAGATGGAAATAAGATTGCTGCTAAAAGTATTTTAAAATAAAAAGGAGTTATATGAAATTAAATTGTCATTGTGGAGCTGTAGAGGCAGAAATAAATGCTACAGTAAATGAACTTGCAAAAATTGTAAGATGTAATTGTTCAATTTGTAAAAGAAAAAATGCAACAATGGGGATGGTTAAAAATGAAGACTTTAAAGTTACCAAAGGAGAAGATAAATTAAAACTTTATCAATATCATACTAAAGTTGCAAACCATTACTTTTGTACTGAATGTGGAATTTATACTCATCACAATCCAAGAAGTGCACCAGCTATGACTGGATTTAATTTAGGTTGTGTGGATGAAGTTAAAGTAGATGATTTAAAAGAAGTAGCTAACTTTGATGGTCTTAACCATCCAATGGATCAAGAAAAATAAAAGTTCAATGAAATTATCTGAAGAGTGTTTTAAGAAAGTTAAAAAAGATTGTTTTAAATTTATTAAATTACAAGAAACTTCAACTGAAAAGTTCGGTAATAAAGATAAGATGTTAAAGTCTTTCTTGATACCTGTAAGTTTTTGGATTGCAAAAAAAGCAGATAATAAAAAACCTTACTTTGTTGGTTTAGCTGGAGGACAAGGAACAGGCAAAACAACTATTAGCTCCATAATAAAGATAATATTGGAAAAGTATTTTAAATTGAAAGTATTCAAGATCTCTATTGATGATTTTTATAAAACTAGAAAAGAAAGAATAGCATTATCAAAAAAAGTACACCCGATGCTGCTTACTAGAGGAGTTCCTGGAACTCATGATATCAATATGATGTTGGATTTCTTTAAAAAATCTAAAGCAAAAAAATTTAAAAAAATGAAATTACCAAATTTTAACAAGGCAATTGATGACAGATTTCCTAAAAACAAATGGAACAAAATTAATAAAAGACCAGATGTTATTATTTTTGAAGGATGGTGTGTTGGAGCGAGAGCGGAAGTTAATAAGACGTTAAAAAAATCTATTAATTCGATGGAAAAAGCTAATGATGGTAAATTAGTTTGGAGAAAATATGTAAATCAACAACTAAAAACTAAGTATAAAAAGTTATATTCTCAGTTAAATTGCATGATTTACTTAAAAACAAAAAACTTTAGTTTATTACAAAAATGGAGATTAAAGCAGGAACATAAATTATGGTTAAAAACGAAGAAAAAAGGTGGTCATAAAATAATGAGTAAAGGGGACGTAATAAATTTTATGCAAACCTACCAAAGAATTACTCAAAATATGTTTAAAAATATGCCCAAATACGCATCTATAATTTTAAATTTAAACAGTAACCATCAAATTAAAACTGCTGTATATAAATCGAAATGAAAAAAATATTTATCATAGTTATTGCATCGATATTCTATTTTAGTAACGCATTTGCGGTTACCCTTCTTGATGCATTAAATCAAACCTATAAAAATAATATTCAATTAAACGCTGAAAGAGAGAATATTAAAGTTTCAGAGGAAGATATTAATATTTCTAAAGCAGATTATAAACCCTCATTGACATTAAGTGGGTCTAAAAGTTTTGAAGATACTAACAAATTGACAAATCAAAGTGGAGGAAATGCGAGTGTCAGTGATGTAGACCCTTTTACAACTTCGATTAAATTAGAACAAACATTGCTTGATTATGGAAGAGATCTTACACTTGAAAAAAATATTACTGCTTTAGATTTAGCTAAAGCAAAATTAATTAAAAAAGAACAAGATATCCTATATAAAGCTATCGATGCTTTTACAAATTTAATTTTAGCTAGAGAAACTCTTGATATTAATGAAAAAAATTTAAATCTTTTAATCAGACAAGTTGAAAATGATCAAATTAGAAGAGACAGAGGTCAAATTACAAATACTGACTTAGCACAATCAGAATCGTCTCTTGCAGGAGCTCAAGCTCAATTTGCAAAATCAAAAAGTGATTTGTTAATCAGTAAACTTAATTATGAAAACATTATTGGAAAAATAAGTGATCCAAACCAATTGCGGAAAAATTCAAGAGCGATAGTTAGTATTCCAAAATCTTTAAATGAAGCAATTAGTCTATCAAAACAAAACAATCCAGATATTAAAATAGCAAAATTTGATTTAGCTAAAGCTGAAAAAGAGTTAGCAATTTCAGAGTCAGACTTGAAACCAACTGCTTCTTTGTCTTTAGAGAGATCTTATACTGATGATCTTAGTTCTACTTATGCTGAAAGAGAAAAGGATATATTAAAAGCAACAATTAATTGGCCTTTTTATTCAGGTGGAAAAAAAAGATCAACTATTTCTAAAAATTCAAATTTAACTACTAGAAAAAGATTATTATTAGATGATGCTGTCAGAACAAACGAAACGAATGTTGCAAGTGCATGGTCTAGCTTAGAATCTTCAGAAAGTTTTTTAAACTCTGTTAAAGTTCAAGTAAAAGCAGCTGAAATAGCTAACGAAGGAATTGCCGCAGAATATGAAAGAGGTTCGAGAACAACTTTAGATGTTATTCAATCAAATGCCTTATTACTGGATGCTCAAATTTCTTTAGCAAGTTCCGAGAAAAACTATCTAATAGCTCAATACAATCTGCTAAAAGCAGTAGGTTTGCTCAATAGCCAATATCTAAAACTTAAGTAAATATTTGATTTTTTAGGGTAGAAAATAAATATATTGCTAATGAGAACAAAATGTGTACATTTAATTCATGATTCGAGTATTAAAAAATTTAAAAAAAGAGGCAAAAAATGACGAAAAATAACCTAAAAGTAGTTAAATCTACCAAAGATCAAGAAATGGACGTTAAAGAAAAGAACAAAGCACTAGATGCTGCAATAGCTCAAATTACAGATAATTTTGGAAAAGGCTCTGTAATGAAGCTTGGTGAAAAGAGAGCGATGGATATCGAGTCTGTTTCAACAGGTTCTTTAAGTCTTGATTTAGCTTTAGGTATTGGCGGATTACCAAAAGGAAGAATTATTGAAGTTTATGGACCAGAGTCATCTGGAAAAACAACATTAGCATTGCAAGTTGTTGCTGAAGCTCAAAAAGCTGGAGGCATTTGTGCATTCGTTGATGCAGAGCATGCATTAGATCCAGTTTATGCAAAAAAATTAGGTGTAAACACTGAAGAACTTTTAATTTCACAGCCAGACACTGGTGAACAAGCTTTAGAAATCGCTGATACACTAGTAAAATCAGGCTCTATTTCAGTAATCGTAATTGACTCTGTTGCAGCTTTAACTCCAAAAGCTGAAATTGAAGGCGAGATGGGAGATCATCATGTTGGTCTTCAATCAAGATTAATGAGTCAAGCTTTAAGAAAATTAACAGGTTCAATTTCAAACACAAACACAATGATGATTTTCATCAACCAAATCAGAATGAAAATTGGAGTTATGTTTGGAAGTCCAGAGACAACATCAGGCGGTAATGCACTTAAGTTTTACTCATCTGTAAGAATGGATATTAGAAGAATTGGTGCCATCAAAGATAAAGATGAAATTATTGGTAACTCTACTAGAGTGAAAGTAGTTAAGAATAAAGTAGCACCACCATTTAAAGTTGTTGAATTTGACTTGATGTATGGAAGAGGAATTAGCAAGATGGGTGAATTAGTCGATCTTGGTTCTAAAGCAGATATAATTGAAAAATCAGGTGCATGGTATGCTTACAAAGGTGAGAAGATTGGTCAAGGTAGAGAGAATGCTAAGACTTATCTAGCTCAAAATCCTAAAGTTGCTGCAGAAATTGAAATGGCAATTAGAGAAAAAGCAGGTGTGATTTCTAAGAAAATAGAAGGAAATCCAATCGATCCTGAAAAATTAGAGAAAGAGAAGAAAGTAGCTGAAAAAGAAGAAGCCGCAAAAGCAGAAGCTACTCCTCCATCTAAAAAGAATTAATAGGTCATCTTTATTAATAAAAGGCGCTTAAATTAAGCGCCTTTTTTCCCTTCGATAACTAGACATAGAATAAAAAAGCTGTATTTTAAAAATATGGCAGACAAAACACTCAATGAAATAAGAAATACTTTCTTAAAGTATTTTGAAAAGAACGATCATAAGATTGTGGAATCTAGTAATTTAGTTCCAAATAATGATCCCACATTGATGTTTGCCAATTCAGGGATGGTTCAATTTAAAAATGTCTTCACTGGATTAGAAAAAAGAGATTATGTAAGAGCAACTACATCACAAAAATGTGTAAGGGCAGGTGGGAAGCATAACGATTTAGAAAATGTTGGTTACACACCAAGGCACCACACTTTCTTTGAGATGTTAGGAAATTTTTCTTTTGGTGATTATTTTAAAGAGCAAGCAATTCATTATGCATGGGATTTAATAACCAAAGATTTTGGAATAGATCAAAACAGGCTGTACGTAACAGTATTCCACGAGGATGATGAGGCCTTCAATTTTTGGAAGAAAATAGCGGGTTTTAGCGATGATAGAATAATTAGAATTGCTACATCGGATAATTTTTGGTCAATGGGTGAGACAGGTCCATGTGGCCCTTGTTCAGAAATCTTTTTTGACCACGGAGATCATTTACCAGGAGGTTTACCTGGATCCAAAGATGAGGATGGAGATAGATTTATAGAAATTTGGAACCTGGTCTTTATGCAGTTCGAACAAATTACTAAAGATAAAAGAATTAATCTTCCAAAACCATCAGTTGATACTGGAATGGGACTTGAGCGAATAGCAGCTTTACTTCAGGGTACACATGATAATTATGAAACGGATCATTTTAAAAAAATCATTAATTCAGCTTCAGAAATTGTAAAAGTTAAATCGGATAAATCTAATCTTTCAAGTTTTAGAGTTATAGCTGATCACTTAAGAGCAAGTTCATTTTTAATTGCTGAAGGTGTTTTACCTTCTAATGAAGGGAGAGGTTATGTTCTTAGAAGAATTATGAGAAGAGGGATGAGACATTCTCATTTACTCGGATCCAAGGAACCAGTTTTTTATGATTTGTTTGATACTCTTAAAAATGAAATGTCTGGAAACTATCCAGAGCTAGTTAGAGCCGAGTCTTTAATCAAAGAAACTTTAAAAATGGAAGAAGAAAAATTTTTAGTTCTTTTAGATAGAGGAATAAAAATTTTAAATGATGAAATATCAAAAATTGATAAAGTCTTACCTGGTGAAGTAGCTTTTAAATTATATGATACTTATGGTTTCCCATTAGATCTTACAGAAGATATTTTAAGAAACAAATCAATGTCAATTGATACTAAAAAGTTTCAATCTTTGATGAAAGAAAGTAGAGAGCTCGCTAAGAAAAATTGGAAAGGTTCTGGCGATGCAGCTGTTGAAGATATTTGGTTTGGAATAAAAGATAAAATTGAGCCAACTGAATTCTTAGGATACGAGACTAACCAAGCTGAAGGTGTCGTATTATCTCTTTTAAAAGATAATAAAGAAGTTGATCAATTAAAACAAAATGATGAAGGTATGATTATAGTAAATCAAACGCCCTTCTATGGTGAGTCAGGTGGACAAGTTGGTGATACTGGTGAAATAATCTCGAATGATTTTAAATTTGAAGTAACTGATGTTCAAAAAAAATTAGGTGATTTATTTGTTCATTATGGAAAGGTAAAGAGTGGATCTATAAAACTACAGGAAAGTGTGGAACTAAAAATTGATGTTGAAAGAAGGGATAATACACGTGCTTATCACTCAGCAACCCATTTATTGCACGAGTCTTTACGAAGAGTTCTTGGTACTCATGTAACCCAAAAAGGATCTTTAGTAGAGCCAAGCAGATTAAGATTTGATTTCAGCCATATGAAGCCAATTTTGAATGAAGAAATTGATAAAATAGAAAACTTTGTAAACACAATGGTCTCTAAAAAATCTGATGTAAAAACTAGATTAATGACACCTGATGAAGCTGTTGAAAACGGTGCTTTAGCATTATTTGGTGAAAAATATGGCGATGAGGTAAGGGTTCTTTCGATGGGGGATGAAGATGGCAAGTATTTTTCTACTGAACTATGTGGTGGAACGCACGTCAAAAACACTGGGGATATTGGTAAATTTAAGATTGTGAGCCAATCATCTATTGCTGCAGGGGTTAGAAGAATAGAGGCATTAAGAGATAAACAATTAGAGGAATATTTAAAAAATAAAGAGAAATTATCAAATCTATCTGCAGAAAAAGATGAGGAAGCAATTAAAGATTTAAGTCAGCAAATTATTAAATTAGGTGGAAAACCAAGTTTAGAAGAAACTGACCAGAAAACTTTAATTAAAAACTTAACTAAACAATTAGAGACTATTTCAGTAAATGCAATTTTAGAAGATAAATCAAAAAATATTATTAAAGACGAAGAAATTAATGGAGTTAAATTAAGACTTCAAAGAATAGATGGATTGCCTCCAAAAGAATTAAGAAAACTTGTAGATAAAGGTAAAAAAGAGTTAAGCGAAGGCATTGTTGTTGTATTTGCTAATAAAGATGACAAGGTTGGGTTAGCAGTTGGAGTAACAGATAATTTAATTAACAAGTTTGATGCAGTTAAATTTGTAAAAGTTGGATCTGATATAATCGGCGGCAAGGGTGGAGGAGGAAGAAAAGACTTTGCCCAAGCTGGTGGACAGGATCAATCAAAAATTGAAGAAGCTTTCGAAAAAATTAAGAGTTTAATTTAATTTCTTTTTTAAATTACCGTCAATTTCGTTTAAAAACTGATTGGTAGTTAAATACTTGCTATCAGGGCCAATAAGAATTGCCAAATCTTTTGTCATTGATCCACTTTCTACGCATTCAATACAAACTTTTTCTAAAGTTTGTGCAAATTTAATTAGTGCATCATTATTATCTAACTTACCTCTATGAGCTAATCCTCTTGTCCAAGCAAAAATTGATGCAATTGGGTTTGTTGAAGTTTCTTTTCCTTGTTGATGCATCCTATAATGTCTTGTTACTGTACCGTGTGCAGCTTCTGCCTCCATTATTTTTCCATCTGGAGTTAACAATGTACTTGTCATTAATCCTAAAGATCCATAACCTTGTGCCATAGTATCAGACTGAACATCACCATCATAATTTTTACAAGCCCAAATATATTTACCACTCCACTTCATTGCACATGCAACCATGTCATCAATTAATCTGTGTTCATAAGTTAAATTATTTTTTTCAAATTCGCTTTTATATTCGTTGTCGAAAATTTCTTGGAAAATATCTTTAAATCTTCCATCATATTGTTTTAGAATTGTATTTTTTGTAGACATATAAACAGGCCATTTTTTAATTAACCCATAACTGAAACAAGATCTTGCAAAGTCTTCAATGGACTTATCTAAATTGTACATTGATAAAGCCACACCAGGACCTGTAAAATTAAATACTTCATATTTAATTTCATCTTTTCCATCTTCTGATGTCCATTTAACTTCCATTTTTCCTTTTCCAGGAACTTTAAAATCAGTTGCTCTATATTGGTCACCAAATGCATGTCTTCCAATAATCACTGGATCAGTCCAAGAGGGAACGAGTTTTGGAATATTTTTACAAATAATTGGTTCTCTAAATACTGTTCCTCCAATTATATTTCTTATAGTTCCGTTTGGAGACCTCCACATTTTTTTTAAATCAAATTCCTCTACTCTTGCCTCATCTGGTGTAATTGTTGCACACTTAATTCCAACACCAATTTTTTTAATTGCATTTGCAGAGTCTATTGTAATCTGATCGTCTGTATTATCTCTGCTTTTCATCCCTAAATCGTAGTATTCAATGCCAAGATCTAAATATGGAAGGATTAATTTGTTTTTGATAAACTCCCATATAATTCGTGTCATTTCATCGCCATCCAGCTCTACTACCGGGTTATTTACCTTGATTTTGCTCATTAAATAAAAATTATCTTAATAATTGAATTTGATCATTTTATATACATATTAATCGAAATTTAGCAAATAGAAGAATATGTTTAGTAAGATATTTCCAAAGATTCACACAGAAGGATACAAGTTTATAGTCATAGCTGTATTCATAACTATTATTTTTCTGATTATTAATAATTTTTTAGGATTAATAGGAATATTGCTTACTATCTGGGTTTATTATTTTTTTAGAGATCCAGAAAGAGTTATTATTGGAGATGATAGTTATTTAGTTAGCCCAGCAGATGGTGAAATAATTAAAGTTGAGGAAGTGGATGGTCCAAAAGAACTTGGACTAGAAAATAAAAAATTTAAAAAAATAAGTATTTTTATGAATGTCTTTGATTGTCATGTAAACAGAACCCCGTGCTCAGGTATTGTTGAAGATATTTTATATAAACCAGGTAAATTTTTAAATGCATCTTTAGATAAGGCAAGCGAAGACAATGAGAGAAATTATTATAAAATTAAAGATAAGCATGGGAATGATATTGTAGTCGTTCAAATAGCTGGACTAGTTGCAAGAAGAATAGTTTGTGAAACAAATAAAAATCAGGAATTAAATCAAGGTGATAGAATTGGTATGATTAGATTTGGTAGTAGAGCAGACGTTTATTATGAAAATTACGAACCACTAGTTAAAGTTGGTCAAACAGCAATTTCAGGAGAAACACTGCTGGCTAAAAATTAATTTATGGAACAGCCAAAAAACAATTTAAAAATTGTTACAGATAAAAAAACTAACGCAAGAGTGATTTTACCTAACATGCTAACTCTTATTGGGGTTTGTATAGGTTTGTCATCAATAAGATTTGCATTAGATGGAAAATTTGAATTTGCAATTATAGCAATTATGTTTGCTGCACTTATTGATGGATTAGATGGAAGAATAGCAAGATTAATTAAAGGAACATCAAAAGTTGGTAAAGAACTAGACTCTCTTACGGATATGATAAGTTTTGGAGTAGCCCCAGCATTTATTATGTATTTCTGGAAACTAAATACACTTGGAAGGTTTGGATGGTTGTTATGTTTAATATATGTAATTTGTGTTGCATTACGTTTAGCTCGTTTCAATGTAAATACAGGTCAAGCACCTTCTTGGAGAGATAATTTTTTTGAAGGGGTTCCATCTCCAGCAGGTGGTATCTTAGTTCTAACTCCATTAATTTTTAGTCTCACAAGCTTCGATTTTATAAATATAAATTATGATATTTTTGTTCCAGTTTTTTTTATTGTAACATCTCTCTTACTAATCAGTAAATTTCCAAGCTATTCATTTAAAAAAATCGTAATTCAAAGAAAAGCAACTATTTTTCTATTATTTGGAATAGTTTTATTTTTTGGATTACTTCTAATATACCCGTTTAACGTTATATCTATCAGTGCACTCATATATCTAGGTATGCTTCCAATCAGTTTTTTTCATTATCAAAAATTAAAAAAACAAAACGAAGATCAGAATTACAAAGATGAAGATGATGATCTCGAAGATATTTTGTAATGAAAAAAAATGTTATTGTATCATTAGCTGATTCAAATTATTTCCCTTTATTAAATGAGTTAATAGATTCTATAAAAAGATTTAAAGAGAGCTCTGAAGTTGCAATATGTATTTTGGATGCTGGTCTATCAGAGGATCAAAAAACAGAATTATCATCAAAAGTAGATGAAATAAAATCAGCAGAATGGGATATAAAAGTTCCAGATAATAAAATCAAAGGGCGTGAATGGTTAAAGAGCCAAGTATCTAGGGCTTTTTTACCTAAATATTTTCCAAACTATGAAAAATATTTATGGATTGATTGTGATGCTTGGGTCAATGATTGGCAATCTGTTGAGCTTTATTTTAAAGCGTGTGAAAATGGTAAGTTAGGAATTACACAAACTATTGGACCAGGTTACAAGATTACTTCAAGAGTAAATTGGGTTTTTGGAAAACTAGCAATTATTAAATCTCAAAATTTTAAACACGCAATAAAATCCAATATTGGTTTAGAAAAAGCTAGAAAGTTAGCATTTGCTCCTCATATCAATATTGGTGTTTTTTCTTTGAAAAAAAATTCAACCTGCTGGAATTCATGGCAAGAAAACTTAAAACAAACACTTAAAGGTGGAGAAATATTTGGCTCTGAACAATTAGCAATGAATATATCTGTGTATGTTGACAACGTCGAAACTGAATTTCTTCCTTTAAACTGTAATTGGATCACTAGTAATCTTTTACCAAAATTTGATGAGGATAACGATACGTGGGTAGAGCCTTATTTACCTAACTATAAAATTGGAATCATGCATTTAGCAGCTGGCATTTGGAAAGATAACGAAGATATGAGATTAAACAATAATATTAAAATAGATATTCAAACTCTTACAGGTAAAATTTTAAATAAAAGTTTAAGATTTAATAATTAATTGAAAAAAAACAAAATTTCCAAGAACTGGGTTAATAAACAGCGTAGGGATATCTATGTAAGACAGTCCAAAGTTGACGGGTATCGCGCTAGATCAGCTTACAAATTAATTGAAATTGATGAAAAATTTAAAATTTTTAAAGGCGGATTATCAGTAATTGATATTGGTGCAGCTCCAGGAAGCTGGTCACAATATGCTCTCAAAGCAGCTAAAAGTGGAAAATTGATATCGATAGATTTAAAAAAAATGGAACCCATAGGTAATAGTGTTCAAATTCAAGGAGATTTTACTGAAGAAAAAACTCAAGAAGAAATTAAAAAAAATATAAACGGTAAAGTTGATGTCGTAATGTCTGATATGGCTGTAGATACAACTGGTATTAAAAATATAGACTCAATTCAAACTGGAGAACTGTGTAAAGAGGTAATGTTTTTTGCAAAAGATTTAATGAAAGAAAATGGATATTTTATTTCAAAAATTTTTATGGGAGGAACATTTAACGAAATCGTCGCAGAGGGAAAAAAATATTTTAAAGAAGTTAAGGTTTTTAAACCAAAATCTAGCAGAAAAGATTCAAAAGAAAGTTTTATAATCTGTAGAAAAATCCGATAGAGACTTTTAATTTAAAAGGAATCGTATATAAAAGATTATGGTTCCCATAAAAGAAGCACTTACCTTTGATGATGTTACATTAGCTCCAAAGTATTCCGAAATATTACCTTCTGATGCAGATACCAGTGTATCTTTAACAAAGCATTTGAAACTTAAAATTCCACTTTTGTCATCTGCAATGGATACTGTCACAGAGAGCAGAATGGCAATAGCTATAGCTAAAGCTGGGGGCATTGGAGTAATTCATAGAAACCTTGATATAAAAAAACAAGTATCAGAGATAAAAAAAGTAAAAAAACAAAAATTAATTGTTGGAGCAGCTGTAGGTGCAGCACCAAATGAATTTATCAGAGCTAAAGAAATAATTAAAGAAGGTGTAGATTTAATCGTAGTAGACACAGCACATGGCCATACAAAGAAAGTTGCTGAAATAATTAAATATATTAAAAAAATAAAAACTAACAAAATTGCCTTGTGTGCAGGAAATATTGCAACACCAGAAGGTGCAAAATTCTTAATAAAGTTAGGAGTAGATATAATTAAAATTGGTATAGGTCCAGGTTCTATTTGCACAACAAGACTGGTTGCTGGAATAGGAGTTCCTCAATTAAGCGCAATTTTAGCTGTAAGAAGTGGTTTAAAGAATAAAAATGTTAAAATAATTTCGGATGGGGGAATAAAATATTCTGGTGATTTAGCAAAAGCTTTTGCTGCAGGAGCAGATGCTGTAATGATAGGTTCGTTATTTGCAGGTACAAACGAAACCCCAGGAAAATTAATAAAAAAAAATGGACAGCTTTTTAAAAGTTTTAGAGGCATGGGGTCTGTTGGAGCTATGAATAAAGGGTCAGCTGATAGATACTTTCAAAAAAAACAAAAAGACTCCTCAAAATATGTACCTGAAGGTGTTGAAGGTTTTGTAAAGTATAAAGGAGATGTAGGGAGTATTATTTATAAATTAATTGGTGGATTGAGATCTTCCATGGGTTATCTTGGATCAAAAACAATCATTAAATTAAGAAATAAACCACAATTTGTGAAAATTACAAAAGCTGGATTTTATGAAAGTATGGTTCATAATGTAGATGTGGTAAAAAACGATAGTAAATATTAATGAGCAAATTTTTAAAATTAATAGGATTAATACTATTAACAGTTTCTTTTAACAGCACGTCTTTTAGTAAAGAAAATTTTTTTAACGAAGCTTTAGAGTTGTTTAAAAAAGAAAAATATGAAGATGCGCGTTTTTTATTTGAGAGAAATATAGTTTTTAATCCAAAAGACGCAAACTCATATTTATATTTAGCTAAAATTTACAACCAAGAAGAAGATCAAAGAAAAGAAGAGTACAATTTAGAAACGACACTTTTAATTGAGCCTGATAACGAAGAAGCTTTATTAATGTTAATGAAAATTGCTTTAGAAAAATCTAATTATGAAAAAGTCAAAGATCTTTCAGATAAGTTCGTAAAAGTTTGCAAAAATTTATGTGATGAAAACAAAAATATTCAAGAGTCATTAAAAAATATAGAACCTGAAAATAATGAGTCTTGATCAAAATCTTTACAAAATCTTAATAATAGATTTTGGTTCTCAATTTACTCAATTAATTGCAAGAAGAGTAAGAGAATTAGGTGTGTTTTCTGAAATAGTTAGTCACAAAAAAATAAAACTAAAAGACATAAATCACAGTATTAAAGGAATAGTATTATCTGGTGGTCCATTAAATGTTTATCAAATAAATAAATATTCATTTGATAAAAAAATTTTACAATTTGATGTACCAGTTCTTGGAATATGTTTTGGGCATCAAATTTTATCAAAACTTAATGGTGGAAAGGTAAAACAATCAAAACATAGAGAATTTGGTCTAGCTAATGTTTATAAAAAAAATAACAGTCTTTTAACAACTAATTTTTTTAGAAATAAAAAATCTAAACAAGTTTGGATGAGTCATGCTGATCAAGTTTCAAAACTGCCTAAAAATTTTAAAGTTGTAGCATCAAGTACTAATTCAAAATTTGCAATTGTTGAAAATAAAATTAAAAAATATTATGGGGTACAATTTCATCCAGAGGTAACGCACACAGAGAATGGAAAAAAATTAATAAGTAATTTTATTTTTTTAATTTGTAAAATTAAAAGAAATTGGTCCTCTAAGGATCAAAAAAAACAGCTTATTAAAGATGTTAGAAAACAAGTTGGAAATAACAAAGTTATTTGTGCATTATCAGGAGGTGTAGACAGTAGTGTGGTCGCTCAATTACTGAATAAAGCTATTGGTAAAAAACTTTATTGTATTTTTGTAAACACTGGCCTTTTAAGAAAAAATGAGGAAGTACAAGTAGTTCAAACTTTTAAGAAGCGTTTAAAAATGAATTTAATTTATGTAAATGCTGAAAAGGAATTCTTAAAAAAATTAAAAAATGTTTCTGACCCAGAAAAAAAAAGAAAAATAATTGGTAATTTATTTATCAAAATATTTGAGCGGTATGCTAAGAAAATTAAAAATGTTAAATTTTTAGCTCAGGGTACTCTTTATCCAGATTTAATTGAAAGCAAATCTGTTACTGGAAGCCAAACTTCTAAAATTAAATCACACCATAATGTCGGTGGCTTACCCAAAAAAATGAATTTAAAATTAGTAGAGCCACTAAAATTCTTATTTAAGGACGAGGTAAGAAAATTAGGATTAGAGTTAAATTTAAGTAAAGAAATTATTTCAAGACATCCTTTTCCTGGACCAGGTTTAGCTATTCGAATGCCAGGCATAATAACTAATGAAAAAATTAAAATTTTAAAAGAGGCTGATTATTATTTTATTCAAGCTTTAAAAGATCACGGTCTTTATCATAAAATTTGGCAAGCTTATGCAGCATTACTTCCAGTAAAAACAGTGGGTGTTATGGGAGACAATCGTACTTATGAATACTTATGCTTATTAAGAGCAATTACATCTGAAGATGGAATGACAGCTGACTATTATGAATTTAAAAAGTCTTTTATGCAAACTATATCAAATAAAATAGTTAACAGTATAAGGGGTATAAACAGAGTAGTGTATGATGTTACTTCAAAACCACCTAGCACTATTGAATTAGAGTAGTTTTTAATTATAAATTAACATTATGAAATATTTACACACAATGATTAGAGTTAAAGACGTGGATGAGTCTCTAAGATTTTTCTGCGAAGGGCTTGGTTTAAAAGAAACAAGAAGAATGGAAAATGAAAAAGGTAGATTTACATTAATTTTTCTTGCAGCACCAAATGATGAAAAAGCAGAAATAGAATTAACATATAATTGGGATGGTGATGAGCTTGGAGAAGGTTCAAGAAATTTTGGTCATCTTGCCTATAGAGTAGATAATATTTATGAAACTTGCCAAAGATTAATGGATATGGGTTATACTATTAATAGACCTCCAAGAGATGGCCATATGGCTTTTGTTAGATCACCAGACAAAATTTCAATTGAAATTCTTCAAGAAGGAAATTTAGAACCCAAAGAACCTTGGGCTTCAATGGAAAATACCGGCTCTTGGTAAGTCGATGAAAAAAAAAATTTCAGATTTAATTAAAAAAAAAAATAAACAAAAAATTGTAAGTTTAACTGCTTACTCAAAAAACGTTGCATCAATTTTAGATAATCATTGCGATATTATACTTGTTGGAGACTCTCTTGGATCTGTTTTGTATAATTATAAATCTACGAGAGAAGTTACTTTGAATACTATGATTGAACATTCTAAAAGTGTTAGAATGGGTATTAAAAAAAGTTTAATGATTGTTGATATGCCACATAACACCTATCGAACTCCTAAAGAGGCTTTAAAAAATGCAAAACAAATAATGAAAAAAACTAAATGTGATGGAGTAAAATTGGAAGGTGGAAAAAAAATTTACGAAACAATTAAAACTTTAGTTAAAAATAAAATTTCAGTTATGGGTCATTTAGGGCTACTTCCTCAGTCAGATAAAACTTTTAAATTTAAAGGCAAAAAAAAGCTAGAGAGAGATCACATTCTAAGAGACTCGCAATTGTTAGAAAA
The DNA here is from genome assembly GCA_902566705.1 of uncultured Pelagibacteraceae bacterium. Classification (GTDB taxonomy): domain Bacteria; phylum Pseudomonadota; class Alphaproteobacteria; order Pelagibacterales; family Pelagibacteraceae; genus Pelagibacter. The sequence goes on from CACFJT010000006.1 coordinate 38,552, forward strand.
AGCTGGAGTATTTTCTATTGTTTTAGAATGTGTTGAGACTTCTTTAGCAAAACTTGTTAGTGAAAATATTACAGTTCCAACAATAGGGATTGGAGCTTCTAAATATTGCGATGGTCAAATATTAGTTTTTGATGATTTAATTGGATTAAATCCTATGAATTATAAGTTTGTAAAAAAATATGCCAATATCAGAAATGATATTTCTAATGCTGTTTCAAATTACTCAAAAGAAGTTAAAAAAATTAAATTTCCAAATAAAAAAAATTCTTTTTAATTAAAAGTATTTTTTAAAGTCTTCATTAATATTTAATATTTCAAGATCAACCAATCCACCAATTACTAATTGTAGACCAACTATCAAAATAAATATTAAACCAATATAGGCTATCCAAATATGTCTTTGAATATAATTAGCCATATATGTAGCTAAAGCACCAGTCAAAACAACTGATAACATAAGACCAAATATCATAAATCCAAAATATCCTTTTGCTGCTGCAACTACACCAATGACATTATCAAAACTAATCATTATATCTGCAAATAAAACTTTTCCAATGCTACTAATATATGAAGGCTCTTTACCTTTTTTAGAAGTGGGTTTTACTTTTTTAATGTCTAGTAAATCTTTTCTTAAATCATTTACAATCCAAATTAATAATAAACCACCCAAAATTTTTATAAAATAAAATTCAAATAAAAAAGTCGCAAAAATTGCAAAAAAAATTTTAAAAACAAAGGCTCCAATTACACCCCAAAGAATTATTTGTTTTCTATTTTTTGGAACAAAATTTGAAGCAATAGACCCAACAATTACCGCATTATCTGCTGTTAATATAATTGTGATAAAAATTATATTGGTTAAAATTATGAGCTCTTCAATCAAGATAACATTATAATAGTATAATCTGACAATTTTTCAATGAGACCATAATGATAATTTTATTGATTTAACCTCTAAGAGATAATTAAATGTTAATTTTAAAAAGGAGGATAGATGAAATTATTCAAATTATTTATATCTATAATTACTTCAGTATTATTATTTGCAAACGTTTCTTTAGCTGAAAAATGGGATATGGCACTAGCTTATGGTGCTGGAAACTTTCATTCTGCTAATGCAACAGAATTTGCAAAGAATGTAACTGAAAAAAGTGGTGGAAAACTTACAATTGTTACTCACCCAGGTGGTTCATTATTTAAAGGTGGTGAAATTTTCAGAGCTGTAAGAACAGGTCAAGCACCTATTGGTGAAAGATTCATGTCTGCTCTTGGAAAAGAAGATCCTTTATATGAAATTGACTCATTACCTTTCTTAGCAACTACTTATGATGATGCTATGAAATTATATGAAGCTTCAAAACCATATATTGTTAAGAGTCTTGATGAAAAAGGATTGGTATTTCTTTATGCAGTGCCATGGCCTGCACAAGGACTTTACAGTAAAAAGCAAATTAAAAAAGTTGGTGATCTAAATGGATTAAAATTTAGAGCATACAACTCTGCAACAATAAGAATTGCGGAATTAACAGGAATGGCGCCAACTAAAATTGAAGCAGCTGAAATTAGTCAAGCTTTTTCTACAGGTGCAGTGGAAAGTATGATTACTTCTCCTACAACTGGTAAAAATAGCAAGATTTGGGAAAATGGTGTTAAATATTTTTATGATATAGCAGCATGGTTTCCAAAAAACATGATCATAGCTAATAAAGCAGCTTGGAATAAACTTGATAAAGCAACTCAAGATCTAGTAATGAACCAAGCAGCAATTGCTGAAGAAAAGGGTTGGGAATTATCTAAACAAGGTAATACTGGAGACAAGAAAGCTTTAGCAGATGCTGGAATGGAAGTAGGCGAAGTTAATTCAGCTTTGAAAAAACATTTTGAAAAAGTTGGAGCAACAATGTCTGAAGAATGGAAAGCAAAAGCTGGAGACAGAGGTGCTGCAGTTTTATCTGCTTACAAATAAATAGTCTTAAAAAAAAGGCCAACTTGTAGTAAGTTGGCCTTTTTACTAAATGTTTCAATCAATAAACAATAATCTAAATAAACTTTATAAATTTTCAGGATATTTAGCTGCTTTTTTCTTAATACTTGTTGCAGTTTTTATTTTAATTGGAATTTCCTCAAGGATTTTTGGTTTTTACATAAGGGGTTTAGCTGAGTACTCAGGCTACTGCATGGCTGCAGCCTCTTTTTATGCTTTAGCTTTTACTTTTGTTGAGGGTGGACATATTCGAATTACTCTTTTTTTAGAAAAAGCCTCTTCATCTTATAAGAGATTTTTAGAAATATGGTGTCTAATGGTAGCAACAATTTTTTCAGGTTATTTGTCTTTTTACTTATGGAAAATGTTATTAATCTCTTATGACTTTCAAGAGAGAAGCGAAGGTGCAGATGAGATCTTAATTTGGATACCTCAAACTAGTGTTGCTATCGGATCATTAATTTTTTTTATAGCTGTTTTACATAAATTTATTTTAACAATTTTAAGTAAGAATGACTGAAATATTTCTCATAATTTTTTTTATAAGTGTACTTTTATTTTTTCTTGGATCTGGCGTCTGGGTAGCAATAAGCATGATAGGAGTTTCGACAATTGGAATGATGTTATTTACTTCAAGACCAGTAGGCGATGCCATGGCAACTACAATATGGGGAACCTCATCATCATGGACATTAACAGCTTTACCATTGTTTGTTTGGATGGGTGAAATATTATTTAGGACAAAGTTATCTGAAAATTTATTTGCTGGACTATCACCATGGATGCAAAAATTACCAGGTGGATTAATTCATGTAAATGTTGTTGGTTGTGCACTTTTTGCAGCAATTTCTGGCTCTTCTGCTGCAACCGTTGCAACAGTAGGTAAGATGTCTATCCCAGAACTAAGAAAAAGAAAATATCCAGAAAAAATTTTGTTAGGTAGTCTAGCAGGCTCAGGAACTTTAGGACTTCTTATTCCCCCTTCAATAATATTAATAATTTATGGAGTAACTGTTCAAGAGTCCATAGCAAAGCTCTTTATTGCTGGAATTATTCCAGGAATAATGATTGCACTTATATTTATGTCTTATGTGATTATCTGGTCTTTAATAAATAAAAAAAGTATGCCAAAATATGTAGAAAGTTTTTCCTTTTTAGAAAAAATAAGAAAATCAAAACAATTATTACCAGTAATTATTTTAATATCAGCTGTTATTGGATCAATATACACTGGAGTTGCTACAGCAACTGAGGCTGCTTCTTTAGGTGTAGTAGGTGCTTTAATTTTATCTTACTTTCAAAAGAGCTTAACCATTGAAACATTTAAACAATCCTTATTGGGAGCAACTAAAACTTCTTGTATGATTGCTTTTATTTTAGCTGGCTCTACATTTTTATCATTAGCTATGGGATTTACTGGACTTCCAAGAAATCTAGCTATCTGGATACAAAATATGGAGCTATCACCTTATGTATTAATTTTTGTATTAATGATTTTTTATATTATTCTTGGAATGTTTCTTGATGGAATTTCAGCCGTAGTATTAACAATGGCAATCATTGAGCCAATGATAAGACAGGCTGGTTTTGACATGATTTGGTTTGGAATATTTTTAGTTATCGTAGTTGAGATGGCTCAAATCACACCACCAGTAGGATTTAATTTATTTGTTTTACAAGGAATGGCCAACAAAGATATGGGATTTATTGCAAGAAGTGCTTTTCCTTTATTTTTATTAATGATACTTGCAGTAATACTTGTTGTTATTTTCCCTGAAATTGCATTATGGATGCCTCAACGAATGGTTCAAAATATAAATTAATATTTTGATTGTTTTGTTCCATCAATAATTTCTTTTAACTCTGTATATTCTTCGCAATTACAACTTTCTAATACTTTTAATCTTTCTTTAGCTAAATCTAATCTATTTGTGACAACATATAATTCACCCAAATATTCATTTATACCAACGTGATTTGGATCAATTTCTAAACCTAAAAGATAATACTTTTCTCCATTTTCAAAATCTCCAAGCTTCCTCGTGGTAAAGCCCAAATAATTTAAAGTATCAGCCTGAAGTGGCTTTTCTTTATTTGATTTTATTAGAAGTTTTTGTGCTTTTTTGTATCTCTTTTTTGCTTTTTCAATCTTTCCTTTCTTTTCATATTTTTTTGCAAATTTTATTGAATCCAAAGCTTTAGTATAATTTGATCTTTTATCTGGTTTAGGGTCTGTAGGTTTTGATCCAGCAGAATAGGAATTTGTAGTTATAAAAATAAAAAATAATATTATAAAAATTTTGTTTATCATTTCAAAAATTTCTCCATTTGATTAAGTGGTTTTAATTTAAGTCCATTATCTATTAGATTTTCTCTAATTGATTTTGCAGTAGATAATGAACTTTCATTATCTCCATGTATGCACACAGAGTCTATTTCACAAGGTATCTGCTTTCCACTGTGACAATTAAGTGACTGATTTTTTACCATATTTAATACGTGTTTTTTAGCTTCTTCTGGATCAGTAATAAGAGCGTGTGGTTTTTTTCTAGAAACTAAATTGCCATCATCCTCATAATTTCTATCTGCAAAAATTTCACAAGCTATACGCATGTTTAGTTTTTTGGCTGCTTCTTCCATTTTAGATCCTGTAGGAACCAAATAAATTAAATCTTTACTAATTTCGTTTATAGCTTTTGCCAAAGTAGTAGCTAAATCTAAATCCTCACAAGCCATATTATTCAAAGCACCGTGTGGTTTTATGTGAGTAACATTCTCTCCATGATCTTGAGCAATTTTTTGAAGAATTTCATATTGATCAATAATTAATTGCCTTACCTCATTAGGTGGAAGATTAATTCTTTGCCTGCCAAAATTTTCAGGGTCATTAAATGACGGATGCGCTCCAATACTAACACCATTTTTTTTTGAAATTTGAACCACTTGATTCATCGACTCATCATCACCCGCATGATAACCACATGCGACATTTGCAGAATTTACTATTTCTAGTAAATCTGGATCATGCTTATTTGAATGATGTTTTGATTTTTCACCTAAATCACAATTTATATTAATTTCCATAGTCTCTAATGTTAAGTATAACATGACATGATAAAAAATATATCAAATCTTGGTGACGCAGCATTGTACTGTGATTTTGGTAATGAAGTAAATAAATCAATTAATTCACAAGTAATAAAATATTTTAAAACTATTAAAGAAAAAAATTTTGAAGGGATAAATAATTTAACACCTTCTTATAATAAACTAATTATTTCTTATGATCTAAAAAAAACAAATTTTAAAGAAGTAAAAAATTATGTTGAAAACATTAATGTTCAAGACTCAAAAGATATAAATTCAAAAAAATTAGAAATACCAGTTTGTTGTCATGAAAATTTTTCAATGGACATTAAAAGATTGGAAGAAATATTAAAATTAAGTAGAGAAAAAATTTTAGAGAATTTTTTAAATAAAGAATATTTTTGTTACATGACAGGGTTTATTGCTGGCATGCCTTTTCTTGGTGACTTAGATGAGAATATGCGAGCTCAACGTTTAGAAACACCAAGAGTAAAAGTACCCAAGGGATCTGTTGCATTAACTGAGCAATTTGCAAACATTTATACATTTGAAAGTCCAGGTGGATGGAATATTTTGGGAAATACTCCTTTAGATGTTTTTGATAGTTCAAAAGAAGATAAACCAAACCTAATTAATCCAGGAGATACAGTAGTTTTCAAGGAAATTACTTTAGATCAGTATAAAAATTATAATGAGTAGCAATTATTTAGAAATAATTAGACCTGGAATTAATACCACCTTTCAAGATAAAGGCAGGGATCATCTTTATCATATTGGCATACCATTTAGTGGTGCTATGGATAATAGAAATTATCTTATATCTAATAAACTTGTTAATAATAATTTAGACTCTGCAGTAATAGAGTTTGCATATCAAGGTCCTCATATAAAATATTCCGGAGAAAAAATTAATTGTGCCATCACTGGAGATGTAATTTTTTCAATTAAAAAAAAAGATACTGAAATTGAAGGTAAATGTTACGAAAGTTATCAAATTGAAAATGGAGATGAGATAAATATCATATCTACAAATAAATCAGTTTATGGATATTTAGCATTAGGTGGAGAGTTCGATGTAAAATTCCAATGGTATAGTTGCTCTATAAATACAAAAGCAAATATTGGATCTAATGATGGAAAAAAATTAGATGTAGGGCAAAGAATTAATTTAAAAAAAATAAATTCAAATAAGGATATTAAAAAAACTAATTACATTAATACCAAAATAGAAAACATAAGGGTGATCAAAGGTACTAATTTTGATTACTTTTCTGAAGAAGGTAAAAAAATATTTTATGAAAAGGAATTTACAGTATCGAAACTTTCAGACAGAATGGGTATGAGACTAGAGGGACCTAAAATTGATAATATTGTGAATACCAACATAAAATCAGAGGGTTTGATTAAAGGTGTAATCCAAGTACCGGCAGACGGAAATCCAATTATAATGCTTTCAGATCATGGTACTATTGGTGGTTATCCAAAAATTGGAGTTGTGGCTAGTGTCGATTATGACCGATTAGTACAGATGTCTCCTGGTTCAAAAATAAAATTTAAAGAGATTAATTTATCTGATGCAGAGACTTTATTTAAGTTATATGAAATGGAAACTCAAAATTTACTATCACAAATTTAATGAATTTTTTATCAAAAATACCAGGTCCTTTTTTAGTTTTTTTAGGAGCTTGTGCATTAAGTTTTGGAGGTTTAATTGTTAAGTCTTTTGATGGATCTACACTTTGGCAAATATTATTTTGGAGATCACTTTTCTTTATTGGAGTAATTATAATTTTTTTAATCTTTTCTTACAAAGAAAAAATTTTCAGTGCTCTTTATAAATCTGGAATCCCAGGTTTATTTGGAGGTATAATTTTATCTATCGGATTTGCTAGCTATGTGTTTGCTATGTACGAAACAACAGTAGCTAATGCAAACTTTATAATTCAAACTCAAGCTTTGTTTTTAGCAATTTTTGGTTATGTATTTTTAAAAGAAAAAATTTCAAAAATTACATTAACTTGTATTATTACAGCAGTCGTTGGTATTATTTTAATGTTAGGAAGTTCACTAACACCAGGTCAAATGACTGGAAACTTAGTTGCATTCATTATGCCTATATCATTTGCGATCTTAATTTTAATTGTTAGAAAATATCCAAAAGTTGATATGATACCTTTACAACTCGTTGCTGGAATTTTTGCAACATTAATAGGTTTGTTTATGTCCCCAAGTATTATTGTTTCAACAAATGATATATTTTTAGGTTTTATTGCAGGATTTTTTCAAGTTGGACTTGGTTTTATACTTATAACAATTGGAGCAAGATCAACTCCCTCAGCATTTGTTGGAATAATTATGTTAACTGAAGCTGTTTTAGGACCTTTATGGGCATGGATGTTTGCAAACGAAAACCCTCCACTTACAGTGCTTTTTGGTGGAGCGGTAGTTATTACAGCAGTAGTTATACAGTTTTTGTCTCCATTACTTGTCAAAAAGGTAGCTAAATAAATTTCACATAAACATTTTAAATGTGCTATAAATTTATATACGGGAGAGACTACTTTTGTAGCGCCGAAGGAGCAACCACCCCGGAAACTCTCAGGCAAAAGGACCGTACATATTAACTCTGGAAAGAGAATTATTCTCGCCGAAGGAGCAAATCTCTCAGGCACCAAGACAGAGGGGGCACAGAAGAGTTAATATGGAAATAAAAAAAACATCACTAAATAAACTTCATCAAAGTAACAACGCGAAGTTTGTTGAATTCGCTGGTTATGAAATGCCCATTCAGTATAGCAAAGGTATTATTGAAGAACATAAATTCACAAGATCGAATTCTGGAATATTTGATGTATCTCATATGGGTCAATTATTTATATATGGTGATGAAAGTTTATCAAAAGAATTAGAAAAGATTTTCCCATTAGATTTAAAAAATCTAAAGCAAAACTGCTCTAAATATAGTTTTTTAATGAATGAAGATGCTGGAATTTATGATGATTTAATTATCACAAAAATAGATGAGGGATATTTAATCATTTTAAATGCTGCATGCAAAGATAAAGATTTTGATATTTTATTTAATTTACTAGGTTCAAAATTTAAAATGAATTTAGATAACAATAGATCTTTAATAGCAATTCAAGGACCTAAATCTGTTGAAATTTTAAACTCAATTATAAATGGGGTTGATCAACTAAATTTTATGACAGGAAATTGGTTTGATTCTGATAATCAAAAATTATTTGTCACAAGATCAGGTTATACAGGGGAAGATGGATTTGAAATTTCAATTTCTAACGATAAAGCTGAAAAATTTGTTGAAAATTTAATAGAAAAGGGAGCACAACTTATAGGACTTGGGGCAAGAGATACCTTGAGATTAGAAGCTGGATTATGTTTATATGGACACGAATTAGATATTAATAAAACGCCAGTTGAGGCAAACCTTAAATGGGCAATTTCAAAATCTAGATTATCAAATGGGGGTTTTATTGGATCGAAAAAAATTATGAACCAAATACAAGATGGAGCAAGCCAAATAAGAGTAGGGATTAAGCCTGAAGGTAGATTGATTGCTAGAGAAAAAACTAAAATATTTAATGATGCAGATAAACAAATTGGTGAAATAACTAGTGGAACGTTTGGACCAAGTGTAAACGGTCCTATAGCGATGGGTTATGTTGATAAAGAGTTTTCAAAGGTTGATACTAAAATTTTGCTTGAGGTGAGAGGGAAAAAACATCCAGCAAATATTTGCGCATTACCATTTTATAAGAAAAATTATGTGAAAGGAGTAAATTAATGAGTGAAGTAAAATTTTCTAAAGAACATGAGTGGATTACTTTGGAGGGAGATGTAGCCACAATAGGAATTACAAAACATGCAACAGAAATGCTTGGAGACATAGTTTTTGCAGAACTTCCCGAAAAAGGATCTAATGTTGAAAAAGATGGTACTGCAGGAGTAGTAGAATCTACGAAAGCTGCTAGTGATGTTTATACTCCAGTTAGTGGTGAAGTGGTAGACACCAACCAGTCTATAGTTGACGATCCTGCCAAAATCAATGAGGACCCTGAAGGTGGTGCATGGTTTTTTAAACTGAAAATTAAAGACACATCTGAGCTAGATACTTTAATGAATAAAGAAGAATACGATAAATTTGCAAAGGAGACATCAAGCTAATGTTACATAATTCACAAAAAGATTTTATTAGAAGACACATAGGTCCATCAAAAAAGGACCAGGAAAAAATGCTTAAAGATCTTAACTTTAAGTCATTAGATGAGTTTATTAATAGTACCATACCAGAAAAGATTCAGTTTAAAGGTGAATTAAATATCGGTGAACCAAATTCAGAATATGAAGCGTTAAGAAAATTAAAAGCAATCTCAAAAAAAAACCAAATTTACTCAAATTTTATAGGGATGGGTTATTATGGAACTTACACACCATATGTAATTTTAAGAAATATATTAGAAAATCCTGGATGGTACACATCATACACACCTTATCAGCCTGAAGTAGCACAAGGTAGATTAGAGATGCTATTAAACTTTCAACAAATGATTGTTGATTTTACTGGAATGGATATAGCAAACGCGTCTTTACTTGACGAAGGAACAGCAGCTGCCGAAGCTATGGGTTTAAGTCATAGACTTAATAAAAGTGATAGTAATTTAGTTTTTGTTTCAGAGAACTGTCACCCACAAACAATTGACGTTATTCAAACTAGAGCAGAGCCAATGGGTCTTAAAGTACTTGTTGGAAACGAGGATAAAGTTCTAGAGCAGTTAAAAGAAGATATTGTTTGCGGAGTTTTACAATATCCAGGAACTTTAGGTGATATTAAAGATCCTAGTGAGGCCATAAGTAAAATTCATAAAAAAAATGGAAAAGCAATTTTAGTTTGTGATCTCCTTGCACTTTCTATGCTAAAAACACCAAGAGAGCTTGGAGCAGATATTGCAGTCGGTAGTTCCCAAAGATTTGGTATTCCAATGGGTTATGGAGGACCTCATGCAGCCTTTTTTGCAACAAAAGATGAATACAAACGATCTATGCCAGGTAGAATTGTTGGTGTTTCAGTGGACAGGCATGGAAACCAGGCCTATAGATTGTCATTACAAACTAGAGAGCAACATATTAGAAGAGACAAAGCTACAAGTAATATTTGTACTGCTCAAGCCTTACTAGCGATTGTTTCAGCAGCATATGCCATTTATCACGGCCCTGATGGAATTAAAAGTATTTCCGAAAGAGTATCTCAACTAGCAAAAAATTTTGCAGATAAAATAAAACAATCTGGATATGAATTATACTCAGATTATTTCTTTGATACTGTAACTATTATAACCAAAGAAAAGACAGATCAGATTTTCAAAAATGCTTTAGACCAAAGAGTTAATATTAGAAAAGTAAATTCAGAGATGCTGGCTGTTTCTTTCGATGAAAGAAAAAATGTTTATAGAGTAAACCAACTACTAAAAATATTTAATGCTGCAGAGTCAATTAAAAAGGAGGATCCAACTGTTAGTTTACCAAATCTACCAAAAAATTTATTAAGAACTTCAAAATATTTAGAACACCCTGTTTTTAATTCATATCATTCAGAGACAGAAATGCTTAGATATCTTAAAAAGTTAGAGGATAAGGATATAGCTCTTAATAGAACAATGATTGCTCTAGGTTCATGTACTATGAAATTAAATGCTACTGCAGAAATGATACCTATTTCGTGGAGAGAATTGGCTGAGCCCCACCCATTCGTACCTGTAGAACAGATGGAGGGATATAGAGAAATGTTCACAGATCTTAAAAATTGGTTAAGATCTATTACTGGTTTTTCTGGTGTTTCACTTCAGCCAAATGCGGGAGCCCAAGGTGAGTATGCTGGCTTAATGGTAATAAGAAAGTATCATTTAGATAGAGGGGATGAAAATAGAAATATATGTTTAATTCCAAGTTCAGCACATGGAACTAATCCAGCAAGTGCACAGATGGTTGGAATGAAAGTTGTCGTTGTTGATTGTGACAAAGAAGGAAATGTTGATTTTGAGGATTTAAAGAAAAAAGCAGAATTGCATTCAGACAATCTTGGTGCATTAATGGTAACTTACCCATCAACCCATGGCGTATTTGAGGAAAAAATTAAAGATATATGTGAAGTAATTCATGAACATGGTGGTCAAGTTTATATGGATGGAGCAAACCTAAACGCACTTGTTGGAGTTGCAAAACCAGGAAATTTTGGTCCTGATGTTTGTCATATAAATTTGCATAAAACATTTTGTATTCCACATGGTGGAGGAGGACCTGGAATGGGACCTATCGCATGTAAAAGACATTTACAAGTTTATCTGCCTAATCATCCAGTCGTAAAAGATTGTGGACCTGCAAGTGGAATAGGTGCCGTTTCAGCAGCTCCTTGGGGAAGCTCAAGTATTTTATCAATTTCTTGGATGTACATTAAGATGATGGGATCCGAAGGTGTAAAACTTGCAACACAAATTGCAATCCTAAATGCAAATTACATAGCAAATAGATTAAAAGACCATTACCCAATTCTTTATAAAGGTTCAAATGGCAATGTTGCTCATGAGTGTATTATTGATATTAGATCAATTAAAAGCGAAACAGGTATTTCAGAAGAAGATATAGCTAAAAGATTAATTGATTATGGATTTCATGCGCCAACAATGTCATGGCCAGTTGCTGGAACAATGATGATTGAACCAACAGAGAGTGAGAGCTTATCTGAACTGGATAGATTTTGTGACACATTGATTAGCATTAAAGAGGAAATAGATATGGTTAGGTCAGGTAAGTTTGACAAAGTAGATAATCCTATTAAAAATGCTCCTCACACCGATATTGAATTAGCTTCAGATGAATGGAGTCATAAGTATTCAAGAGAGCAAGCTGCATATCCTGCAAAATTCTTAAAAGCAAATAAATTTTGGCCTCCGGTTGCAAGAGTTGATAACGTGTATGGAGATAAAAATATTTTTTGTACTTGTCCAAGTATGGATGAGTTTAAAGAAGATGCAGCATAATAATTAATGAAAATTGCTGTCGTTGGGTCAGGTATTTCTGGACTAAGTGCTGCTTATTATTTATCTAAAAAACATCATGTAGATCTTTTCGAAAGAGAAGACCATTTTGGTGGACATTCTCATACTATAGATTTGTTTTTTGATGAAAAAAAAGTATCAGTTGATATTGGCTTTATTGTTTTTAATTTTCAAACTTATCCAAATTTAATTAATTTTTTTAAGGAAAATGATATTCAAATTGAAAAAAGCAACATGTCTTTTTCAGTTTCAGTAGATAATACGAAATTTGAATATTGTGGAAAAGGATTGAGTGGGATTTTCTGCAATAAATCAAATCTATTTAACATTGATTTCTTAAAAATGTTTTTTGATATAATTAAATTTTATAAAAAAAGCGATAAAGCAATCATATCCAATGATAAAATTACCTTAGGTGAATATTTAAAAATTAATAAATTATCCAAAACATTTGTTGATTATCATATAATACCAATGGTATCTGCAATTTGGTCTATGCCCCCTTATGAAGCAAGCAAAATGCCAATTAGTTTTTTTCTTAGATTTTTCCAAAATCATGGTTTGTTTAAATTGAAAAATAGACCACAGTGGTACACAGTAACCAATAGAAGCAGAACCTATGTTAATAAAATAATTTCACAATTAAGTGGAGAACATTATAAAAATTATAAAGTTACAAAAATAAAAAGAAAAATGTCAGGACTAGATTTATATTACGGTGGAGAAAGCGAATTTTTTGATTACGACAAGGTTATTTTGGCAACACATGCTAATGAAGCCTTAGAGATAATAGAAAATCCAACTGAGGATGAGAGAAATATTCTTTCGAATTTTAGCTACAAAGAAAATATAGCTTACATACATACAGATCAGCTTGCCATGCCAAAAAATAAAAAAGCTTGGTCTTCTTGGAATTCATCAATAGATGACAAGAATTTAGAGAAAAATTCAATAACCTACTGGTTAAATTTATTGCAAAATTTAAAGTGTGATGAAAATATTTTCTTAACACTAAATCCTTACTTCAATATTGATGAGAAAAAAATATTGAAAAAAGTAAAATTTACACATCCATATTACGATCAAAAAGCATTAGATGCTCAATCAGAGCTTATTAAAATACAAAATCAAAAAGATTTACTTTTTTGTGGCAGTTATTTTGGTTACGGATTTCATGAAGATGGAATAAAATCATCTCTTGAAATGCTGAAAAACCTTAATGATTAGTTCTTGTATATATAATGGAAACGTAATCCATAAGAGATTTAAACCAAAAGAACATTTTTTTAAATATAAAGTATTTTCACTTTTCATTGATCTATCAGAGTTAAATGAGCTTAATAATAAATTAAAATTTTTTTCATTAAATAAATTTAATCTTATTAGTTTTTACGAAAAAGATCATGGTGACCGTGATGGGTCATCTCTTTTTGAGTGGGTAAAAAAAAATCTAATTAATAACGAAATCAGTACAGACAACATAAAAGTTAAACTTTTATGCTATCCAAGAATATTTGGTTATGTTTTTAATCCACTAAGTATTTTTTTTGTATACGATAATAATGATAATTTAATTTCTATATTATATGAGGTTAAAAATACATTTGGCGAGCAACACACATATGTTTTTAAAGTTGAGGGACAAAATAAATTAATTCAAAATAATTGCTCAAAAAAATTTCATGTTTCACCATTCATTGAAATGGATTGTAATTATTTTTTTAGAATATTAAATCCAGACCAGAAATTGTCAGTTGTAATTGATCAATATGATCAAGAAGGAAAAATTCTTTTTGCATCTCAAGATGGTGAAAGATCTTCTTTGACAAGTAAAAACTTAATGAATTCTTATATTAAACACCCTTTAATGACATTTAAAATTATCTCTGCGATACATTTTGAAGCGTTTAAATTGTGGTTTAAAGGAATTAAATTAATAAAGAAAAAATTTAAAATTAAAAATAATATAACAGTAGAAAATTAATGTTTTTAAATAACACTGCAGATAAATTAGTTTTTAAATTTCTTAATAAAATAAATTATGGTTATCTAGAGCTTACTACACATGACGGAAAAGTTTTAAAGTTTGGAAATCCAAATGAAAAATTGCATGCAAATATTTCAATCAAAAAACCAGATTTTAATTATAATTTAATTAGAGGTGGTAGTATTGGATTTGCTGAGAGCTACATGAGAGGTGAATTTGAAACTAATAACTTATCAAATTTAATTGAATTAACTGCAAGAAATATAGAAGTAATACATAAATTCTCAGGCCTTCTTGATTTTCCAATAATTAATTTTGTAAAAAATAAAATTATTAAAAATACAAAAAGTAGAAGCAAAGAAAATATTGCTAGACATTATGATCTAGGTAATGATTTTTTTTCTCTTTGGTTAGACGACACACTTACATACTCTAGCGCTATTTTTGATGATAAATCAAAAAATCTATCTGATGCTCAAAATAACAAATATCAAAAATTAATTGATCTAATTAAACCAAATAATGGTGACAAAATTTTAGAAATAGGATGTGGTTGGGGAGGTTTTGCCGAGTATCTAGGTAAAAAATACGATGTTAAACTAGACTGTATTACAATATCAAAAAAACAATTTGAATACGCAAAAGAAAGAATTTTTAATTGTGGTTTAAACGAAAAAGTAAATATTGAAATAAAAGATTACAGAGATCTTGAAGGCAAATACAATTCAATTGCTTCTATAGAGATGATTGAGGCAGTTGGTCAAAATTATTTAGAGGGTTATTTTAAAACTATTAAAAATAACTTATCTGATGGTGGCAAAGCAGCTATTCAAGCAATTACTATCGATGATAGGTTATTTGATAGATATAAAAACAAACAAGATTTTATTCAAAAATATATTTTTCCAGGTGGTTTTTTGCCAAATAAAAATAGCATTAATCGATACGTTTCTGACAACGGTTTAACTGTTAATTCATATATTTCTTACGCTGATCATTATGCAAATACATTGGCTATATGGAGAAATGAGTTTTTAAAAAAATGGGATTTAATAAAAAATCAAGGTTTTGACTCAACATTTAAAAGAATGTGGGAGTTTTACCTTTCTTATTGTGAAGCAGGATTTAAGTCAAAAAATATAGATCTAATCCAGTTTTCAATGCAAAATAAATAAAATAATGGAGATATTTATGCGACATATAAAAATTATTAAGCCAATTTCGTTGATAATTTTATTATTCTTAATTACAAGTTGCTCGAATAATAGTGCTATGAAACCGGAAGATTTTAAAAATAAAGAACCGAGATTAATCATTGAAGAATATTTATCTGGAAATGTAAAGGCCTGGGGAGTTTTACAAAATAGGTCAGGAAAAGTAACAAGACAATTTTCTGCAGATTTAGATGGAACTTGGGATGGGAAGCAATTGATTCTTAAAGAAAAATTTAATTGGGATGATGGTGAAGTTCAAGACCGAGAATGGACAATAAAAAAAATTGATGAACATAATTATGAAGGTACAGCTGGGGACGTTGTAGGTAAAGCGATAGGGTACTCTTATGGTCCAGCGTTTAAATTTGAATATGTTTTATTAGTTCCTGTCAAAGGTAAAGAGATAAAAATAACTTTTGACGATTGGATTTTTAAGCAAGATGATAGAGTTGCAATAAATAGAGCAACTATGACAAAGTTTGGTTTTAAAGTAGCAGAATTAACAGTTGTATTTGTAAAAGATTAACTATTTTTTTTGATATTTTGTGAGTTTTCCAACTAATCCAAAATAAATTTTACTTGGTAAAAAACTAAGCAGCTTTAATGTTATTGTAAGTGATTTTGGAAAATGTATTTCAAATGTATTTTTGTTTACTAAACCTTCAAAAATTTGATTTGCTGCATACTCGGGTGTCTTTAAAAAAGGCATTTTAAAATCATTTTTATCTGTCATTGGAGTTTTAATAAAACCAGGAGATACTAAACAAACACGTACATTGTGTCTTTTAAAATCAAAGTACAAACTTTCAGCTAAGTTATTTAATGCCGACTTTGATGGTCCATATCCTGTTGAATTAGGTAATCCTCTATATCCCGCAATTGATGACACAATAGTTATTATTCCTTTTTTTTTATCTCTAAAGTACTGTTCAACAGCTTTAATACAATTAACTGTTCCAAAAAAATTTACCTTAAATACGTCTTCCATTTGCTCGACATCTATTTCTTTCTCTTTTTTTGGATCCCATTTTCCTGTTGAAAAAAAACAAATATCTATATTTTCAAATTTGTTTTTAATTTCATTAAATACTTCTTTACACTTTTCTTTGTCAGTCACATCTAAAGGAAAACCTGAAATATTTTCATAAGAATTTGAAAGCTCATTCAATAATTCAGCTCGTCTTGCAGATATAGCAACATTCCATCCCATGGTTGCAAACTTAATTGCTAAAGCTTTACCAATGCCAGTACTTCCTCCAGTAATCCAAATAGTTTTTTTACTCATTTTTTGTTATGTATATATTTAATATGCTTAAAAACAAATTTTTAACATTTCTGTTGTTTCTTGCTATTACATTCTCTGCCTCATTCATTGGAGGTTTGTCTACAATTACATTTAAAGAACCTTGGTACTCACTATTAAACAAACCAACTTTTAATCCTCCAGATTGGATATTTGGTCCTGTCTGGACATCTCTTTATTTAATGATGACTTTCTCTATATGGCTTTATTGGCATACTAAAAATAGAGATATGAATACTGTTTATATTTACTTCATTCATTTAATTTTCAATACAACTTGGAGTGTAGTTTTTTTTGTTTTTCACAATATGGTCTTGGCTTTATTAGTTTTAATCATTCTAATAGCATTGATAATTAACTTAATTTTAAGGTTTAAACGCGTCAAGATGTTGAGCGCCTATTTAATGATTCCATATTTACTTTGGTGTAGCTTTGCACTAATTCTGAATACAAGCTTAATTATGTTAAATTAGATATGGATGATGTTGTAGTAATTGGTGGTGGAATAATAGGGGCGGCAACTGCTTATTTTTTATCCAAAGAAGGTAGAAAAGTAAAAGTCATTGAAAGAGATCCTACTTATAAAACAGCTTCATTCCCATTATCTCTAGGAGGTTTTAGAAGACAATTTTTCCAAAAAGAAAATATTTTATTAGGAAAATTTGCAAGAGAATTTATTTTTCAAATACCAGAATTATTAAAAACAGAAAAAAATCCTAATCCAACAGCTAGTATGGTAACCAATGGATATCTTTTAATGTTTGGCCCTGAACATGCTGAAGAGCAATATAGAGCATTAGAAAACCATAAAGATTGTGATGCAGGAACAAAAAATATTAAAGGCTCAGAATTATCAAAAGTTTTCCCTTATGTTAATAGTGAGGGAATTGAAACAGCAACCTATACAGATAACCAAAGCGAAGGATGGATTGATCCATTTATGTTTCATAGCGCTCTTAAAAGCAAAGCAATAGAGCTTGGAGCAGAATTTATTAAGGGTGAAGTAAAAAGTATTTCTGAAATAAATGCCAAAACAATTGTTTCTGCGGCTGGTTGTTGGACAAAAGAATTGTTAGAGGATATTCCTGTTGTTCCTCAAAAGCATACTGTGTTTAGAGTAAAATGCCCAACATATATAAAAGAGATGCCACTAAGTGGAGATTTAACAACGGGTGTTTATTGGAGACCAGAAGGAGGAGAATATTTAGCAGGCTCACCTATTTCTGTATTCGACGCAGAAGATTTAGAACCAGCCTGGAATGACTTTGAAGAATTAGTCTGGCCAGCTCTAGCTAAACGAATACCTGCTTTTGAGGAATTAAAGTTAACTGGTGGATGGGCAGGTTACTATGATTGTAATAGATTGGATAATAATGCAGTAGTTGGTAAACATCCAAAATATGAGAATGTATACATGGCATCTGGGTTTACCGGACGAGGCTTAATGCAGGCACCAGGTATCGGTAGGGCCTTAACTGAATTAATCACAACAGGATCATACCAAACAATTGATATAAGTGATTTTGCAGTTGAAAGAGTTTTGGGTAAATCAGCTAGGCCAGAGCCTTACGTTTTATAATTTCAAGTTCCACAAAAAGTTTGATATTTTTCATTGTTTGATGGAGCAGGCGTTTGATATTCCTGAATATTATTTTGATTGTCGTAAGGATTTTTTAAAATAGCTAATAATTTTTTCATTTTATCTAAACTTCCTTTGTCTGCTTCAGCTAAGGCTTCCTCTACTTTATGATTTCTAGGAATAACAGTTGGATTATTTTTTTTCATAAGTTTGATTTGTTTTTCCTTAGTTGAATTATTTAACTCAGATCTTTTTTTCCATTCATTTTTCCAATTGACAAATTCAACATTTTTGTAAACTTTATCAGAATTAATACCCATTAAATGACAAAAAGTATTTGTGTAATCTGCTTTATTTTTTTTCATCCAATTAAACAAATCATTAATTAATTTTTTATCATTTTTTTCCTCACCAAATATACCAAGCTTATCTCTGATCATATTTAACCACTTATCCTCATAAATATTTTGGAAATTATCTATTAAATCTGTAGCTAATTTGATTGCAGTATCTTCATTTTTATCAATTAAAGGGATTAAACATTCTGCAAATCTTGCTAAATTCCACTTTGTAATTGGTGGTTGATTAGAAAAGGCATATCTTCCAAACTTATCGATTGAGCTAAAAACAGTTTTTGGATCATAATGATCCATAAATGCACAAGGACCATAATCAATGGTTTCACCTGAAATTGCCATGTTATCAGTATTCATAACCCCATGAATAAATCCAACTCGCATCCAGTTAATTACTAGCTGGCATTGCTTTTCCATTACAAGATTTAACAAGTCTAATGCTTTTGAATTTGACGTTTTAATTTCTGGATAATGTCTGTTTATTGTGTAGTCGACTAAAGTATTTAAATTTTCAATGTTTTGAGTTGCAGCAATATATTGAAATGTTCCGACTCGAAGATGACTTGATGCAACTCTTGTTAATATAGCACCCTGTAAAAGATTTTCTCTTACAACTTTTTCTCCTGTTTTTACTACAGCAAGGCTTCTAGTAGTCGGAATATTTAATGAATGTATCGCTTCACTGATAATATATTCTCTTAGCATAGGTCCTAGTGCTGCTCTTCCATCACCCCCTCTAGAAAAAGAAGTTCTTCCTGAACCTTTAAACTGAATATCAAAACGATTGTCATTATTAACTAAATGCTCACCCAATAAAACTGCTCTACCATCTCCTAACATAGTAAAGTGTCCGAATTGATGACCCGCATATGCTTGTGCAATGGTATTAGTTTCTTCTGGTATAGAGTTTCCAGAAAATATTTCTGCTAATTTTTTTTTGTCAGTTTTTGAAAAATCTAAATTTAAAGTAGATGCTAGTTCCTCATTTAAAATTACTAATTCAGGATCATGAACAGGAGTTGGTTTAATATTTTCTTTAAAAGTATTTGATAACTTTGAATACGTATTATCAAAATGCCAACCAATGGTCATTTTAATTAACTAACTTCGGCTTGATTTTCTTT
>CACFJT010000007.1 GCA_902566705.1 uncultured Pelagibacteraceae bacterium
ATTAAATTTTCCATTCTCTCAGATTGAGAGCTCATTACTGGTAATAAATTAGTTACTTCCGAATTCTTTTTTAAATCTGAATTATTTTCAAATGTTTCAAGTCCCATTTTAATGGATTGTAGAGGTGTTCTTAGCTCATGTGATACATTGGCCACAAAATCAGATTTTAATTGTTGGAATTTATGAAATTCAGTTAAATCCCTTATAAATAAGACACAACACACTTCATCAAAAAAAAGATTATTCTGATCAAGGTAAATGGTTATATTTAATCTTTGAACAGCTTGATTTCTAATTTCTATTTCAAGATCTGAAATATTGTTACCCTCAAATGATTTATCAATCGAACTTAAAAGATGGTGAGTATAACACTGTTTCAGTAGCAGATCAGGGAATAGGTATTCCAAAAGAGTCTATACATAGAATCACTGAGAGATTTTTTACAGTTGATCCAAGTAAAAGCCGAAGTGTGGGTGGTACTGGTCTTGGATTAGCCATTGTAAAACATTTAGTCTCACAACATAGAGCAGAGATGGATATTAATAGTGTTGAAAATGAAGGGACCACAATAGATATCAAATTTAATCCTTTGTAATTCAACTAAAAAGTTAGTCATTGTAACAAAAGTTTAACCTTCCTTTAATAAAATATTTAAGAATCAATTTTATTTAGATCGGATTATGAATCTAAAAAGGAGAATTATGAATAAAATAATAAGCATAATATTTGGATTTCTTTTAGTATTAAGTTTTACAACAAATAGTTACTCAAGAGACCAAATTAAAATTGTAGGGTCGTCAACCGTTTACCCTTATGCAACAGTGGTTGCTGAAAAATTCGGCAAAAGTGGAAAATTTAAAACTCCAGTTATTGAAAGTACAGGTACTGGTGGCGGAATGAAATTATTCTGCGCTGGAGTTGGTGTTAATCATCCAGACGTAACAAATGCTTCAAGAGCAATTAAGCCAAAAGAAAAAGCATTATGTGAAAAAAATGGAGTTTCTGAAATTATTGAAATAGTAGTAGGTAACGATGGAATTTCATTTGCACATGCAGTGAGTGCTCCAGATGCAGATTTTACAAAAGAGCAATTGTGGAGAGCTTTAGCTGCTAAAGTTGATGTTGATGGCAAACTTGTTGAAAATCCATACAAAAAATGGAGTGATATAGATGCAAGTCTTCCAAACAAAAAAATTGAAATTTTAATAGCGCCCCCAACATCAGGAACTAGGGATGCGTGGAATTCTTTAGTTATGGGTAAAGGATGCACTAAAACTGCAAAATCACTTTATGACGCTGCAGGTAAAAAAGCAAAAAAAGAATGTGCTAAAATGAGAGAAGATGGTTATGCAGTTGAAGCTGGTGAAAATGACACTTTAATTGTTCAAAAACTAACTTCAAACCCAGATGCTTATGGTTTCTTCGGTTATAGTTATCTAGTTGCTAATAAAGATAAGGTTAAAGCTGCTTCAATTGAAGGTGTGCAACCATCTTTGGAAGGTATTCAGGATTATTCTTATCCAATTGCTAGACCATTATTCTTTTACGTTAAAAAAGCTCATATTGGTGTAATTCCAGGTATTGAGGAATATTTAAAAGAATTTACCTCTAAAAAATCCATGGGTAACAGAGGTTATTTAGCAAAAATTGGATTAGTTCCATTAGCTTCTGATAAGTACAAGGTTACTAGAACTGCAGCTTTGGATCTAAATACAATTAATATTAAATAAATTAAAACTTATCCCCAAAAAAAGGCCAGTATTTGCTGGCCTTTTTTTTTATTTCAATCAAGGCTTTAATTTGTAACAAAATTGTAACATTTAAAAGATATCAATCTGTGCGAATGAATTTCGTATTAATCTTTTTAATAACAATATTTTCATTATCATTATTTTTCTACGGTAGATCAAAAACTAAAAGTATTTCAATTGAAAAAAATATAAAATTAAATGCTCTTCCAAAATTTTATGGGTATTATTTAGTTCTATGGTGTTCGATACCTTCATTGGTATTTCTTTTAATATGGACACTATTTGAACCAGTAATTATTAAATCAATTATTATTGAAACTGCTGCTAATCAAGGAGCTATTTTTAATGATAAAAATGAAGCTAACTTAATTTATGAAAAAATTAAAGCTATATATGCTGGAACTTATTTTGGAGATATAGACACTATTTTAAAAGAAAGCGCGCTTTCCTACGCAAAATTTATAAATCTTTTTACTAATTCTAAAATAGTATTAATTTTTGCTATTGTTATTGCATCAGTAATTTATTCGTTAAAAAAAATAAAAAATAATAATAAAGCCAGAGACGATGTCGAAGTTATTTTAAAAGGATTATTATTTGCATCATCATTAATTGCAATTTTAACAACTTTAGGAATAATATTTTCTCTTCTGTTTGAAAGTATAAAATTCTTTTCTGTAATCAATATTTTTGATTATTTGTTTGGAACAAATTGGAGTCCTCAGAGAGCTTTTGTTAGTGATGCTTCTGCAATCACTGCTGCAGAGTATGATGAATTAAAAGATGCATTTGGATTTATTCCATTAATAGCCGGCACTTCCTTTATTGCTTTTATCGCAATGCTAGTTGCTGTCCCAATTGGATTGTTTTCTGGAATTTATATGGCCGAATATGCATCAGTAAAAATTAGAAGAATTTCAAAACCAATTATTGAAATCTTAGCTGGTATTCCCACAGTTGTTTATGGTTTTTTTGCAGCTTTAACAGTTGGACCCTTCTTTAGACAAATTGGAGAAAATTTAGGATTAACTGTTTCATCAGAGAGTGCTTTAGCTGCTGGATTAATTATGGGTATAATGATTATTCCATATGTTTCATCATTATCAGACGACGTAATAAACTCTGTTCCTCAATCATTAAGAGATGGATCATATGCGGTAGGAGCCACTAAATCAGAAACGATAAAAAAAGTAGTTATACCTGCAGCATTACCTGGAATTATTGGTTCTGTTTTGTTAGCAGTCTCTAGAGCTATAGGAGAAACCATGATAGTTGTGATGGCAGCTGGTCTTGCAGCAAATCTAACAATTAATCCTTTAGAGTCCACAACAACTATAACGACACAAATAGTAATGATCTTAGTTGGAGACCAAGAGTTTGATAGTCCAAAAACTCAATCTGCTTTTGCTTTAGGTTTAACATTATTTATAGCCACACTTGTTCTTAATTATATAGCTCAAAGAGCAGTTAAAAAATATCGTGAGAAGTATGACTAAAGAAGAAAGATTAAAAAAAAGACATAGTGCCGAAAAAAGATTTAGGTTTTATGGTCTAGCATCAATTTTTGTTGCTTTATTATTTGTATTAATCTTAGTGCATAATATTTTTTCAAAAGGTAGCTCAGCATTTATGAAAACGGCTATAAATGTAGAGGTTTTCTTTGATCAAGAGTTATTAGAAATTAAAAATGGTGCCACTGAGAATCAAATTTTAGAAGCTGATTTCTATGACATTACAATTGAAAGTCTTTTAAAAGTATTTCCAGCTCAAGATTTAGATCAAGAAAATCAGTTAATTGATTTATTCACAACAGATGCAGAAATCGAGATTAAAAGAGCCTTTTTAGAAAATAACAATCTAATTGGAAAAAAAATAAATTTAGAAATAACCGCATCTGATGATATTGATCAACTTCATAAAGGAAATTATCCAAGAGATTTGCCTGAAGATAGAAGAAGAATTTCAGATTTTCAATTAATCATTTATGATAATTTAGTTGAAAATAAAAAAATTATTAAAAATTTTAATAATTATTTCTTTAAAAATGGAGACTCACGTGATCCTGAGCTTGCTGGTATAGGTGGTGCTCTAATTGGATCATTCTATAGTATAATTATTTGCTTATTGTTAGCATTTCCTGTTGCAGTGTTAGCATCAATTTATTTAGAAGAGTTTGCACCAAAAAATAAAATCACAGATTTTATTGAAATTAATATTAATAATTTAGCTGCTGTGCCGTCAATAGTTTATGGTTTATTAGCACTACAAATATTATTAGCAACAATTCAATTACCTAGATCAACACCATTAGTAGCTGGAATTACATTAGCACTCATGACTTTGCCTAGAATAATCATACCATGTAGAGCATCATTAAAAGCTGTACCACCATCAATAAGAGAGGGTGCATTGGCTGTTGGTGCCTCTAAGTTTCAATCTGTATTTCACCATGTAGTTCCTTTAGCATTACCTGGTACACTTTCAGGAACTATAATAGGATTAGCACAAGCATTAGGGGAAACAGCTCCATTAATTTTGATAGGAATGGTAGCTTTTGTTGTTGATATTCCATCAACACCAATTGACCCTTCTTCATCTTTACCTGTACAAGTCTATTTATGGTCAGAGTCTGCTGAGAGAGGATTTGTTGAAAAAACATCAGCTACTATTATGATGTTATTAAGTTTTTTGATTGTAATGAATTTTTTAGCAGTATACTTAAGACAAAAATTTGAAAAGAGATGGAATTAATGAACGAAATTAAAATAAAATCCAAAAATCTAAATGTCTATTATGGAGAAAAACAAGCTTTGTTTGATGTGAATTTAGATTTAAACGAAAAAGAAGTTACTGCTTTAATTGGGCCATCTGGATGTGGAAAATCTACCTTTATTAGATGTATAAACAGAATGAACGATGTAATCGATATTTGTAAAGTATCTGGAAACATTGAAATAGATGGTGTTGAAATCAACGATAAAAATTTAGATGTAGTATCTTTAAGAGAAAGAGTAGGAATGGTTTTTCAAAAACCAAACCCATTTCCAAAAAGCATATATGATAATATTTCTTATGGTCCAAAAATTCATGGAAAAGGTGAAACTAAAAGTGAATTAGATGAAATCGTGGAAAATAGTTTAAAGAAAGCAGCTTTATGGGAGGAAGTTAAAGATAGACTCGATGAACCTGGAACTGGTCTTTCTGGTGGCCAACAACAACGTCTTTGTATTGCTAGAGCAATTTCTGTTAATCCTGAAGTAATATTAATGGACGAACCTTGTTCTGCTCTAGATCCTATTGCAACGGCAAAAATTGAAGAATTAATTGATGAACTAAAAAAAACTTACACTATTGTAATTGTGACGCATTCAATGGCACAGGCAGTTAGAGTTTCGCAGAAAACAGGGTTTTTTCACCTTGGTAAATTAATAGAAGTAGGGAAAACTGAGAAAATTTTTAAAAATCCTGACAATAAAATGACACAAGACTATATTACAGGTAGATTTGGATAGATTATGAGCAATGAACACACAGTAAAATCTTATGAAGAAGAATTAAGGTACTTAATAGACTCTGTTATAAAAATGGGAAGTCTAACCGAGTCTCAATTAGTTGATTCAATGGATGCGGTAATTAAAGTTGATAAAGATTCAATTGATAAAATTATTAAAAGTGATGATGAAATAAATAAATTCAGATCTAAAATTGATACTCAAATAATGACATTGTTGGTAAAGAGAGCGCCAATGGCAATTGATTTAAGAGAAACAATTAGCTCATTAAAAATATCTCAAGATTTAGAAAGAATTGGAGATTTGTCTAAAAGTAATGCAAAGAAAGTTAAACCTCTTCCATTAGATTTACCTGAAGAACTTTTAGGTAATCTAAAAAGATTAGGTGAATTAGTTATAAAGCAGTTAAATGATGTGCTAGATAGTTACGTTAATAAAAACTATGATAAGGCAAAAGAAGTATGGGAAAAAGACGAGCAAGTAGATGACCTTACTTATATTGCTATGGAAAGTGTAATTGATTTTCTCTCTAAAGATAAAAAGAATTTAGACTTTTCAACACATTTAATTTTCGCAACAAAAAATCTTGAAAGAGCTGGAGATCATATAACAAATATTGCTGAGTCAATATGTTTTTTGATTAAAGGTGAATATTTAAAAGGAAGCAGACCAAAAGGTAAAGTTATTCAGCAATAAAATGAATGGCAAAATATTTATTATTGAGGATGAACCTTCAATAATTCAATTAGTTCAACATAATTTAGAAAAAAATGGTTTTTTAGTTTCATCGTCATTGAATGGCAATGATGGTTTAAAGGAATTAAAAAAATTTCAGCCAGATTTACTTTTATTAGATTGGATGTTACCTGATCTCTCCGGTATTGAAATTTGCAAAAATATTAGAAAAGACAATAGTTTTAAAAATTTACCTGTGATCATGTTAACTGCCAAAGGTGAAGAAGAAGATAAAATTAAAGGGTTAGATAGTGGAGTAGATGATTATTTAACTAAACCTTTCAGTTTCAATGAGCTAATGGCGAGAATTAAAGCAGTTTTAAGAAGATCTAATCCAAATACTGTATCAGATAATTTAAAGTTTGATGATTTAATGTTAGATAGAATTGAAAAAAGAGTTTTTAGAGATGGTCAAGAAATTAAACTTGGGCCAACTGAGTTTAGGTTATTAGAGTTTTTTTTAACAAATCCTAAAAGAGTTTATTCTCGAGATCAAATACTAGAGAGTGTTTGGCCAAATAATGTAAATGTTGAGAGCAGAACTATAGATGTTCACATTAGAAGATTGAGACAATCAGTTAACTTAAAAAATAAGAAAGAATTAATTAGAACAGTTAGATCTTCTGGTTACTCACTTATTTAAGAAAATCTTTTTTACCAAATATATAGCAATCAACATACCAATCAATTCAGCAGTTATATAAAAAGGAGTGTTTAAATAACTTATACCAGTAAACGAGTCTGTGAATGTTCTTGCTATTGCTACAGCAGGATTTGCAAAAGATGTTGATGAAGTAAACCAATAACCAGCTGTAATATATAACCCAACAGATGCAGCTACGGTAATTTTACCTGACTTCATGGATCCAAAAATAATGATTATCAGTCCTAATGTAGCAATAATTTCTGACACAAAAATATAGATACCATCTCTTGATTTTGTCGATAATTCAAAAATTTGATGTTCAAAAAAGAAATTAGCTAAAGCTACACCCAACAAACATCCAAGGATTTGAGCTGAAATATAAAAGGGTAGAAGACGTTTTTTTAACTTTCCTGTAATTGTCATAGCAATACTTACAAATGGATTGAAATGAGCCCCAGATACATCTGCAAAAACAGTTATTAACACAAATAATCCAGCTCCAGTTGCTATAGTATTTGCAATTAGCATTACTGCTGTATCATTGGTAAGATTTTCTGCCATTAAACCTGACCCAACTATGATCATTACTAGAAAGCAACTTCCAATAAATTCTGAAAGAAAATATTTATTTTTATTTTTCATTTAGCCAATCTTTAATTTTATTGCTTATAATATTGAAAGTGTTTCTAATGATTATTTGCTTTTCTTCGTCATTAGCATTTTGAAGTTTAGTTACTGGATCGTCTATATCCCAGTGTATAATTTGGTTTTTATCAGGCCAAATAGGACATACCTCATTATTTGCGTTGTTGCATACCGTTATTACGTGATCCATCTTTATTTCATTATTTATAAACTCTTCAAAGTTTTTAGAACTATAATTAGTTAGATCATAATTTTTATTTTTCTCTAAAAAATTTCTAACATCAATATTGATTTTTCCTGATGGATTACTACCAGCACTAAAAGCTTTAAATTTATTTGAGTATTCATTATTGATAATACTCTCAGCAATAATGCTTCTTGCTGAATTACCTGTACATACAAATAAAATATTTTTCATTAAAAAATAATTTTATAAATACCAATTACAAATAATGGAATTTGCAATCCAAAATTTGTTAAAATAGCTTTATCCTTTAATAAGAAACCTGAAATTGTCCATCCAACAACTCCAAGCCCATGAAAATAAATATTCAGTGGGTAAATATTAAGATTTGTAAGTAAAATACCAGTTAACACTAAGAGTGTACTGATCCACTTTAGATATTTTTTTAAAAATGACATTCAAAATTTATATGAATGTTTTGTTAAAGATTTATTACAATAAACTTTAATGTGATTTAATTATTTTGAAGTTCATAGATTGAAACGTAGTGTTTCTTTTTAGGAAGTGGGATTATGGTTGGAACTTTAGTCAATCTTGGTTTTATTGATTTATTTCCTACAATTATATTTTTGTCATAATTTTCCAAATCAACCTCAGGATGAGGATTTCCATCATTGATTAATGGCCATGCATCACAAGCTCTATATCCAAATAAAATTAAGGGTCTTGAGTTATTCATTTGATTGTGTCCAGACCCATGAACTGATCTGCAATGAAAAAATACTACTGTTCCAGCCGTTCCAGTTATAGAAACACTATCTTTAGTTCCTATTTTATTTTTCTTAGTGTCTATTTTTCCAACAAAATAATTTTCTTTGCTGTGGTGGCTGTACAATTTCTTTTTGTGTGAATTCTTTATTATTTTAAGTGGCCCATTTTTTTCATAACAATCATCTAAATATATACCAACTGTAATTAAATCATCGTTTGTATGAGGGTAAAAAGCCCAATCTTGATGCCATCCAATTTCACTACCTTTTTTCTTATTTGGAAGCTTGAAATTTAATTTACCTAGATGAAATCTTACTGTTCCACCTAATAATTTTTTAGCTATAGATATAATTCTTTTATCTCTAGACAATTCATAGAAAACTTTATGTCTGTTTTGAGGATTATTTAATCTTAGAATTTCTTTATTTTTTGATGAGCCTGAATTGTAGACAAAATGGTAATTATTATAGGACTGAGTTCCATTTGTACCATTACCTTTTTTTCTCTTTTTTTCTTTTGAAATTACTTCATTAACAATTTTATTTATTTTATTTATCTTTGTTTGAGAAATTAGATTTTCTTTAACAAGAAAGCCATTTTTTTTAAATAAATTTAAATCATTCATAAAGTCAGATTATGAAAGAAAATAAATCGTCTTTAAAATAAATACAATGCTTTTTGTAAGATTAAATAACAGTAATTATTATTTGTTAATCCGAGAATTCAAAAAAATTCCCGGATTAAACCTAATTTTAATTAACAACCTTTGAAAGATGCAGACATATTTCGAATTAAATTGAAATATAAGTCTTTTCCTGGATCTAATGTTGCACCTAGAGGATCTAGAACACCAGTTTTAATCTTCATATCTTTTGCTACTGCATTGATAATATCAGGATTAAACTGAGGTTCCGAGAATACACAAGCCACTTTATCATGCTCGATAATTTCTCTAATTTCAGAAAGTTGTTCAGCTCCAGGCATAACATCTGTATTAACAGTAAATGCACCTAACACTTTAACATTAAATCTTTCCTCAAAATATTGATAAGCATCATGGAATACAATTGAAGAAACGCTACTACTTAAATCTGTCATTACATCAATTGTAAGTTTATCGATTTCTTGTAAAACTTTAGCTAAATTACTTTTATATTTAGCTTCATTTTTAGGATCATTTTCAATTAAATGTTCTGCCATTTCATTTAACATAGCTTTTGCATTAATTGGGTCCAACCAAATGTGTGGATCAAATTCACCATGCGCATGTCCATCATGATCGTCATGTCCGTGGTCGTCATGATCATCCTCTTTTTTACCATGATCGTCATGATCGTGATCATCTTCTTTTTTACCATGGTCATCATGGTCATGATCATCTTCTTTTTTCCCATGATCGTCATGGTCGTGATCATCTTCCTTTTTACCGTGGTCATCATGTCCATGATCATCGTGATCATCTTCTTTTTTCCCATGATCGTCATGTCCGTGATCATCATGATCATGTTCGTCAAAAATATTTCTCTCTCTAAATTTTAATACCTGTAATCCTTTAGTTTCCATTAATTCAATTTTTTCTGCTTTCTTAGCAATTGAACTCAATGGTTTTTCTAAAAAACTCTCTAAATCTTCACCAACCCAGAATATTAGGTCTGCATTTTGAAGCATTTTTGCGTGCGAAGGTTTCATTGCAAATCCGTGTGGAGAAGCATATCCATCAACTATTAAATCAGGTTTAGCAATACCATCCATTAAGTAACTAGCTAATGAATGAATTGGTTTAATTGAAGCAACTACTTTTATTTCAGCATTTGCTGGTGTAAAGAATGTTAGAATTGATAATATTGAGAATATAAGTGGTATTTTTTTAATATTTTTCATAATAAGTAATTTAATTGGTTGTTATAATATAACGTTATGTAATAATATAACATTTATAAGTCAAGCAATATATGAGCTCAGAAAATAGTACATTAGTAAAATTGAATAACGCTGGTTTTAAACAAAATGATAAATGGCTAGTGGAAGGTGTTTCATTAACCGTTAAAAAAGGAAAGATTGTTACCCTTATTGGACCTAATGGCTCTGGAAAAAGTACTACCGCAAAAATTGCATTGGGAATTTACAAAAACATAGAAGGAAGTGTTGAGAAATACACAAATAAAGTTGGATATGTTCCTCAAAAAATATCTATTGATTGGACCTTACCTTTAAGAGTTTATGATTTTATGCTTCTAACAGAAAATATTAAAGAAGAGGCAATTGATGAGGCGCTTACATTGACAGGTGTTATCCATCTTAAGAATAAAAATTTAGGAAATTTATCAGGTGGTGAATTTCAAAGAGTTTTAATCGCAAGAGCAATTTCAAAAAAACCTGAATTATTAGTTCTTGATGAACCTGTTCAAGGAGTTGATTACACTGGTGAAATTGCTTTATATGAATTAATAAAAAGAATTTCTGACACACTAAATTGTGGAATTCTATTAATCTCTCATGATCTACATACAGTTATGACTGCAACTGATCATGTGGTTTGTTTAAATGGCCACGTATGTTGCTCTGGATCACCAATGGATGTTGCTAAAAATAATGAATATAAAACCTTATTTGGTGAACAAGCATCTCAAATTCTTTCTGTATATGAACATAAACATGATCACGTTCATTCAGACAAAGGTGAAATAAAGAAAAATTAATATGTTTGATGATTTTTTTATAAGAGCACTAATTGCAGGATTAGGTATAGCTTTAGTAACTGGACCTCTTGGTTGTTTTGTTGTTTGGAGAAGATTATCTTACTTTGGTGATACATTAGCTCACTCAGCTTTACTTGGTGTAACTTTGGCTTACTCGTTTGAATTAAACATTGCTCTTTCAGTATTTATTATTTCATCTTTAATTGCTTTAATTTTAATTCAATTACAGAAGAAAACTAATTTACCTGGTGATGCTTTGCTTGGTCTATTAGCTCACTCTTCTTTAGCTGTTGGATTAGTAGTAATAGGTTTTTTAACCTTTATTCGTTTTGATATTATGGGACTTTTGTTTGGTGATATATTAGCTGTCACAACTGATGATTTAATAATCATCTGGACTGGTGGGGCAGTAATTTTATTAGTTCTAAAATTAATTTGGAAACCATTGTTTGCATCTACAGTTAATTACGAATTAGCAGAAGCAGAAGGGTTAAACCCTGATAGAGCAAAAGCTATTTTTACAATTCTTATGGCTGCTGTAATAGCCATATCAATTAAAATGGTAGGTTTATTATTGATCACAGGTATGCTTATTATTCCAGCTGCGATGGCTAGAAATATTTCTGATAGCCCTCAAAAGATGGTGTTATTTTCAATAATTGGTGGATTGTTGTCAGTATTATTAGGACTATTTTCATCTCTAGAATTTAATACATCATCTGGGCCTTCAATTATAATGGCTTCTTTGATTTTGTTTATATTATCTTTACTTAACATTAAACAATCGATTAAATTGAAAAACTGATAACTAATTGATAAGAATTTAAAGATGCAAAAAGAACATAATCTTTCCAAAAATCAAAAAATCATTTTTGATCTTATTGATAAATCTGGTGGACCTATGAAAGCTTATTCAATTTTATTTAATGTTCAAAAAAAGGGAATAAAAGCACCACTACAAGTTTATAGAGCCCTAGACAAGTTGGTTGAAATTGGAAAAATTCATAAGATTGAAAGTAGAAATGCTTTTATAGCTTGTCAAAATTCAAGTTGTCAGGTTTCTAAAGCAACAGCTTTTTCAATTTGTGAAAGTTGCGAAAATGTATCTGAAATAAGTAATTCAAAACTTTCAAAATATTTATCTAATTTTTCAGATGACTCTGGAATGAAATATAGCAAGTATAATTTAGAATTTTTTGGTTTATGTAAAAAATGTAAATCAAAATAATGAGCAATGTATCTTTAACTTTAGACGAAATATTTGAACTAGCTAAAAAAACACTTTTGGCAAATGGTTGTGATGATGAAACAGCATCAATTTTATCTGACCTAATTAGAAATGCTGAAAGAGATGGTTCTGTATCACATGGTCTATTTAGATTACCAGCTTACGTGACTGGACTTAAAGGAGGAAAAATAAATGGTAAAGGGAAACCCGAAGTAAAAAAAATATCTCCATCAGTAATTAAAGTTGAAGGAAATAATTGTTTAGCACCTGTTGTTTTAAATAAAGGATTGCCTGAATTAGCTAAAGCTGCAAAAGAAAATGGTGTTGCAGTATTAGCAATAAATAATTCACATCATATGGCTGCTATGTGGCCTGAAACAGAAAAGTTAGCTGAAGATGGTTTGGTTGCATTTGCATGTACATCTTACAAACCTGCTGTTGCACCTGCAGGAGCAATAAAACCATTATTTGGAACGAACCCAATTTCATTTGCTTGGCCAAGACCTGGTAAAACTCCTGTTGTTTATGATATGGCAACAGCATCTATGGCTATGGGAGAAGTTCAAGTTGCTAAAAGAGAAGGGCATAAAGTTCCACTTGGAACTGGTTTGACCAAAGATGGTAAAGAAACAACTGATCCAGGGGAAATTGCTGATGGTGGAGTTTTATTACCTTTTGGTGGTTACAAAGGATCCGCAATTGCAATGATGGTAGAATTAATGGCAGGCGCATTAGTTGGAGATAATTTTAGTTTTGAAACTGCTGCCAAAGATAATAATGATGGTGGTCCTCCAAGTGGCGGTGAATTCATACTAGCCATTAACCCAGATAAAACTTCAGGTACTAATTGGCAAAAACATGCTGAGGAATTTTTTGAAAAAATGAAATCAATGGGTGAAGTAAGATTACCTGGAGAAAGACGTCACAAGAATAGAATGGATACTGGTCCAAGAAATATTAACGAAGAATTAGTAAATAAAATTAAATCTCTAAGCTAAATTAATCTCAATTGGTGTGTGATCAGAAGGCTTTTCTCTTCCACGTGGATCTTTATTAATATTAATATCTTTAATTTGATCAATTATAGAATTTGAAACTAAAAAATGATCAATCCTCATACCGTTATTTTTTTGCCATGCACCTCTCATATAATCCCAAAATGTATATCCTTCTTTATTTTCATAAAAATGTCTGTAGACATCATTAAAACCAAGATTAATCATTTCTCTAAATTTTTTTCTTATTTCAAGTCTGTATAAAGCATCGTCTTCGAAACTTTTAACATTATAAACATCTTCTGCTGAAGGGATAATATTGAAATCACCAGCTAAAATAATATTTGAATTTTTTTTAGATAAAGTTTTTAATTGCTTTATTAATTGATCAAGCCAATTTTTTTTATAAGCATATTTTTCAGTATCTACAGGATTACCATTAGGGGTGTAAATATTTATTAATTGTATATTTTTTTTCTTATGTTCAAATTCAGCTGAAATTATTCTTGATTGTTTTAACTTATCCCTAATTAAATCTGTTTTGACATTTTTTAGTTTATTTTTAGATACAATTGCTACACCATTGTAACTTTTTTGACCAAATACATGACTTTCATAGTCCATTGATGAAAAATCATCATATGGAAAATTAACATCTTCAGTTTTGATTTCCTGCATCATTAAAATATCAGGTTTATATTTTAATAAATAGCTTTTGATATTTTCAATTCTTGCTCTTACCGAGTTTACATTCCAAGATGAAATGAGCATTAAAGTGAGAAAGACACTCCACAACCACATGAAGATTTGGTTTGTGGATTAGAAATTTTGAATTGTTCACCTATAAGTTCAGACACATAATCAACCTCAGATCCTTTAAGCAAATCAGCTGAAGTTTTATCAATTAAAATATTTTGATAATTTAAATCATCATCTTGTTTTGATTTATCAAATGTAAATTCATATTGAAAACCAGAACATCCTCCACCTTTGATAGCGATTCTGAAGAATGATCCTTTGTCTTTTTTTGACAACAAATTTTCTATTTGTTTTAACGCTTTATCCGTAAATTTAATTTCTTTAATCATGTCTGAACACTGATATTACTAATATAATACTTAATTATTTAAATTAAAGGATGAAAAAAGACACTTTGTTAGGAGTATTTAAAAGTAAAGGCAGACTTAATAAAGAGGCTAATTCAAAATACAGATCTCCTTTTCAACGCGACAGAGATCGTATAATTCACAGTGCATCATTTAGAAGATTAAAGCATAAAACCCAAGTATTTGTTAACACAGAAGGGGATCATTTTAGAACAAGGATTACTCATTCAATTGAAGTTGCTCAAATAGCAAGATCAATTGCAAAATATCTAAAATTAAATGAAGATTTAGCTGAAACCTTAAGTCTTGCTCATGATTTGGGTCATACACCATTTGGTCATGCAGGAGAGGATGCTTTAGATGAATGTATGGAAAATTATGGTGGTTTTGATCATAATCTTCAGACACTAAGAATTGTAATGTTTTTAGAAAATAAATATTTCAAATTTGCTGGATTAAATTTAACTCTTGAAACTTTAGAGGGACTTTTAAAACATAACGGACCAGTAGACGATCTAAGCATGATCGACAAACTAATCGGATCAAAAGTTTTCAAAAATAAGATTAACTTTAATACGTATCCATCATTAGAAGCTCAAATATCAGCAATATCAGATGATATTGCTTATAATAATCATGATATTCAGGATGGAATCAAAGCTAATTTATTTAAGCTTGAAGAATTAGTAGAATTAGATTTTTTCAAAAATATTTACCAAAGATATAAAAACAAAATAAATAAAAAAAATTATAAAATTGCTATTTACCAAATCATAAGAGACTCAATAGATATTATGATAAGAGATTTACTAAGTAATACAGAAAAAAATATTAAAAAATTTAAAATTAAGTCATTAAAAGACGTATCAAAATCAAATCAATTAATAGTTTCTTTTTCAGGTAAAATAGAAAATTCAGAACAAGAAATTAGATCATTTTTAAGACATAGAATGTATGACAATAAATCGGTGCTTAATAAGAATCAAAGAGGTAAAATGATAATTAAGAAATTATTTAAAATAATTAAATTAAATCCCAGAAAATTTCTTACTAAAGAGCAATTGACTAAAGACAAATATAGAGCTATTTCAGATTTTATATCTGGTATGACAGACAGATATGCAATTAACCTTTATAACGATAATAGATGAACATTTTTGAATTATATCTAGATAAAATTAAATCTATTATTGTTGAACTTAGTAAAAAAAATCAACTTATCGTTCCAGAAAGTTTCAATGGTATTAATGCTGAAATACCACCGCCAAAATTTGATTGTGATATTTCAACTAATGTTGCAATGGTTTTATCGAAACTAAACAAAACCTCTCCAATAGAATTAGCAGAAAAACTTGTACCTGAAATAAAAAATAGTGATGATCAAATAGAAAATATATCTGTTGCTAAACCTGGCTTCATAAATATTAAATTCAAGCCATCATTTTGGTCATACTTTATTAAAGAAATAATTGATAACGCTGAAAAATTTGGAATTAATGAAAAAGAGAAAAAAAATAATTATTTAGTCGAATTTGTATCAGCTAATCCTACCGGACCATTGCATGTTGGTCATTGTAGAGGAGCTATTTTAGGCGACGTCATATCTAATGTATTAATATTTAATAAACACAAGGTTACTAAAGAGTATTATGTAAATGATTATGGTAACCAGATTATAAATTTTACAAAATCCGTATACTTTAGAATTAGGGAATTAAAATTTAACGAAATATTTCCTCAAGATAATCCTGATTTGTATCCAGGAGATTACCTTGTTGATTTTGCGAAAAATATAGTTTCAGATAATTCAGATCTGAATTTTGATGATTATGAGGAAATAAGCGATAAGTTAACAGCTTTATCTATAGAACAGGCGCTACTTTTAATTAAAAAAAACCTTAAGAGTTTAGGAATTAACCATGATAATTTCGTTAGTGAAAAAAGTATTGTTTCAAACAAAGAAGTAGAGAGTGTAATAAAATTTTTAGAAAAGAATAAATTTGTATACAAAGGAAAAATTAAAGCTCCAGCAGGAGAAGACGATAAAAACTGGGTAGAAAGAGAACAGTTACTTTTTAAATCTACTGATTTTGGTGACGATAAAGATAGAGCATTACAAAAGTCAGATGGAACATGGACTTATTTTGCAAGTGATGTTGCATATCATAAAAATAAAGTGGATCGTAAATTTGATTATTTAATAAATATTCTTGGTGCAGATCATTCTGGTTACATCAAAAGAATTTCATCCTCAGTTGAAGCTTTATCAGGAAAAAAAGATAAACTGATTTGTAAAATTAGTCAGCTTGTAAAATTAATTAAAAATAACAAACCATTTAAGATGTCCAAAAGAAAAGGTGACTACATTACGGTTGATGATTTAATTGAAGAAGTTGGAAAAGATGCAACTAGGTTTATTATGCTCAACAGAAGTAGTGACGTGGAATTAGATTTTGATTTTGATGCTGTAAAAGAAAAATCAAAAGATAATCCGTTATATTATGTTCAATATTGTTATGCTAGAATTTCATCAGTCTTCAGACATATTGGCAAAGATTTAAATTCAAATATTAAATTAGATGATTTTAGTTTTGAATACTCAAATGATGAGATCAAAATTTTAAAAAAGATTTCAGAATGGCCTAAATGTATCGATGCAGCTAGTTCGAAATTAGAACCACATAGAATACCTGTTTATTTATATGATCTTGCTTCAGAATTTCATTCGTATTGGAATCTTGGTAAACAAAACCCAGAAAAAAGATTTATTAATGATCAAAAAACAGTTTCACCAGATAAATTAATTTTTTTAAAAGCTATATCTAACGTTGTAAAATCTGGAATGGATATAGTTGGTGTAGATACACCAAATAAAATGTAATGCTAAAAGAAATTAAGTATTTAATCTTTATTATTGTAATTGTTTTATTTATGTTTTTGACTGGTAGATATTATTTTTCTGATGAAAATAAGAAGAAATCATACAGATCTTACAATAATAATGATGAGAAAATTAAATTATATTCTAAAAATTTACCTATTCTGGAAAATGATACACAAAATGTAATTGAATACGTTAAGCAAACAAATAAAAAAAAGAAAAAAAAGTTTAATTTTTGGAAACTTTTAGAAAATGATTAAGAATAGAAGAGCTTTTATTGTCGGTTTAAAATCATCAAAATTATCAAACAAAGAGATTACTTTTTTAAAGAAATATAAACCATGGGGAGTTATTTTATTTTCAAGAAATATTAGTTCAATTGAACAAACTAAAAAATTAACTGATAAAATAAAACAAATATTTAAAGACAAAAAATACCCAATATTAATAGATCAAGAAGGTGGACGAGTAAATCGATTAAGTAAAATTATTTCATTTGATAATTTAACCTCTGAATATTTTGGTAATTTATTTACAAAAGATAAAAAAAAATTTGATATTATTTATAAATTATTTGTCGATAAAACTTCGTATTTGCTTAAATCAATTGGTGTTAATATAAATACTGTTCCTGTTTTAGATATTCGAGCCAAAGGTGCTAGCAATATTATTGGTGATAGGTCTTTTTCAAAAAATAAAAAGAATATCTCTAAAATAGGAGATATTTGTATTGATTATTTTCATGAAAATTCTATTGGAACTGTTATGAAACATATACCAGGGCATGGTTTAGCTAAGGTAGATAGTCATAAATTTACCCCTGTAGTTACAAAAAAATTAAATTATTTGAATAAAAATGATTTTTTCCCATTTAAGAAAAAACAGAGTTATTTTGCAATGACAGCTCATGTAATATATCGAAGTATTGATAACTTGAATACAGCTACACATTCTAAAAAAATTATAAATTTAATTAGAAAAAAAATTGGCTTTAAAAACATTTTGATTTCAGATGATTTATCAATGAAAAGTTTGAAAGATGATTTAACAACTAATACAATCAAAACATTTAGCGCAGGTTGTAATCTTGCTCTTCATTGCAATGGTAAATTGACTGAAATGAGGGTAGTTGGTGAAAATTCACCAAAGGTATGTAATTTTATTATAAAAAAAACATCACTATTTTATAAAATTTTAAGTTAATATCTGAGCATGACTATTGCTGATTCTGCATTATTTAATGTTGATATTAATAATTATAATGGCCCTCTAGATGTCCTTTTAGATTTAGCAAAAGCTCAAAAAGTAGATCTTGAAGAGATATCAATAACAAAGTTAGCAGATCAATTTCACGATTATATTACAAAAGAAAAAGATTTAAATTTAGAAATTGCTTCAGAATATTTATTGATGGCAACTTGGTTAGCATATTTAAAATCTAAATTATTACTTCCAGGAACTCCTGAAGAAGAATTTAAAGTTCAAGAAGTTGCTGAAAAATTAAAATTACAACTGAAAAAATTAGAACTAATAAGATTACTTTCTGAACAAATGCTCAAAAGAAAAAGACTAGGAAGAGAAATTAGATCAAGAGGAATGAGAGGTAATATAAGATCTATTTACAGCACAGAATATAATTTAAGTTTATTTGAACTACTTAAGTCATATTCAACAATTATTATGACCAAAGATTTTCAAAAAATGAATATTCCAAAATTACCAGTATTTACTGCAGAGGATGGTATTAAAACGATAAGAGAATTTTTTGGAAAATTAATTGATTGGAAAAAATTAGACGATTTAATTCCTAAAAATTTTAAAAGCGGTTCAAAATATAAACGCACTGGAAAAGCAGGAATTTTTGCTGGTTCATTAGAATTAGTTAAAGAAGGAAATCTGACAATGAAACAAGATAAATTATTTGACGATATTTATGTGAAGGAAAATAATGATTAAAAAAGAAAAAATTGCAAAAGATAATATCGTTAAATTTCCATCTAAGTTATCTGATTTAGAAAAAGAAATTGAAGCAGTTATTTTTGCTGCTGCTGAACCATTAGATGTTGATACAATCGAAAGCAAAATAACGAAAAAAGGTAGTGTATCTAAATCATTAGAAAAGTTACAGCAAGAATACTCTAAACGTGGAATTAATCTAATTTGTATAAAAGAAAAATGGTCCTTTAGAACTTCTCCTAATTTATCAAATATTATGTCACAAGAAAGAACTGTTGAAAAAAAACTTTCTAGAGCTGCCGTGGAGACTTTGGCTATAATTGTATATCATCAGCCTGTTACTAGAGCAGAAATTGAAGAAATAAGAGGTGTTGCTTTCGGCACAAATACTCTTGAAATATTAATGGAACTTAACTGGGTAAAACCAGGTGGCCGTAAAGATGTACCAGGTAGACCAATTCAGTATGTTACAACTGATGAATTTTTAAGTCATTTCAATCTTCAAAAATTATCTGATTTACCAACAATTGATGAATTAGGTGCTGCTGGATTGATTGACAGTTCTAGTGTCGATAATGCAATTTTTGGAACTGGTAAATTCTACAAAGAAAAACAAGAAGAAAAAAAAGAGGATATTTATTCTAATATTGATGAGATGTTAAACAGCACTCTTGACACAGAAGAGAAAGATTAACAAAAAAGTAACTTTTAAATTAACCATAAAAAGGTTATAAGGTTAACATTATGGCACCAAGTCTTTGGCAAATTGCAGTAGTTATTATCCTTGTGATTTTACTTTTTGGTAGAGGTAAAATTTCTAGTCTAATGGGTGACGTAGCTAAAGGAATTAAAAGTTTTAAAAAAGGAATGTCCTCAGACGCTACTGAGGATTCAGAGCCTAAAAATATTTCTGACGAAAACAAAGACTCAGAAAATAAAGATTAAATCACATGCCTACTATTGGTTGGTTTGAGATATTAATTGTTGTCGGTATTGCAATCATTGTTCTTGGTCCTAAAGATTTTCCCATCATGTTAAAGAAAGCAGGTTCTTGGATAGGGACAGCAAAAAGATATGTAAGCAATATTCAAAATGAAGTTTCAAATTTAGAAATTGATGAAGAAAAAATTGAAAATGAAATAAAAAAAGAAACAAAAAAAGATGAGCAATCAAGAAAATGAAGGTGGATTTGTTAGCCATCTAACAGAACTAAGAAAAAGATTAATACATAGTTTTATATTTCTAATAATCTTTTTTGTTATTTGTTACGTATTTGCAGAACATATATACGGTTTTTTAGTTGATCCATTTGCTCAAGCTGTAAAAAATGATGGGTCTGAAAGAAGGCTTATTTTTACAGCATTACAAGAAACTTTTTTAACTTATATTAAGGTATCTTTTTTCACAGCTTTCTTTGTAACCTGTCCCTTTATTCTAATGCAAATATGGAAATTTATTGCTCCAGGTTTATATAAACATGAAAAAGTTGCCATACTCCCATATCTTGTATTAACACCTATCCTTTTCTTTTTGGGAGGTATGCTTGTTTACTATTTGATAATGCCTCTTGCTATTAAATTTTTTTTATCATTTGAAAGCACAGGGATATCTACAAATTTACCAATTCAATTAGAAGCCAAAGTAAATGAATACTTGTCACTTGTTATGAAGTTAATTTTTGCATTTGGTATAAGTTTCCAACTCCCGATAGTCTTAAGTTTGTTAGCAAGAATAGGTGTTGTCG
This sequence comes from uncultured Pelagibacteraceae bacterium, assembly GCA_902566705.1. Taxonomy (GTDB): domain Bacteria; phylum Pseudomonadota; class Alphaproteobacteria; order Pelagibacterales; family Pelagibacteraceae; genus Pelagibacter. The sequence continues at coordinate 20,854 of CACFJT010000007.1, forward strand.
ACAGTAAATTTCTAAAAGACAGAAGAAAGTATGTAGTAGTAATTATATTTGCTGCTGCTGCATTACTTACACCACCAGATCCAATCACTCAAATAGGTTTAGCTATTCCTTTATTAATTTTATATGAATTATCAATATTTTCTGTAAAATTTATAGAGAACAAAAATTTAGAAAAGACTGATGCATAATTTAAAAGAAATTAGAAAAGATTATTCAAAATTTGAAAAAGATCTTGAAAAACGTTCAGTTAGAATTGATTTTAATAATTTAAAAAAGCTTGATGAGTTAAATAGAGATTTAATTCAAAAGAAAGAAAACTTAGAAAAAGAAAAAAAAGATATTTCAAAATCTAAAGATGAAAGTTTATTCAAAAAATCTAAAGAAATATCTACAGAATTAGAAAAGATTTCTGAGAAGCAAAAAAATACCAAAACTGAATTAGATAATATTTTATCAAGTATACCAAATATACCTCATCAAGATGTTCCAAATGGAAAAGATGAAAATGATAATGTAGAGGTTTTAAAAGCTGGAAAAATTCCTAAGTTTGACTTTAAACCCAAATCACATTACGAACTTGGTGAAAATTTAGGCATGCTAGATTTTGATCTTGCAACAAAAACAACCGGATCAAGATTTGTATTTGTTAAAAAAGAGTTAGCATTACTGGAACGAGCATTATCTAACTTTATGTTAGATACCCACATTATTCAAAATAGCTATCAGGAAATCTCGCCTCCATTGATAGCTTCTGATAATACAATGTATGGAACTGGTCAATTACCAAAATTTGAAAACGATCAATTTGAAATAAAATTTGATGAAGGTTCTGATAGAAAATTTTTAATCCCAACTGCTGAAGTAATTTTAACAAACATTGTTAAAGATAAAATTGTTGACCTAAAAGATTTACCAATGAGATTTGTTGCATCAACACCTTGTTTTAGAAAAGAAGCAGGCAGTTATGGAAAAGATACAAAAGGAATGATTAGGCAACATCAATTTTATAAAGTTGAGATGGTTAGTATTGTAGAAAAAGAAAATTGCCTAGATGAATTAGAGCGAATGACAAATTGTGCAACAGATATATTGGATAAATTGGAGTTACCTTATAGAAAAGTAATTTTATGCTCAGGTGACATGGGTTTCAGTGCTGAAAAAACCTATGATATTGAAGTGTGGTTACCTTCAGAAAACAAGTATCGTGAAATATCATCATGCTCTTCCTGTTCAACATTTCAGGCACAACGAATGAAATCAAGATATAAAAATAAAAATAAAGAAACTGTTTTTGTTGGAACATTAAATGGAAGTGGTTTAGCTGTGGGTAGAACTTTAATTGCTGTACTAGAAAACCATCAACAAAAAGATGGTTCGATTATTGTTCCTAAAGTACTGCGACCGTATATGAATAATTTGGAATTGATTTCAGCTAAATAAAGTTGTTTTAATTACATAGATAGTATAAGTATTCACATAATTTATAAGGAGATTTATGGAAGGCTCAGGAATAGGACAATTTATACCGTTAATTTTAATATTTGTTATTTTTTATTTTTTCTTAATCAGACCACAGCAAAAAAAAGTTAAAGAGCACAAAGCAATGGTTGAAAGTCTTAAGAGAGGTGACAAGGTTGTTACTTCTGGTGGAATTACTGGTACAGTGGAGAGACTTATAGACAACGATAAAGTTGAAGTTGAAATTGCTGAAAACGTAAAGGTTGAGATAGTAAAATCAACTGGTATTCAAAGTCTTGTTAATACAAATACACAAGAAGTTAAAAAATAATTATTTTTAGTTAAGTGCTTTATTTTTCTAAGTTAAGAATTTTATTTATAACTCTTTTTTCAGTTTTATTTATTTTAATTGCTTCCTCAAATCTTTTTAAGTTTGATGATAATTTTTTTGATAAAAAAATTAATCTAGGATTAGATCTTCAGGGCGGGTCATATCTATTACTTGAAATTGATAATGAACCTGTAATTGAACAAAAACTACAAAACTTAACAACAACTATCAGGAATTACTTCAAAGAAAAAAATATTAAAATCAACAATATAAAAATAAATAATCAAAGTATTTTTTTTAATGTAATAGATAATGATAAGCAATCTGTCTTAAATGTTTTTCAGGATGAAAATAGTGATCTTAATCCTTATTACCCAAGATTTAAATCACATCAATTGGAAATTGAAGATACAGGGTTAAATTTTAAAGTTAATTTTTCAAGACAGGGCTTAATTAAACTTAAAACATCCTCTCAAGATCAGGCTATAGAAATAGTTAGAAGAAGGGTGGATGAAGTTGGAACTAATGAACCCAACATACTCAAAAGAGGGAATAACCGAATTTTAGTGGAGCTTCCTGGATTAGATGATCCAATGAGAATTAAATCATTACTTGGTAAAACTGCAAACCTTACTTTTCGATTTGTAACAAATGATGAAAATGATCGTTTTGGTGTTGAAAATTTAAAATTTGAAAATGGTCTAGAAGAAGCCACAGTTAGTAAAAGAATTATAATAAGCGGTGAAAATTTACTTGATGCTCAACCAAAAATGGATACGCAAACAAATCAAACTATTGTTTCCTTTACTTTAGATAGAGTAGGTGCAAAAAGGTTTGGTAAGGCAACTTCAAATGGTATTGGAAAGCAATTAGCAATTGTTTTGGATGGTAAAATTATTAGTGCGCCTGTAGTTAGAGATACAATTGCAAGTGGATCTGGTCAGATTAGCGGTGGCTTTACTTTTCAAACTGCAACTGATCTTGCTTTATTATTAAGATCAGGAGCATTACCAGCTCCGTTAGAAATAATTGAAGAAAGAACAGTAGGTCCAGATCTTGGTCAAGATTCAATAAATGCAGGGATGATTGCTTTAGCAATAGGTTTTACGTTAGTGATAATTTTTATGATCGTAAAATATAAAATTTTTGGTTTAATTACTAATGTAACCCTAATAGTTAATTTGTTTATTCTTTTGGGTATTTTAACCTTATTTGAAGCAACTTTAACACTACCTGGCATTGCAGGTATTATTCTAACCGTAGGTATGGCAGTTGATGCAAATGTTTTAATTTTTGAGAGGATAAAAGAAGAATTAAAAGACGAAACTAACAACATCTTTGCTTTTGATGGCGGTTATATCAAATCAAGAACAGCTATTCTAGATGCGAATATTACCACTTTATTAGCTGCAATTATTTTGTTTTTTATGGGCTCAGGCCCAGTGAAAGGTTTTGCTGTAACTTTAGGAGTAGGAATATTTACAACACTATTTTCAGTATATTTTATAGCAAGATTGTTCACTAGTATTTATGTATCAAGAAATAAAGATAAGGAAAAATTAATCTAATGATTTCTTTTAATAAATATTACAATCATTTTAATTTACTATCATCACTTTTAATTGTTGTATCATTATTGTTATTAATATTTAAGGGACTTAATTTTGGTATAGATTTCAAAGGTGGTACATTAATTGAATTAAGAGCTTCAGATTCAAAAATAAATGTTAGTTCATTAAGAGATAGATTTAATCAAATGGATTTAGGAGATGTTTCCGTTAAGAAATTTGGTAATGATACTGATTTTTTAGTAAAATTTGAAAATAAAGACAATAAAAAGAACATCATTGAAGAAATTAAAGTTAATTTAGATAAATCTTTTGGAAACAATTATGATTTTAGAAGAGTTGAAAATGTTGGTCCAAAAGTAAGTGCAGAATTATTAAAATCAGGTGTAATTGCAATATCTTTGTCATTAGCATTAATGCTAATTTACATTTGGATTAGATTTGAATGGCAGTTTAGTCTAGGTGCAATTTTAGCTTTATTCCACGATGTTATTGTAACTCTTGGAGTTTTTTCACTATTTAGTTTAGAAATTAATTTATCAATCATAGCAGCAGTATTAACAATAGTTGGATACTCTATGAATGATACTGTTGTAATTTTTGACCGTGTTAGAGAAAATCTTAGAAAATATTCTGATATTAAGATTTTTGAATTAACAAATATTTCGATTAATGAAACGTTATCAAGAACTATAATAACATCTGCAACCACTTTACTTGCCCTATTAGCAATTTATTTTTTTGGTGGTGAAATATTAAAAGGGTTTTCATTAGCAATGATACTTGGTGTTGTTTTTGGAACCTATTCATCCATTTATATAGCTAATACTGTTTTGGTTAGACTAAGAGTTTCTCAAAAAACTGTTCTAAGAGAAGACGAAAAAAAATAATTTAATATAAGTTTTGAGCTATTACCATTGTTAGCAACATTGGTAATGATAATAGGGTATTCGTTCTTGAGAAGAGCATTGCAGTTTTTGCTGACTTTGCCTTAGTTTCTGGATCAGTTTCAACTATTCCTAAAGCTCTTTTTTGATTTGGCCAAATAACAAACCATACGTTAAACGCCATTATAATTCCTAACCACATTCCAATACCTATAGCCGTATGCTTAGGTACTCCTGAACCTATACTTAAAGTCATTGCATCGTGAAGATACCCATTTAGCAGCGCAAGAATTAATCCAGAAAGAACAGTCAATGCAGCTGCCCATCTAAAATAAAATAATGCAGCTGGAGCAATTACTTTGCCTATTGCTGGTTTTTGTTCATCAGGAATTTTACCCATATTAGGTATTTGAACGAAATTAAAATACCACAACAATCCAATCCACATAATTGCAACAATCACATGTATGTATCTAAACAACCAGCTCCAGAATAATGTATCAAAAGCTATCCCATCATTTAAATAAAACAATCCTAGAAATAACAATATTGCTATTGCTAATGATGTGTGAACAGTTTTTGATAATGAAGATAACAGATTACTCATGATTCTAATAACTATACACTAATTTTAGAAAATTTTAAGTTCTTAAATTTAAGCTAAAAGAGGTTTTAAAAATTTACCTGTATAACTATCTTTTACTTTGCATACTTCTTCAGGTTTTCCTTCGGCGACAATATTACCACCCTTTACACCACCTTCAGGACCCATATCCACAATATAATCAGCTGTTTTTATTACATCTAAATTGTGTTCAATTACAACCACTGTATTTCCAAGTTTTACAAATGTATGAAGTATCTCTAAAAGTTTTTTAATATCATGTTGATGTAAACCTGTAGTTGGTTCATCTAATATATACATTGTTCTTCCTGTTGATCTTTTTGAAAGTTCTTTGGCGAGCTTAATTCGTTGTGCCTCACCTCCTGATAGTGTAGTTGCTTGTTGACCAATTTTTATATAACCTAACCCAACTTTTTTAAGAGTTAACAATTTTGTTTTTATATTAGATATATTTTCAAAATATTCACACCCTTCATCGACTGACATATCCAAAACATCTGCAATACTTTTGCCTTTAAATTTGATTTCCAAAGTTTCTCTATTATACCTTGTACCCTTGCATTCATCACACTGTATATAAACATCAGGTAAAAAATGCATTTCATATGTAATTACACCATCACCCTCACAAGCCTCACATCTACCTCCTTTTACATTGAAAGAAAATCTTCCTGGTTTATATCCTCTCGTTTTGGACTCTGGTAGGCTTGTAAACCAATCTCTAATAGGACCAAAAGCTCCTGTATATGTTGCTGGATTTGATCTGGGTGTTCTGCCAATAGGAGACTGGTCAATATCAATTATTTTATCAATTAATTCTACACCCTTATAACCTTTAAATGATTTGGGTGCTTTTCTTGCTTTATTATTTAAAGTTAAATTTAAGGCATGAAATAGAGTTTGTAATATTAGAGTAGATTTACCACTACCAGAAACACCAGTAACACAAGTAAATGTCCCGGTTGGAATTTTAAGATTAACATTATTTAAATTATTTCCGCTTGCTCCATTAATTTCCACAAACCTTCCATTTTTAGCTAAACGTCGTGAATTTGGGATTTCAATTTTTTTTTTATTAGAAAGATACTGTCCAGTTATACTAGTTTTATCTTTTTTAATTTCTTCATATGATCCTTGGGCTGTTATCTCACCACCATTACTCCCGGCTTCAGGACCAAGATCAATAATATGATCTGCATTTTCCATTGTCTCGGTGTCATGCTCAACAACAATTACTGTATTGCCAAGATCTCGTAATCTTTTTAACGCATTAATAAGCTTCACATTATCTTTTTGATGTAATCCAATTGATGGTTCATCCAAAACATACAACACACCTGTTAAACCAGATCCAATTTGTGAGGCTAATCTTATTCTTTGAGCTTCACCGCCTGATAATGTTCCAGACTCTCTAGACAATGTTAAATAATCTAAACCAACGTTAAGAAGAAAATTTAATCTTTCGTTGATTTCTTTTAAAACATGTTCTGCAATCTTAAATTGTCTTTTATCAAGATTATTTTCTAAATTTTTAAACCACTCAGCTGCATCTAAAATAGATTTTTTTGTTACTTCACTTATATTTAAATCATTGATTTTAACACATAGTGCTTCTTCTTTTAATCTGTCACCATTACAGGCTTCACAGGCAGTGTCAGATTGATATTCAGCTATTGCTTCTCTTTTCCATTCGCTATCAGATTCTAAAAATCTTCTTTCAAGATTATTAATTACACCTTCAAAGGTTTTTTTATAAGAATATTTCTCGTATCCATCGTCATAATTAAATTTAATTTCATCTTCATCTGAGCCATAAAGAATAATATCTTTTATTTTTTTAGGTAATTTTTTCCATTTTTCATCCAAAGAAAAACCATAATGTTTTGCTAAAGATGCTAAAGTTTGTGCGTAATATAATGTGGTTGATTTTGACCAAGGTTCTATTGCTCCATCTGCTAAACTTTTTCTTTCATCAGGAATAACTAAATTTGGATCAACATTTAACTTCATACCAATTCCTTCACACTCTTCACAAGCTCCATAGGGACTGTTAAATGAAAAAAGTCTTGGCTCAATTTCCTCAATTGTAAAACCGCTCTCAGGACACGCAAACTTTGTAGAGTAAATTAATTTTTCAATTTTTCTAAATTTTTGAGGAAGTGTTTCATCTTCATATTCTACAAATACTAAACCATTTGCTAAATTTACTGCTGTTTCAACACTCTCAGCCAATCTATTTCCAAGTTTTGAATTTAAAACTATTCTATCGACTAAGACTGAAATATCATGTTTAAGTTTTTTATCTAGATTGGGTGATTTTTCAATATCATATAAAACATTATCAATTTTAATTTTTCTAAATCCTCTTCTTTTGTAACTTAAAATATCTTTTTTATATTCACCTTTACGGCCCCTAACCACTGGAGCGTAAATATATATTGTTGATTTTTTTGGTAATTTTTTAACTAAATCTACTATTTGTGTGATTGTTTGAGAAGTTATTGGTTTGCCTGTAAATGGTGAGTAGGGGACTCCTGCCCTAGCGTATAATACCCTCATGTAATCATAAATTTCTGTTACAGTTGCAACAGTAGATCTTGGGTTTTTTGAGGTATTTTTTTGCTCAATTGCAATTGCTGGACTTAATCCCTCTATTAAATCAACATTTGGTTTTTTCATTTTATCTAAAAATTGACGTGCATAGGCTGATAAACTTTCTACATACCTTCTCTGACCTTCTGCGTAGATAGTATCAAAAGCTAAAGATGATTTTCCTGACCCTGATAGACCCGTTATGACCACAAATTTGTCTTTTGGAATCTCTACATTAACATTCTTTAAATTATGTTCTTTAGCGCCCTTAATAACTATCTTTTTCATCATAATTTTAGTTGCTTTGAGTTAATAAAATTAATATTCAGAAGAATTGTGATATAATTCTAATTAACTAATTTAACAAATATTAAATATTATGGCTGGAAGTTTAAATAAAGTATTATTAATTGGTCGTTTGGGCGCAGATCCTGAGATTAAGCAAATGGTAAATGGTAAAAGTGTAGCCAGATTAAGCCTTGCAACAAGTCAATCTTGGAAAGATAAAAACACAGGTGAAAGAAAAGAAAAAACTGAGTGGCACCGTATAGTTGTATTTAACGAAGGTTTAGTAAATGTTGTTCAACAATACCTAAAAAAAGGAGCTCAAGTTTATGTTGAAGGACAACTTACAACAAGAAAATGGAAAGATGAACAAACTGGACAAGACAAATATTCAACTGAAATAGTTATTCAAGGATATAATTCTTCACTGACAATGTTGGGTGGAGGAAATTCTGGTGGTGGAATTCAAAATGATTCAACTCAACAAAATAATATTGAGGACTCTTCACAAGTGTCAGATATGGATGATGAAATTCCATTTTAACCTCTATGAAAAATACTGAAGAGTTTAAAGATAAAAATATAAAATTAATCTCAATGCATGATGAGATGAGCTCATCATATCTTTCTTATGCAATGAGTGTAATTGTAAGTCGTGCACTTCCTGATGTAAGAGATGGGTTAAAACCTGTTCATAGAAGAATTTTGTATGCAATGTATAAAGGTGGATACGATTGGTCTAAACAATTTAGAAAATCTGCAAGAATAGTTGGAGATGTTATTGGTAAATATCACCCTCATGGTGATCAGTCTGTCTATGATGCTTTGGTAAGAATGGTACAAGATTTCTCTATGAGTCTCCCTTTGATTCAAGGGCAAGGAAATTTTGGTTCGATAGATGGTGATCCTGCTGCAGCAATGAGATATACCGAAACTCGCTTGTCAAAAGTTTCTCAATATTTAATTGATGATATTGAAAAAAATACAATTTCTTTCAAAAGCAATTATGATGAAACTGAGAAAGAACCTAGTGTTTTACCAGCACAGTTTCCAAATTTATTAGTAAATGGAGCTGGTGGTATTGCTGTTGGTATGGCAACAAGTATACCTCCGCATAATTTAGGTGAAATTATAGATGGAACTTTAGCCTTAATAGATAATAAAGATATTAAAATTAAAGAATTGATGAAACATATACCTGGTCCAGATTTTCCAACTGGCGGTGTTATTATAGGTAAAGACATAATTAAACAAGGATATAACAATGGTAGAGGATCATTTAAGATTAGAGGTGAAATCTCAATTGAACAACAAAAAAATGGACGTGAAAGACTGGTAATAACTTCAATACCTTATCAAGTTAACAAATCTATTTTAAACGAAAGAATTGCTCAGTTAGTAAGAGAAAAAAAGATAGAAGGTATAAGAGATATTCGAGACGAGTCGAACAGAGAAGGTATTAGAGTAGCAATAGATTTAAGAAACGGTGTAGAGCCAGAAACTATAAAAAGACAATTGTATAAAAATACTCAGATAGAGAGTTCGTTTGGCTTTAATACTTTAGCGATTGTTGGAGGAAAGCCTCAAACTTGCACTTTAAAAGATTTTTTATCTAATTTTTTGACTTTTAGAGAAGATGTAGTTATTAAAAAAACTAAGTTTGATCTTCAAAAAGCAGAGGAACGTGCTCATATTCTATTAGGATTATCTGTTTCAGTTGAAAATTTAGATAAAATAATAAAAATTATTCGATCATCTAAAACACCTGATGATGCTAAAAACTCAATTCTAAAAACTAAATGGAAAATAAATAAATCTCAAAAATTAATTTCTTTAGTAGAGGGAAAAAAAGTCAATAAACTTTATTCTTTATCTGAACCACAGGTTTTAGCTATTTTAGAGTTAAGACTACAAAAATTAACTGCATTAGGAATAAATGAGATCGAAGTTGAAATTAAAAAATTAGCTGAACTAATCACTAAATATAAAAAGATAATTTCGTCAAAGAAAGAACTTTTGAAAGTTATTAGTGGTGAATTAAAAAATATTAAAGAGAAATTTGCAATACCAAGAAGAACTAAAATTATAGATGCTGTTTTAAATTATGATATTGAAGAAACCATTCAAAAACAATCAGTAATAATTACAGTTACATTACAAGGATATATTAAAAGAGGTTCTTTAGATGGTGTAAAAAAACAAAAAAGAGGTGGTAAAGGTAAATCAGGAATTACAACTAGAGATCAAGACTCTGTTGTTCAAACATTATCAGTAAATACACATACGTCAGTTCTCTTTTTCTCAACTGAGGGTTTAGTTTACAAAATTAAAGCCTGGAAAATCCCAGAAGGATCATCTTCATCAAAAGGCAAGTCTTTATTTAATATTTTACCTTTAAAAAGCCACCAAGCAATAAGCTCAATTATGCCAATGCCAGAGGACGAAACTGATTTAAAAAATTACCAAATTATTTTTGCTACAGCACAAGGTAAAGTAAGAAAAAATAGTTTAGAGGATTTTTCATCAATTAATGCATCTGGAAAAATTGCAATGAAATTGGATAATAATGATAAAATCGTAGGTGTTAAAATTTGTAAAGATGATCAAGATATAATTTTAAGTACAAAATTTGGAAAATGTATCAGATTTGAAGCTAAGAAGCTAAGAGTTTTTAAAGGTAGATCTTCAAAAGGGATTAAAGGCATAGAGCTAGCACCAAATGATCAAATAGTATCTTTGTCAGTTATTGATAATGATAAAATTAATAAAAACAGAAAAAAATCAAAAGATGAAAAATCTGAATTGAAAGCTAAAGAGAAATTTGTTTTATCAATAAGTGAAAATGGTTATGGTAAAAAGACTTCTCATATAGATTACAGAGTTACTAACAGAGGTGGCAAAGGTATTATAGGGATAGTAAATTCACCAAGAAATGGAAATATTACTTCATCCTTTCCTGTTTTTGAAGGTGATGAAATTTTAATCTCTACTAACAGAGGTAGGGTTATAAGGGTTGCTGTTAAAGAAATTAGAACTGCAGGCAGAAATACCCAAGGAGTTAGAATAATTAAGTTATCAGGTGAAGAAAAAGTTGTTTCCTCGATCAAAATTGATGATAATTTGATTTAATGAATAAAACAGCTATTTACCCTGGAACTTTTGATCCAATCACTTATGGTCATATAGATGTCATCAAAAAATCTTTAAAACTATTTGATAAAATAGTTGTAGGTGTTTCAGATGAAGGTAATAAAAATTATCTATTTAGTTCTGAAGAAAGAATAGAAATAGTAAATAAAGCATTATTTAATGATTTAAAATTGAACAAAAAAAAAATAAAAGTAGTTTCTTTTGGTTCATTAACTACTGATTTATGCAAAAAATATAAATCGAATATAATTTTAAGAGGCTTGAGAGCTGTATCTGACTTTGAATACGAATTTCAATTAGCAGGTATGAATAGAAAATTGAACCAAAATATAGAAACAATATTTTTAATGTCTGATTTAGAAAATCAAATAATTTCCTCAAGATTTGTGAAAGAAATTGTTAAATTAAAAGGTAATATAAAAAAATTTACTACCAAAAGTACAATTAAATCTTTAAAAGAAAAATATGAGTAAATTTATTATTAAAATATTTATTTTTTTTTTTTTAATTACTAATCAATCAATAGCTCAGGAGAATATAATGATATTAAAATTAAAAGATGGTGATGTAAAAATTGAATTATTTGAAGATGTTGCACCAAATCATGTGAAAAGAATAAAGGAATTAGCAAATAGTGGGAAATATGATAATGTTGTTTTCCATAGAGTTATAGATGGTTTTATGGCCCAAACAGGAGATGTAAAATTTGGTAACTCAGAAAGTAAAGAATTTGATCTTAGAAGAGCTGGTATGGGTGGTTCAGATTTACCAAATTTAGAACAAGAGTTTAATAGTTTGCCACATGATAGAGGAACTTTATCTATGGCAAGATCTCAAGACCCAAATAGTGCAAACAGTCAGTTTTTTATTTGTTTTCAGCCAGCTCCATTTTTAGATAGACAATATACAGTTTTTGGAAAAGTTATAGAAGGGATGGAATTCGTTGATAACATTAAAAGGGGTGACCAGAACAATAATGGTGCTGTAACTGATCCAGATAAAATTATTAGTTTTAAAACACAATAATTTATTAAATGGCATTAAAAAATTTTGCCTTTAATGTTTTAAAAAAAGATAAATTTGCCCGATGTGGTATAATAGAAACACATCGAGGGAATATTCTAACACCTGCCTTTATGCCTGTTGGAACACAGGCAACAGTAAAAGCATGTACTATAGACGATATAAAAAAGACTGGCTCACAAATTATACTTTCAAATACATATCATTTAATGATACGTCCTGGAGTAGAAAGAATTCAATCAGCAGGTGGTCTTCATGGTTTTATGAATTGTGATTTACCTATTTTAACTGACTCCGGTGGTTTTCAAGTAATGTCTTTATCAAAATTAAATAAAATAGATCGCAAGAAGGGTGCTATATTCAATTCGCATGTTGATGGTAAAAAATTTTATTTAAGCCCGGAAGAAAGCATTAGAATACAACGTGGATTGAATTCAGACATTGTAATGATTATGGATGAATGTCCAAAAAAAACAGATAATTATCAACTAATAAAAAAATCTATGGATCTTTCACTTCATTGGGCTGAAAGATCAAAAAAAGCATTTGGTAATAATCCTCACAAAGCTTTATTCGGTATTGTTCAGGGTGGTTTGTTTAAAGATCTAAGGTTAAAGTCTTTAAGAGAACTTATGAAAATTGGTTTTGATGGGTATGCTATTGGCGGTTTAGCTGTTGGAGAGACTCAGAAAGAAATGTTTTCTACCTTAGATGATATTAAAGAATTTTTACCAACTGAAAAACCTCATTATTTAATGGGCGTTGGAACGCCATCTGACATATTAGGTGCAGTAAAAAGAGGTGTGGATATGTTTGATTGTGTTCTACCAACGAGATCTGGAAGAACAGGTTTGGCTTTTACTTGGCAAGGTAGAATCAATATAAAAAATAATAAATATCAGACTGACAATACTCCCCTAGACTCTAATTGTGAGAATCTAAATTTAAATAGGTATTCAAAAAACTATTTAAACCACTTGTTTAATACAAATGAAATTTTAGCATCTATGCTTCTTAGCCTTCATAATATTAATTTTTATCAAGAATTAATGGCTTCAATTAGAAATAATATAAATAAAGGCACTTTCGATCAATTCCATGATAAATACATTGATAAGTTGTAGCAGTAATAAATTTTTTAGTTCAAATTGACATTTGAAAAAATATAATAAATCTGTATATAACAACTATTCAATTTAAATAATTTGGGGGCCCTTAGCTCAGTTGGTAGAGCAATTCCCTTTTAAGGAATGGGTCGATGGTTCGAGTCCATCAGGGCTCACCATAAATTGAATTAGCTAATAACTAATGGAGGATAATCTAAAATAACTCCATTCATTTTGTCTTTTAAATCTTTTATTCTATTATCCGAGGAAGGATGAGTACTCATGAATTCTGGTGGCTCCTTACCTTTATTTAGTTCTTTCATTCTTTCCCATATCTTAACAGTTTCTCTTATATCATAACCTGATAAAGAGGAGAAAATCATACCCAAATAATCAGCTTCACTCTCTTGCTTTCTATTAAAGGGATTTAGCAAACCTAATTGTGTTATTAAACCAACTGTATTCATTCCAGTTGTGCTATTTACCTGTGATAATTTTCCTCCACTAAAAATATCTATCAACTGTGTTCCTGTATTAACAAGAGTTACTCTACTTGCTCTTTCTACAGAATGTTTTGCTACAGCATGTGCTATTTCATGTCCCATTACAGCTGCTAAGCCATCAGTATTTTTGGTTGCATCCAGTATGCCTGTGTAAACTGCTATTTTACCTCCAGGCATGCACCATGCATTTCTTACTTTTTTTCTATCAATTAATATATATTCCCATTCAAAATTTAAAGTAGGATCCTCTAAACCAGCTCTATAAAAGTATTCAGAAATTGAATTTTCCATTCTTTTACCAATCTCTTTAATTTCATTAAGTGTATTTTTATCATTACTCATTTTCTCTTTTTCTTTAATTTTTTCGTAAACAGCAGCTGCTCGAGCATTTAATTTTGCTTCGGAGACAATTTTTAATTGTTTTCTTTCAGTAATTGGTGCAGTGGTACAGGATGACAATAAAAAGCTTCCACATCCACAACCCACATAAGATAAAAATTTTCTTCTATTCATAACTTAAAAATTTGATAATAGTAGATTAACATGAATCTTAATAATAAAATATTAATAGTATTATTTATTATATCAATACTGTTTGTTATTTACGCTAGTTACAAATAATATTATGGCAAAAAAAAGTAATAAAAAATCATTTTCTTTAACTCTTCGAAATTACTTTATTGCTGGTGTAGTAGTTTTAATACCAATAGGTTTTACTTTATATTTAACTAAAATTTTAATAGGAATATCTTCAAATTTAATTCCTAAAAATATTAATCCAAACAGTTATTTACCGTTTAACATTCCAGGTGTTGAAATAGTAATTTCAATTTTACTCATTACTATCGTTGGTGGTCTTTCACTTTCCTTTTTTGGAAGAAGAATTCTCAAACTAATTGACGATTTGTTTAAAAGAATTCCTTTTTTAAGAACAGTTTATTCTGCAATAGTTCAAATGACTGAAACCTTTTCGAAAAAAGATGATGGTAAAAAAAGTGTTGTTTTAATCGAATATCCAAGAAGAGGAGTTTGGGCAGTAGGGTTCGCAACAAAAGAAAATAAAGGGGAGATGGCTCAAAAAACGGGAAAAAATTTAATTAATGTTTTTGTTCCAACGACGCCTAACCCGACAAGTGGATTCTTATTAATGTTTCCAGTTGAGGATGTTATATATTTAAATATGTCTTTCGAAGAAGCGTCAAAATTTATAGTATCAGCTGGCACCTCAACTAAAAAATCTTAGACTATATCGTTAATTATATCAGCTCTATCATATAACTTAATCAAAGGCTTAAATTTTCTTATATCTTTATCTGATTTTTCTATTCTTTTCATTTCTTTCTCGGCTAATATAAAAAGATCATTATTATGAATCGGATCTGCTAGTTTAAAATTTTTAATTCCACTTTGTTTAAAACCTAAAATATCTCCAAAACCTCTTAATTTCATATCCTCTTCAGATATTAAAAAACCATCATTTGAATTTTTTAAAATTTTAATTCTTTTTTTTGCGTTATCACTTAAATTAGATTTAAACATGAGTATACAAGTAGAGTCTTTATTACCTCGACCAACTCTACCTCTCAATTGATGAAGTTGTGAAAGACCAAATTTATTTGCATTCTCTATAACTATTACGTTTGCATTAGGAAAATCAATTCCAACCTCAATTATTGTTGTCGAAACTAAAATTTTAAATTTATTATTTAAGAAATCATTAAGTATTGTATTTTTTTCCTCCAAATGTGTTTTTCCATGAAGTAAAGAAACTTGGTTTGGAAATTTTTTATTTAAATATTTAAATTTTAATACCGCAGAAGAATGGTCTAATTTTTTTGACTCTTCAATTAAAGGACATACCCAAAAAATTTGATTACCTAATTTTATTTGGTTGTTTATAAATTTTAAAACATCATCAATTTTTGTCTCTAATTTGCTGTAAGTTTTTATTGGTTTCCTATTTTTTGGTTTTTCACGGATAATAGAAATATCCATATCCCCATAAATTGTCATTGTTAAAGTTCTTGGTATAGGTGTGGCTGTCATTAAAAGAACATCACAATCAACACCACCTTTGTCAGACAGTCTCTTTCTTTGATTTACACCAAATTTATGTTGCTCATCAATAATTATTAATCCCAATTTTTTATAAATTACTTTTTTTTGAAAAATTGCATGTGTTCCAAAAATAATATTTATTTTATTATTTTCTAATTTTTTAAGTATTTCTTTTTTTTCCCTATACTCAGATTTTCCAGAAATTAATTCTAAATTAATATTTGTAGGAAAAATTTTTTTAGCAAGATTAAAATGTTGTCTTGCTAGAATTTCAGTGGGAGCCATTAGAGCAACCTGAAAACCAGAATTAATAGTATTTAGCGCAGCTAATAAAGAAACGATTGTTTTTCCACTACCGACATCTCCTTGCAAAAGTCTAAACATTTTATTTGACGAGCTTAAATCTTTATTAATCTCATTTAAAGATTTGATCTGGTCTTTTGTTAACGTAAAATCTAAATTTTCAATAAAAGAATTTTGTTTAATCGTGTTTATTATTTTATTTTTTTTTTTAATCCTTTTTATTTTTTTTCTTATTTCTGAATTAACTAAAAATGTCGAAAATATTTCATCAAAAGCAAGCCTTCGATAAAAATTTGATTTATAATTACCAATATTTTCAGGTTTATGTAATTCTTTAATTGATTTATTCCAACTTATATTTTGAAATTTTGACATAATGTTTTTTGAATGCCACTCACTAAAATCAGGTAAATTACTTATAATTTGACTTAAAATTTTGTTATATATTTTTTCAGAAACACCATCCATTAATGAGTAATTATTATGAACTTGTTTAATTAAAGCAGAGTCCTCTGACACATATTTAGGATTTGTAATTTGGTATTTATTTCTAAAATACCCTATTTTACCACTTACAGTTATTTCTTTTCCCAATGGAAGTATTTTTTTTATATACCCTTCATAACTATTAAAAAAAATACAGTCTATTTCGCCCGTCTCATCAGCACATAAAACTCTATTAGGCAATTTCCTTATACGTGGGAAGTTATATTTTTGTGGTATTACGCTTACTGTTTGTATTTCACCAATTTTTAAATCTTTTATTTTTGATGATAAACTTCTATCTGTATAAGATTTTGGAAGTTTCCACAGTAAATCGAATAAATTATTAATATTTTTCTTCTTTAATAAATTTTTTGTTTTAGTTCCTACACCACTTAAAGTACTTAAATCTGACAATAAATATTCATAATTTGTTTTATTATTCATTAACACCTAATATATTATAATTATTATGATCAACATAGATGAATTAAAAAAAAAAATTATTTATCGTTCTAATTATAGAGGTACAAAAGAAATGGATAATCTTTTAGGTGCATTTACAAAAAAATATATAAATAATTTAAATGAAAATGATCTTCTTGATTTAGAAAAATTATTAAGTATTGATGACTCTAATTTGTATAATTTTTATAATGGCTTTAAAACAGATTGTGAATTTGAAAATAATAACATCAATTTTTTGTATAAGAATTTTGAATATTCAAAAAAATGATGGCGGAGAGACTGGGATTCGAACCCAGGAAAGAGTTGCCCCTTTGCCGGTTTTCAAGACCGGTGCTTTCAACCGCTCAGCCATCTCTCCATGAGCACGGTTTTATAATTATAATTATTTAATTCAACTATAAAATAGTCTAATAAACTTATTAATTACAACCATCATGGTTTTCTATGAATAAAGATTTTAACAAAGGCTTATTACTTGCTGGGTTTGGATCTTTTTGGTGGGGTTTTTTCGGAGTAATTTATTTTAAATATATCGCTTATATTGGTCATATAGAATTAGTGGTCCATAGATGTCTATGGACAGCTTTTACATTAATTTTGACTACTTTTTTTTTCTCAAAATGGGGTGTTTTTTTTGAAATTGTGAAAAATAAATCTAATTTATTTTATTTGTTTATTTCAGGTTTTTTGATTTTTATAAATTGGGGTGTTTGGATATATGCTGTAGCAACAAACAGAATTATAGACGCAAGTTTTGGATATTTTATTATGCCTATATTAAGTGTAATGTTAGGTTATATTTTTTTTAAAGAGAAACTTAATAAAAAAAGAGCCTTTGCAATTTTATTAGTTATTTTATCAATTATTTTTTTAATAATAGTAAGTATTAAGTCACTACCTTGGGTTGGTTTGATCGTTGCTTTAAGTTGGGGTTTTTACAATCTTGTTAGAAAAAAAATTAATGTTGATACTGATGTAGGCCTTCTTATTGAGAGTTTATTTATATTACCATTTGCATTAATCGCTTTTTATTTAATAGCAAGCAAAGGATATAATGATTTTCAATTATCAGATCCATCTATGATGTTTTTTATTTATCTTGCAGGACCGATGACTGTTATACCTTTATTTTTGTATGTTAGGGGTGTTGAGCTATGTGGTTTAGGACCAACGGGCATGATATTTTATATAACACCTACATTTCAGTTTTTATTAGGCTATTTTTATTACAACGAGCCTTTTTCAATAACAAAATTAGTTAGTTTTATTTTTATTTGGATTGCTGTAATTATATATTTAAAAGATTTGCATGAAACTAATTAATTTTCTTTTATTTTTTATTTTAATTTCAATTAATTACTCGTTTGCAGATATAAATAAGGAATTTGAAATTTGGAAATCAAATTTTAAAAAAATAGCCTTAGAAAATGACATTTCAGAAAAAACATTTGATAGAGTTATGTCTGATACTAGATTTTTATCAGATGTAATAAAATATGACAGATATCAACCTGAATTTTATGAAGATACTAAAACTTATATTTCAAAAAGAACATCTTCAAAGAAAGTTTCCTTAGGGAAAAAATTCTATGAAAAAAATTCAGATTTAATAAACGCTGTTGAAAACAAATTTGATATAGAAAGAGAACTATTACTAGCTCTAATGGGAATAGAAACTAACTTTGGATCATATGTTGGAAAAATGGATATTTTATCTTCTTTAGCAACTTTAAGTTTTGATAAAAGAAGGTCAGAATTTTTTACTAAAGAACTATTAATTCTTTTAAAATTAATAGAAAATAAACAAATCGATTATAAAACATTATATGGATCTTGGGCAGGAGCTTTTGGTTTTTTTCAATTTATGCCGTCTACAATGAAAAATTATGCAATTGATCATGATGGCAACGGATACATAGATTTAAAAGATAATAATGATGCTTATGCTTCAGCATCAAACTATCTAAATCAAATAGGTTGGAAAAGTGAGAGTCCTTGTTTTTATAGAATTGATTTATCAGAAAATATACCGAGTAAATATTTAAACATTTCTGCAAAAAAACTTCATGATAAAAAAAAATTAAAATATTTTAGAAAATATATAAAAAATAATGATCAAATAGATAATAAGTATAATGCTTTAAAAGTAGCAATTATAACTCCAGATAAAGATATTATACCTGATGCAGAAACCTTGAGTCCAGCTTATATTGTGTTTGATAATTATGAGATAATACTTAAATGGAATAGATCGTTGCGATTTGCCTTAGCTGTTTGTACATTAAAAAATAAATTTAAAAATGAACTTTAAAAAACTTGTATTAATTATTTCTTTATTTTTTTTATCTGCATGTAATCAATTTGATAAAAATACTAAATCCTTAGTTTATATAAGTGATCAAAAGTATAGTAATACTGGATTTGCATTAATTTATGATGATGAGTTAAAAAAAGAAAAAAAAATATCAAAAAAAATTGATAATAGATCTTTATTAATTTTCCATAATAAAATAAAAAAAAACTCATTTGTTAAAATCACTAATCCTTTTAACAACAAATCAGTTATAGCAGAAGTGATATCAAATAATGTTAATTTCTCTAATTTTTACAACTCTGTAATTACCAAGAGAATTGCGGAGGAGTTATCTCTTGATCCTAAAGAACCTTATATTGATCTTGTTTTGATATCAAAGAATTCAACATTTGTTGCCAAAAAAGCAAAAACATTTGATGAAGAAAAAAAAGTTGCTGAAAAAGTACCAGTAGATGGAATTACTATAGATAATCTAGGTAAAGAAAAAGAGAAAGAAAAAGAAACCAAAAAAAATTTTTTTTTATATTCTATAAAGATTGCAGATTTTTATTACATAGACTCAGCTGAAAATATGGTTAGTAGAATAAAAGATGAAACAAATATTAAAAAAGCTGTAATTAAGAAACTTTCTAAAACTAAATATAGGGTATTATTAGGACCATTTAATGATATAAAAAAACTAGAAAAATCATTTAATGAAATTAAAATATTAAATTTTGAAAATATTGAAATATTAAAAGATGTTTAGATTATTATTAATTGTAATTTTTTTTAATTTTTCATTCATAAATACCTCAAATGCAAATTTTGATATAAAAGCAAGAACTGCAATTTTGCAGGATTATTATTCTGGTGAAATTCTTTATGAAAAAGAAGCTGATATTTCGATTTATCCAGCATCTATGACAAAAATCATGACTGCAATTATTGCTTTCGATTTAATAAAATCAGGAGACCTTAACTTAGATGAAAAATTCATAATATCCGAAAGAGCATGGAGGCTTTCTACATCAGGTTATTCATCAATGTTTATAATGGTAGGTGATGAAGTATCTGTAGAAAATTTATTAAGAGGTATTATCGTGGCTTCTGGTAATGATGCATGTGTTGCATTGGCTGAAGGTATAGCAGGGACAGAAGATGAATTTGCAATTTTAATGACCGCTAAAGCAAAGGAACTTGGTATGGAAAACACAAATTTTTCTAATTCATCAGGAATTAATGACCCAGATAATTATTCTACTGTTAGAGATATTTTAAAAATGTCTAGATATTTAATTAAAGAACATCCAGAGTTCTATAAAATGTTTGCTGAAAAAGAATTTACTTGGGATAGAACCGGAGGAGATCCAATTACGCAAGGTAACAGGAATCCATTACTTTATAAAAATCTAGGAGCAGATGGAATAAAAACTGGCTATTTAGCAGTTGAAAAATATTCTTTGGCCTCTTCCATTGATAGAAATGGTAGAAGATTAATTGCTGTTGGAAGTGGTTTTATATCAAAAAATTCTAGATCTAAAGAAAGTACAAAATTACTAACATTTGGTCTTACTAACTATGATCTTGTAGAAATAGCTAAAGCAAACAAACCATTCCATAAAATTGATGTATGGTTAGGTAAAGAAAATAACGTTGATGCATACACAAAAGAAGATATTTATAAAACAATTAAAAAGGCCAAAAAAAAACTTTTAAAGGTTGTTGTAAAGTATGAGGGCCCAGTGGAAGCACCAATAGGTAAAGACCAAAAAATAGCTACTTTAAGAGTTGTTTATGATCAAGAACTTATTGGCGAATATGATTTGCTTTCTTCAAAAGAAATTAAAAAGGTAAATTTTTTTACAAGATTAATAAAATCAATTAATTATTTAATTTGGGGTGATGTATAAAAAACCAATTATTGTCTTTGAAGGCATTGAGGGCAGTGGCAAAAGTCACCATATTAACAAAGTTTCAAATTTTTTAGATAAAAACAATATAAAATTCATAAAGATAAGAGAACCAGGTGGGAGTTCAAATTCTGAAAAAATAAGAAGATTAATATTAAATAAAAAATCGAATTTTGATATACACACTGATTTACTTTTATACTTGGCAGCACGTAGTGAAAATATTAATCTTATAAAAAAATCTTATAAAAAAAAAATTATATTAATTGATAGATTCACAGATTCGACTATTGCATATCAACATTATGGGATGGGTATTGATTTAAAAATTATAAATATAATTAATAAGTTTTTGCTTAAAAACATTAAGGTTAACTTTACTTTTCTTAATATTGTAAATAAAAAAAATCTTTTTCAAAGATTAAAAAAAAGAAAATCACTCAATAGATATGATCAGTTTGATATGAATTTTTATAATAAAGTTCAAAAAGGTTTTTTGAAATTAGCTAAATTGAATAAAAAATCATTCAAAATAATTGATTCTAATTTAGATATAAAAAAAAATGAAGATTTAATAATAAATCAAATTAAAAAATTAATTAAATGAATTTAAATCCCCCAACTCAAATAAATTTATTTGAGCATAAAGAAATTTTTAATCAATTATATAAATTATCTAAAAACGATACTTTGCCTAATAAAATTCTTTTATCTGGTGAAAAAGGTATTGGAAAATCAACCTTGGCATATCATTTAATTAATCTTGTATTATCGGAAAATGAAGAACATCCGTATGACTTTGATAATAATAAAATTAATCCAGATAATAAGTCATACAAACTTATACTAAATAAATCTAACCCAAATTTTTTCTTGATTGATGTCTTAGAAGAAAAAAAAAATATTGATATAAATCAAATAAGGGAATTGATAATAAATCTAAACAAATCCTCATTTAATAATAAAAAGAGATTTGTTTTAATTGATAATATTGAATTATTAAACTTAAATTCTATTAATGCTTTGTTAAAAATTTTAGAAGAACCTAATGAAAATATAAATTTTATTTTGATTAATAACAATAAAAGAGTGCTACCAACTCTTAAATCAAGATGTTTAAATTTCAAAGTATTTTTAACAAAAGATCAGTCTATTAGAATTGTTAATCAATTACTTAACGATGACATAAATACTATTATCAATAATAAGTTATTTGATTACTATGCTACTCCTGGAAAATTATTTAAATTAATAAAGTTATCTGAAGAATATGACTTAGACCTTGCTAAATTTGATTTAAATACAACTCTCACAACTATAATAAAAGATAAAATTTATAAAAAAGATAAATCTATAACTGAAATCATTTATTCTTTTATTGAGCTTTATTTCAGAGACAATATATCTATTGAAAATATTAGTTTAATAAAGTCATACCATTATTTTTTAAAAAAAATTAATAATACTAGAACTTATAATTTAGATGAGGAAATATTGTTTATGGAATTTGAGGATAAAATACTAAATGGATAAAACTTATTATATTACGACGCCTATTTACTACCCATCAGCTAAGCCTCATATGGGTCATGCATATTCAAGTATTGTCGCAGATTTTTTTGCAAGATTTAAACAAATTGATGATTATCAGGTTTATTTTCTTACTGGTACAGACGAACATGGATTAAAAATTCAAAGATCTGCGGAAAAAGCAGGGAAGGACCCTCTCGCATTTTGTGATAAAATTAGTCAAACCTTCAGAGATCTTTCGGATACTTTGAATTTATCAAATACTGATTTTATAAGAACTACAGAAGCTAGACATAAAAAAACGGTTCAACATCTTTGGAATGAACTTGAAAAAAATGATGATATATACTTATCAAACTACTCTGGATGGTATTCAGTATCAGATGAAGCTTTTTATAATGAAGATGAAATTGAGGAATTAGACGGAAAAAAAATTTCTATATCATCAAAATCTTCTGTTGAATGGATTGAAGAAGAATCTTATTTTTTTAGACTTTCAAAGTGGGAAAAACCGTTATTAGAATATTACGAAGCTAATCCAGATTTTATTTCTCCAGAGTCAAGAAAAAATGAAGTTATTAGCTTTGTAAAAAGTGGTCTTAAAGATCTTTCTGTTAGTAGAAAAAGTTTTTCATGGGGCATACCTGTTCCAAATAATAAAAACCACGTGATATATGTTTGGCTCGATGCTTTAACAAATTATTTGAGTGCATTAAACTATCCTAATACTAATGATGATTTGTTTAAAAAATTCTGGCCAGCATCAATACATTTAATAGGAAAAGATATTCTAAGATTCCATGCTATTTATTGGCCTGCCTTTTTATTAGCAGCAAAAATTGATTTACCAAAGAGAGTTTACGGTCATGGATGGATATTATCAGGGGAAGAAAAAATGTCTAAATCTAAAGGAAATATTCTTGATCCACTTGAAATAATTAAAGAGTATGGTCTAGATCCTTTAAGATACTACTTAATTAAAGAAGTTTCTTTTGGTAATGATGGAAATATATCTCAAGAAAGACTAGAAGATTGTATTAATAGTGATTTAGCTAATAATTATGGAAATTTATGTCAGCGTGTAACCGCTTTTGCAATAAAAAATTGTAATGGAAAAATTCCATCAGAAGTTAAATTTCATGATGAAGATTTATCAATACTAAATAAGTATAAAGATAATTTAGATAATATTAGGTCACAAATTGACAATCAAAATATTAATTTTTACATTGATTATATTGTAAATTCACTTTTTGAAGCTAATAAATATTTTAATGATCAAGAACCATGGAAAAAGAAAGACGATAAAATTAGATTAAATACTATTGTTTACACTACTTTAGAAATTGTAAGAAAAATAAGTTTTTTACTATATCCAATTATTCCTGAATCTTCTTTAAAGGCATTAAAGATTTTCGACATTAAAGAAAAAAATATAAAATTAGACTCAGTTTCAAATAATGATTATTTAACAAAAGGAAATAATATTCATAAAATAGACATACTTTTTAAAAAAATAGAGAAAAACAATGATTGATTCACACTGCCATCTAGATCATGAGCCATTATTAAGTGATTTAACTAATGTAATACAAAGATCAAAAGAAGTTGGTATAGAAAAATTACTTACTATCTCAACTTCGTTTGAAAGTTTTTCTAGAGTAAAAGATTTAATTAATAAAGATGAGATGATCTATGGTACTATTGGCATTCATCCTCATGAAAGCTCCACTGATATTATCACTTCAAAGCAGATCATAGAAAGTCTCAATGAAAACTCAAAAATCATTGGTATTGGAGAAACTGGATTAGATTTTTATTATAATAATAGTGAAAAAGATAAGCAGATAGCAAGTTTTAAAGAACATATAGATGCATCTATAAAAACCAATATTCCATTAATTGTTCATTCAAGAGATGCAGAAAAAGAAACTTTTGAGATTTTAAATGAATATAAAAATGAAAACCTTAAAATTTTGATGCATTGTTTTACTGGGTCTAAAGAATTTTCAGAAAAACTAATGACTTTAAATTCATTCTTTTCAGCAAGTGGCATCATTACTTTTAAAAACTCTTTGGATTTACAAGATACGTTCAAATCTATTCCAATGGACAATATCTTAATTGAGACAGATAGTCCTTTTTTAGCACCCGTTCCTAAAAGAGGAAAAAAAAATGAACCATCATTCATTGATTTTACTGCTACAAAATTAGCTGAAATTAAAAATATACCCAAAGAAGATCTTATCAAAAAAACTACAGATAACTTTAATAAACTATTTTTTAGTTGATATTAATGCAATTTATTATTTTAGGCTGTGGTAGTTCAATGGGTGTACCAAGACCAGATGGTTTTTTTGGAAACTGTGATCCTGAAAATAAAAAAAATTATAGAACAAGATGTTCAGCTTTAATTAAAACCACAGATGAAAATATCCTTATAGATACATCTCCTGATCTACGTCAACAACTTTTAAGACATAAAATAAAAAAAATTAATAAAGTGTTATATTCTCATATGCATGGCGATCAAACTCATGGAATAAATGATCTGAGATCTTTTTATATAAACAGCAGAAAACAGCTTAATGTTTACGCTGATAAATATACTTCTAAATACCTTAATTCTACATTTTCTTATATTTTTAAAAGTTATTCAAAAGAATATCCTGCAACTCTTAAACTTAATAAGTTACCAAAAAAAATATTTACAAGAAATAATAATAAAAAGATTGGTATTCAATCAATTATGGTTGAACATGGTAAGGTTAAGTCAAATTGCTTTATAATTGATAAAAAATTAGCGTACATAAGTGATGTAAGTAAAATTTATAACAAAGATCATAGGTATTTTAAAAATCTAAAATATTTAGTCATTGATTGCTTGTGGTACAATTTCCATCCATCCCACTTTAATTTAGAGTCTTCACTAGCTATAATTAAAAAATTTAAACCTAAAAAAGCTATTCTTACAAACTTGTCACCGGTATTAGATTATAAGGTGCTCAAAAAAATGCTTCCTAAGAATATTATTCCAGCACATGATGGATTAGCTATAAACTTATAAGATATTTTCTATAGCTTTAATTATTTTTTTTGACATTGGTTTTGTCATTGATGCAAAAGTATCTTCTATTTTGCCTTCTTTATTAATTAAAATTTTATGAAAATTCCATTTAGGGACAGCAGATTTTCCATGATTTTCTTTTGCCCATTTAAAAATTTCATGTGAATTTTTGCCTTTAACCTCTGTAATAGTTGTAAGAGGGAAGTTAATATTAAAATTTACTTCACAAAACTCTTTTATATCTGCATCATTACTTTTTTCTTGATTAAATGAATTAGATGGAACACCAAGAACAATCAAACCTTTTTCTTTATATAAATCCCACAATTCCTGTAATTCATCATATTGTTTAGTAAACCCGCAATAACTTGCTGTATTCACAACTAAAATAACTTTATTTTTGTAATCTTTAAAATTAATTGTTTCACCAGTTATACTCTCTATACTGAAGTCATAAATTTTTTTTTCATAGTTTGCACTAGCTGAAGTTTTAAAAAAAAACATAATTATAGATAACAGAAATATTACTTTTCTCATTTACTCGGTTTGTTGGGAGTAAGTAATATCAAAAAATAACCAAATAAAGTGGATAACAATGACCCAGTTAATACACCTATTTTTACACCATCCATATATTGCATGTTTTCAACAAAAGCTAAATTTCCAACAAATAAACTCATGGTGAATCCAATTCCAGTAAGTACTCCTACACCATAAAAATTATACCAACTTGTATCATTTGGCATTTGAGCCACCTTCAATTTTATAGATACATAAGAAAACACAAAAACACCTAGTTGTTTACCAAGGAATAGTCCTAGTACGATTCCAAGAGGAACCTTATCTAATAATGACGCAAATGATAAACCCTCTAGAGATACTCCAGCATTTGCAAATGCAAATAAAGGCATTATCCCAAAAGCAACATACGGGCTAATTGCATGTTCTATTTTAATCAATAAAGAAAAATCTTTTTCTTTTTTTCTGTGAGGAATTGTCATGGCTAATAGAACACCCGCAATAGTAGCGTGTATTCCTGAGTTATGTGTAAAATCCCAAAGGAAAAGACCTACAACCAAGTAAGGTAGAAACTTTTTAATATTAAATTTGTTAATTAATAACAAAACAATAAAAGCCAACAACATTAAGGTTAAATACTTAATACTCAAATCTCCTGAGTAGAATAGGGCAATAATTACTATTGCTCCTAAATCGTCAATTATAGCTAATGCAGTTAAGAATACTTTTAAAGATAAAGGAACTCTTTTACCTAACAAAGACAAAACTCCTAAAGAAAAAGCAATATCTGTAGCTGATGGAATTGCCCAACCATTTAATGTTTCACTATCACCAAAATTTATGAAAACATAAAATAATGCAGGAACCAACATTCCTCCTACTGCACCTATGATTGGCAAAAGAGCTTGTTTAATATTAGAAAGCTCCCCTTGTAAAAATTCTCTTTTAATTTCTAAAGTAACAAAGAAAAAGAAAATTGCCATTAAGGCATCATTGATCCAATGCAATACTGATAATTTCAATCCGAAATTATTAATACCTATAAATAGATATTTATTTAAAGTAGCAAAATATAGATCTGCTAGCCCAGAATTACTTATAAATAATGCAATGATTGCAGCAAACAACAATACCAGTCCACTTGCAGCTTCTAGTTTAAAAAACCATCTAAAAGGCTTAGATATATAATTAATCATAAAAAATTTAAATTAGGTCTATAATAAACAGTTTTATATCTTGCAATGTTTCAAAAAGGTTAAATAGCATAATTTCTAATCCTGGAAAAACATTAATTAGTGGGGTTTTAAGAGTATCTAGTAGGATAATTAATGCTACAAAAGATATAATAAACACTATTAAATAAGAAAAAAACTTACTTCCCGTATTTTCTGTTTTTTTAAGTTTAGTTGGATTTTTTTCTTTTTTTTTAATATTTATTTCTGTTTTAATTATTTCTTCTGATTGCTGTTTCTTTTCTATTTTATCCTCTTTGTTTTCAGTTTTTATTTCAATGTCTTCACTAAAAATTTCTTGTTTCAGCTCTAGAACTTCATTATTTTTTTCTTGGATATTATAAAACCAAATATGATTACATGACCCGCATTGTAAATCTCTACCTTCATCTGGTATTAAAGAATTATCAATTTTGAATTGCTTGTTACAATTTGGACAAGTAATTATCATGCTTCGTTATATATCAGATTTTATTCAAATTTCTTTTAATTTTGGTATCTTTATACATTGAAATTATCAATAACTGCTGTATTAGTACTCGGATCGGAGTGTAGCGCAGCCTGGTAGCGCATCTGGTTTGGGACCAGAGGGTCGCAGGTTCGAATCCTGCCACTCCGACCATCATTTATGAAAAAAGCTATTATTTACATTCCAAATAAAAGTCCAATGCAATCGGGATTAGCAAAAAACAATAAATGGATTTTAGAATTTAAAACCAAAGATCCAACAAAAAATCCTTTGATGGGTTGGGAAAGCTCATCCGATACTTATACAGAATTAAAGTTAGAATTTTCTTCTAAAGAATTAGCAATAAACTATGCAAAAAAGAAAAAAATTGATTTTGAATTAATTGAACCTAGAAAAAGAAAAACTGTAAAAAAATCTTATGCAGATAATTTTTTGAAATAATAAATGTTTAGATTTTTTACAGAAAAGAATTGGTACCTTTGGTCATGGATAGGATCTGCAATTATTTTATCTTCTCTTTGGATTCAGGTAAAGATAGATGTTAAAATTAATGAATGGTTTGGTGAATTTTATGACATGATTCAAAAAGCTCTTGGAGCTCCAAACTCAATAACTATAGAAGAGTACTGGGCGAGTTTGTTGTCTTTCATAATTTTAGCAGCTATGTATGTTGGTGTAGCTGTAATAGTAAGTTTTTTTACATCACATTATTTATTTAGATGGAGAACAGCTATGGTAGAGTGGTATCATAGCGTTTATGATAAAGCCCGAAAAATTGAAGGTGCAGCTCAAAGAGTTCAAGAGGACACTATTAAGTTTTCTAGAATAATGGAGTCTCTGGGCACCAGCTTAATTGAAGCTTTAATGATACTTGTTGAGTTTATGCCTATCTTATTTGGATTGAGTATAGGAATACCGATATTCTTTTTTGGTGATTGGGATTATGGTTTAATAGTGGGTGCTTTAATTTGGTCAGTTGGGGGAACAATTTTTTTAATTTTACTTGGTTTTATTTTGAGGTTAGTAGGTGTTGAATACGATCTACAGAAAAAAGAAGCAGCTTATAGAAAAATACTTGTAATTGCAGAAGATGACGGATCTATAAGGCCAAAAACCATAGAAGAATTATTTGATGGAGTTAGAAGTATACATTTTTTAAGCTATATTAGATATTTATATTTTAATATTGGAAGAATAGCTTATTTACAGGCTAATGTATTATCAGCTTATGTATTTCTAGCACCCGCTATAGTTGCTGGCGCAGTAACACTTGGAGTAATGCAACAAATTATAAGAGCATTTGGTAGAGTAGAGGGGTCAATGCAATATATATTAAAGGCTTGGCCAACAATTATAGAACTTGCAAGTGTTTATAAACGTTTAAGAGAATTCGAATCCAAAATTAAGAGTGAGGATTTAGTTGATGAAAAAATTTAATGGCAATAGATAAAAAATTTATAGATCATTTAATTAAGGTTACATCAGAAGCAGCATTAGCATCATCATATCAAATTGGAAAAAAAGATAAAATAGCAGCAGATAAAGCAGCTGTAGACTCTATGAGATCAAATTTAAATAATTTTGATATCCAGGGCCGGATAGTAATAGGTGAAGGGGAGTTAGATGAAGCACCAATGTTATATATTGGAGAAAAGTTGGGAACAAATAAAGGACCAGATTTAGATATAGCAGTAGATCCTTTGGAAGGTACAAATTTTGTTGCTAATAATCTACCAGGTGCCTTATCTGTTATAGCTATAGCTGAAAAAAATAATTTATTTAAAGCTCCCGAAACCTATATGGAAAAGATTTCAACTAATACAAATGAAAAAAATCTGGTAGATTTAGATTTTTCAGTAAAAAAAAATATTTTTAATTTAAGCGAACATTTAAATAAAAAACCAGAAAATCTGACAGCATGTATTTTGGATAGGCCTAGACATAGTGAAATAATTAAAGAATTAAAAAAATTGAAAGTTAAAATTAAGTTAATTACTGATGGTGATGTATCAGGTGCCTTATTAGTAACCGAAGAAAAATATAACGTCGATATTTTTTTGGGTATTGGTGGTGGGCCAGAAGGAGTACTAGCAGCAACAGCTTTAGACACATTTAATTGCAGTTTTCAAGGAAGATTTTTATTTCAAACAGAGCAAGAGAAAATTAGAGCAAAAAATATGGGTATAAATAACTTATCAAAAAAATATGAATTAAATGAAATAGTATCTGGAGACTCTATCTTCTGTGCCACAGGTATCACGTCAGGTGATTTAGTTTCTGGAATTAAATTTGATGGAAATGAATTTATTTCTGAGACTTTAGTGACACATAAATCATCAGGATTAAAAAAAGTAATAAAACTAAAACAAAAAATTTGATGATTAACTTGATTAATCATCTAATTTACAATAAAAAGCAGCTTCCGGTCCCTTCGTCTATCGGTTAGGACACGTGGTTTTCATCCTCGAAAGAGGGGTTCGATTCCCCTAGGGACCGCCATAAATATGTTTTTTTATGTATACATGTTAAAGTCAATTAACAGTGATTTTAGTAAAACATATGTAGGTTATACGCACAATTTAGAAGCAAGGCTAAATAAACACAACACCAATAAAGGTGCAAAATCAACAAAAGGTCATAAATGGGTGCTTATTTATAAAAAAAAATTTAAAAGTAAAAATGAAGCTATGTCATTTGAATATAAATTAAAAAAAGATAAAAAAAAAAGAAAAAATATTGTTAAAAAATTTATTAAATGAAAATTTCAATATTATTGCCTTATAAAGAAGATTATTCTAAAGATTACGCGGGTGCGGTTTCAATTTTTATAAATGGAGTAAATAAAAACAGCAAATTTAATTCAACAACAAGAATATATGGAAATACAACTTATAAAAACCCACTTTCAAAAAATTATGTAAATATACCATTTGAAAAAAAATTTCTCCAAAGTTCATCAAAAATTTACGTTAAAAATTTCATAAATTTAGAAAAAAAAATAAATTCTGATATTATTGAAATTCATAACAGACCTACATATTTAAAATATTTTAATAATTTTAAAAACAAAAAATTTGTTTTTTATTTTCATAATGATCCATTATCGATGAATGGGTCATCAACTATTAAAGATAGAATTTTTATAATAAGTTTTTGTCAAAAAGTAATATTTAACAGCGAATGGACAAAAAAAAGATTCTTTATTGGATTAAGTAAATTTTATCAAAATAGTGAGAAAATTGAAGTTATTTATCAATCAACAACTAAAAAAAAAGTAAATATTTTAAAAAAAGAGAAAATAATTTCGTTTGTAGGAAAACTCAATAAATCAAAAGGATATGATTTATTTGGTAAAGCAATTATCAAAATACTTAAAGAATTTAAAGACTGGAAAGCTTATGTATTAGGGGATGAGCCTAGAGAAGAAATAGATTTTAATCATGATAGATTAATAAAACTTGGATATAAATCTAATCAAAAGGTTCTTAAATTATTTGAAAAAACCTCAATTGCAGTTACTTGTTCAAGATGGGATGAG
Organism: uncultured Pelagibacteraceae bacterium; assembly: GCA_902566705.1. Lineage (GTDB taxonomy): Bacteria > Pseudomonadota > Alphaproteobacteria > Pelagibacterales > Pelagibacteraceae > Pelagibacter. Next base: position 52,255 of record CACFJT010000007.1, read on the forward strand.
CCTTTTGGTAGATCAAGTCTTGAAGCTAGCAGCAGAGGTTGTGCTGTTATTATTAGCAATAAGGGTGGCTTACCTGAGACCATAACTGATGGTATAATTTTAAATAATCTAAATTCTTTTAGTATTTATAATGAAATTAAAAATCTAATAAACAATAAAAAAAAAAGATTAAGGATTCAAAGAAATTCATTAAATAATTTTTACTTAGACAATAAGTTTATTTCAAAAAAAATTGATAATTATAGATCAAATTTATTTAAAATAGTTAAACAGCAAAGAAAAAAATTGAAAATTCTCCATATAACAAATTTTAATGAAAGACATAATGGTAGATTATTTTATAATACCGGAAGAAGACTGAACAACGGATTTATTAAACTGGGTCATACTGTTCAAACTTTAAGTGATAGAGATGTTATAAGTCGCGAAAGAAAAATTTCTGATATAACCGGAGCAAAATCATTAAATTCTAAATTTTTTGAAATAGTTGGAAATTATAAACCACATTTAATTGTTTTAGGTCACGCAGATTTAATTTTAAATGAAAGTTTATCTGAGATAAAAAATTTTTATCCCTCAATCAAATTATGTCAATGGTTTTTAGATAAAATGGACGACCGATCATGGATATCAAATAAGAAAAGGTTTTTAAAAAAAATAAGTTATTTAGATACTAGTTTTTGCACAACACATCCTTCTGATATTAGCTCTTTAAAAGGAAAAAAAGTTAAATTTATACCTAATCCTGTTGATGAATCTTTTGAAAATCTCAAGGTATATGAAAATAAAGAGGCTAAATATGATTTATTTTTCGCTTTATCTCACGGGGTACACAGGGGGACTTTAAAAAAAGGAAAAAAAGACAATAGGGAACTTTTTTTAAAAAAATTAATTAATACAAATAATGAAATAAGATTTAACTTTTTTGGTATCAACTTCAAACAACCAATTTGGGCAGAAGAATTTAAAAATGAATTAGTAAAATCTAAAATGGCTTTAAACCTTAGCCAGGGAGATGCCTTAAAATTTTATTCAAGTGATAGAATTGCTCAGTTAGTAGGTAATGGTATTTTAACATTTGTAGATATAAAAACAAAATTAAATAAAATTTTTAAAGATGACGAAGTAATTTTTTATAATAATATAAATGATTTATCAAAAAAAATAATGTTTTATAAAGATAATAGTACTATGAGAAATAAAATTGCTAAAAAAGGTATGTTAAAATATCACAAATTAATGAACTCCAAAATAGTTTCTGAATATATAATTAATGAAACTTTTAATATTAATTCTAATAAAAAATATCTTTGGGAAAAAAAATAATTATTATTCAAAATAATGTTTTCAATTTTAATTCCTTCTTACAATAATATTGAATACTTAAAGATTTGCATTGATAGTATTAATAAAAATTCAAAATTTAAGCATCAAATAATTGTACATATAAATGAAGGTACTGATGGAACACTTGAATATATTAAAGAAAATAAATTTGATTACACCTATAGCAATTATAATATTGGAATGCCAAAAGCATTGAATACAGCCTCTAAACTAGCGAAGTTTGATTATATTTTAATTTCTCATGACGATTTTTATTATTGTCCTGATTGGGATAATTTATTGATGAATGAAGTAAAATTAATTGATCATAAAAACTTTTACTTATCAGGTACAATGGTGGGTGCTGTTGATAAAATAAATTTAGAGAAAAACTCTTTTCCTCCAATTTTCAATGCTGGAATTGATCATGAAAAATTTGATGAAAATAAACTTATTAATAATATTGAGAATATCAAAATTTTTAATTTTCAAGGTACAACAAAATGTCCTGGATTAGTTCATAAAGATGTATGGAATAAAGTAGGGGGCTGGAGTGAAGAATTTTTTCCTACAGGAGGCGATGATTCTGATTTTGCAATGAAGTTATGGAAAAATAATATCAGAATTTTTAAGGGAATAGGTAATAGTTTAGTATATCATTTTGGGTCAATCACAACAAGAAAGAAGGGTGAAAATCTATTTACTTATAATGGAAGTCGTGGAAATAAAATTTTTATAAAAAAATGGAAAATAAGCATCAATTTTTTTGAAAAATTTTATTTGAATTCAGGATTAAATAAAAAAAATGAATTTATTTTTAATAAATACAAAAGTCCATTAAAAGAACCAATTAAATCATTTGAATATTTTCGAAATTTAATTGCAGATAGGTTGAAGTATTATTATCTCGTAATAATTAATTTTAAATAATTACTGGATTTTATTTCTTTTAAGTTTATTAAGAAGAATATGAATATAGGTTTTTTAGGATTAGGTAAATTGGGTCTTCCGGTAGCATTAGCTACTGAAAGCAAAGGTCATAATGTTTTTGGTTACGACATATCTGAAAAAACAATTAAGAATATCAAAAATAGAATTATTGATTACAAAGAAATTTGGGTTGAGGATTATTTACCAAACTCCAAAATTGAAATTTTAGATATACAAAATTTAGTTAAAAAATCAGATATTATTTTTGTACCAATACAAACACCACATCATGAAAAATATGAAGGTGTTACAAGAATACCAAAAGAAAGAGCTGATTTTGATTATAGTTTCCTAAAAAATGGTGTTAAGACTTTAAGTGATGAAATAGAAAAACAAAAAACAGATAAAGTAGTTATAATTATTTCTACAGTATTACCTGGAACAATAACTAGAGAAATTAAACCTCTGCTAGGTAAGTATACCAAGCTAGTTTATAATCCTTTTTTTATAGCAATGGGTTCAACAATGAAAGATTTTTTACATCCAGAATTTGTTTTGTTTGGCCGCGATGATGAGTTAGCTCTAAAAATTGGAAAGGACTTTTATAAGACAATTAGTTCTGCGCCAATATATGATACAACAATAGAAAATGCTGAATTAATAAAAGTTTCATATAACACTATGATTTCTACAAAAATATCATTTACCAATACTCTCATGGAAATGTGTTATCATCTTCCAAACACCGACGTAGATGAAGTAACTAACGCATTAAAAATGGCTAACACTAGATTAATTTCTGGAGCATACATGTCAGGAGGAATGGGAGATGGAGGTGGCTGTCATCCTCGTGATAACATTGCTATGAGCTATTTGTCTAAAAAATTCAATATATCACATAATTGGTTCGAAAATATAATGCTTCAAAGAGAAAATCAAACCAACTGGTTAGCTGATATAATTATAGAAAAATCAAATGGTAAAATAATAAATATATTAGGTAAAACTTTTAAAGCAGAAACAAATTTAACTTTAGGTAGTCCAGCTATTTTATTAAAAAATTTATTAGAGGAAAAAGGTGCTAAAGTTAACCAATGGGATCCATATACAGATGGTGACTTTGAAAAACATTCCAAACTTTATGAGTGGGAAAAAAAACCTCAAATTTTTTTTGTAGCTACAAAACATGATTATTTTACGAAAATGAATTTTTTAAAAGGATCTATGGTGATTGATCCATGGAGATATATGCCATCAACAAATATAGATCACGAACTAATACAAATAGGAAAAAATACTAAGTAATATATTTTCTAAGTGGGTCTTTTTTTAAGATATTTTTTAATATTAAAGAATTAAGCTTAACATTTCTTAGATAAAACTTATATTTTTTTGAAATCTTAACAATTTTTTTTGCAAAATCTTCAAGATTCTTGGCTTTTTCGTACGATTTATATTTCATTATATCTCTCATAAAATTAGTACCTTTTGGAATAACAGTAGCTATTTCATTAGAGATGCATGAGTACATAGTACCAGATGTTATTTTATTAATTTCTTTTGCAGTATGTATAATTGGCATAATGTCAATTTTTTTTAAGATATTTCTAAATTCTTTGTAATCACAATATTTTTCAAGAATATAGATATTTTTATCCTTTTTAGATAAGTTAATTAATTCTTTTTTGACATTTAGTAAATCTTCTGAAATTTTTGAATACTGTATAATGTAATTAAATTTATATTTATTTTTTTTAAGTATATTTATTATTTTTGGTAGATATTGAAAACCTCTAGATTTTCTTGCATCTCCCATAAAACCCACTACAAGTTTTTTTTTTATTTTTTTTCTCTTATAAAAAGACCAAGGTATATTTGATTTATAAATTCCTATTTTACTAATAGAGTTTTTCTTAAAATAATTATAGTTATAATCGCTCCAGACATATACAAAAATTTTTTTATTTTCCATTTCAGATTTCAGTAGATTTAAATAATAGAAGAAACCTTTAA
>CACFJT010000008.1 GCA_902566705.1 uncultured Pelagibacteraceae bacterium
TTGAGTTTTGATCTACTTTTTTTTGGTTTAATAGAAATTTCCTTTCCTTCAATTATATCTAAATTAAACATATCTAGATCAACATTAATTGATTTTTTTCCTAAAGGTCCTTCTATATTTATAATATTTCCAGCTAAAGCAACTTTTACTTTTTCAGGGATCGATATATTTATTTTACCTATTTTAGACATTAAAATACCTTACAAATTATTTCACCACCAACTTTTTGTTTTCTAGCATCAATATCTGTCATTACTCCTTTTGGAGTTGAAACAATAGCAATTCCTAAACCATTATTTATTTTAGGCAAACTATTGGCAGATGAAAAAATTCTTCTCCCAGGTTTTGATACTCTTTCAAAAGCACTAATTACTGGATTACCTGAGTGGTACTTAAGTTCTAATGATAGCATTGGTTTTTTTTCTTCAGAACTTACTTTAAAATCTTTTATAAAACCTTCATTTTTAAGTATATCTGCAATTTTTGTTTTAAAATTAGATGAAGGTAATTCTACTTTTTTATGATTTCTAGCTTGAGCATTCTTCACTCTAGCAATCATATCTCCTATTGGGTCACTTAAACTCATAATTTTCCTTTCTACCAGCTAGATTTAACTAAGCCAGGTATCTTTCCTTGTAATCCTAATTGTCTTAATGCAATTCTTGAAATCTTTAATTTTCTGTAAACACCATGAGGTCTTCCAGTAATCTCACATCTATTCATAACTCTTGTTTTAGCCGAGTTTCTTGGCAGTTTAGATAATTTTTGTTGCGCTTTAAATCTTTCTTCTAATGGAATCTTTTTATCCATTACAATCTTCTTTAGTGCTTGTCTTTTCTTATAAAGCCTATCTGAAAGCTTAATTCTTTTTTTATTTTTATTTACAGCGCTTAACTTTGCCATGTTTAATTATCTCCTTTTTTAATAAATGGAAAATTCATTTTTTCTAGTAATGCAAAACTATGCTCTTTATTTATTGCTTTAATAACTATTACTATATCTAAACCTCTAACTTTGTCTGCTCTATCAAAGCTTACTTCTGGAAAAATTATATGCTCTTTAATTCCAAATGTATAATTACCAAATTTATCAAAGCCTTTTGGTGACAAACCTCTAAAATCTTTAATTCTTGGTAATGCAATATTTACTAATCTGTCTAAGAATTCATACATTCTATTTTTTCTTAATGTTACCTTTAAACCAGCATTTGATCCTTTTCTGGTTTTAAAATTTGCTACTGATTTTTTAAATTTAGTTGTAACTGGTTTTTGTCCAGTAATTTTAGCCATATCCTCTTCGCATGATTTTAAAATCTTAGAATCTGTAGCATCTAAACCAAGACCCATATTTAAAACAACTTTCTCAATTTTCGGAGCCATATAAATATTTTTAAAACCAAACTGATCTTTTAATGCAGGCTGAATTTCTTTATTAAATATTTCTTTTAATCTTGGTGTCATTATTTTTTAGCCTCTTTTTTCTTAGCCGCTTTTTCATCAATTAGTTTTAAGTTAGAAATATGAATAAAGCTTTCCTTTGGAAAAATTCCACCTTTTTTCTCTTTTGTTGTTTTTACGTGTTTTTTAACCATGTTTATTTCTTTAACTTTAGCTCTGTTATTAGCTCTATCAATTTCAATAACTTCTCCTTCTTTTTTTTTATCTCTTCCAGTTAAAACTCTTACTTTCAAACCTTTTTTAATCATTATAAAACCTCTGGTGCCAATGAAATAATTTTCATTTGACCTCTACTTCTTAATTCTCTTGTTACTGGACCAAAAATCCTTGTTCCGACAGGTTCTCCTTTGTCATCAACTAATACAGCCGCATTATTATCAAATCTTACTTTGGAACCATCATTTCTGTGAATTCCCTTTTTAACCCTTACAACTACAGCTTTATGGACAGATCCTTTTTTAACTTTTCCTTTAGGTATCGCCTCTTTAACTGCTATTACAATTGTATCACCAATACTAGCGTATCTTCTTTTTGATCCACCTAGAACTTTAATGCACTCTATTCTTTTCGCACCAGTATTATCAGCAACCTGTAATTCTGTTTGAACACCAATCATTATTTTGTACTCTCCATAACTTGAAATTTTTTATTTTTAGAAAAGGGTTTGCTCTCAATAATTGAAACTTTGTCACCAGTTTTGAACTTATTATTTTCATCGTGAGCATTATAGTTTTTTCTAACTCTAATAACTTTTTTTAGAACTGGATGTGAGTATTTACGTTCTACCATAACTGTGATTGTTTTATTTGGTTTATCGCTTATAACTATACCAGTAAGTATTTTTTTAGGCATTTGCTTTTCCTTTTAAAATTGTTTTTAATCTTGCTATTGTTTTTCTAGTTTCCCCAATTTTAGCTGGGTTTGTTACTTGTGAATTCATTTTTTGAAATCTGAAATTAAAAAGATCTTTTTTAAGTTTATCAATGTTCTTCACGATTTCGTCCTTTGATAATTTTTTAATTTCTTGTTTTTTCATTATGCAAATCTCTTAATTGTTTTAGTTTTTATAGGTAATTTTGCTGATGCTTTGTATAAAGCTTCTTTTGCAATTTGCTCAGAAACACCATCAACTTCAAATAGTATTCTTCCTGGTTTTACTCTACATGCGAAGTACTCGGGTGAGCCCTTTCCTTTACCCATTCTGACTTCAATTGGTTTTTTTGAAACTGGTATATTTGGAAATATTCTTGTCCAAACTCTACCTTGTCTTTTCATATGTCTTGTTAAAGCAACTCTTGCAGCTTCAATCTGTTTTCCAGTAACTCTTTCAGGCTGTAAAGCTTTTAATGCGTAAGCACCATAATTAATAGTGCTTGCTCTTGTGGCATTACCATGAATTCTACCTTTATGAGCTTTTCTCCATTTTGTTCTTACTGGTTGAAGCATTACTGTTTACCTTCCTTTAGTGCTACCTTGTTTGTCTCTTGACTAAATTCTCTAGCAAAAACTTCACCTTTATAAATCCAAACTTTAATTCCAATAATTCCGTAAGTTGTAAGAGCTTCTGCCTCCGCATAATCTATATCAGCTCTTAAAGTATGTGATGGAATACTTCCATCTCTTAACCACTCTGTTCTTGCTATTTCATTTCCACCCAGTCTTCCACTCACTGATACTTTAATTCCTTTTGCTCCTAGTCTAATACATGATTGCATTGCTCTTTTCATTGCTCTTCTATAAGAAATTCTTTTAACAAGCTGTTGAGCTATGTTTTCAGCTACTAAATAAGCATTAGTTTCAGGTTTTTTAACTTCTTTAATATTTAGATTAACTTCATTTGAAGTTAATTTTGAAAGATTGTTTTTAATTTTGTCTATATCACTTCCTTTTTTACCAATCACAAATCCTGGTCTAGAAGTATAAATTGTGACATAACACTTATTAGATGTTCTTTCGATCATTACCTTGGATACACCTGAATTAATTACATTTTTCTTGATATATTCCCTTATTTTAAAATCTTCTATTAGATAATTTCCAAAATCTTTTTTCTTAGCATACCATACAGAGTCCCATCCTCTGTTGACACCTAATCTAAAACCTACCGGATTAACTTTTTGTCCCATGTTTCTCCATTTGTTTTGCTTCTGATAAAATTATTGTAACAGTTGACCAAGGTTTTAATATTGGTGCTGCTCTTCCTTTGGCTCTTGGTCTAAATCTTTTCATAACTATTTTTTTTCCACAATATGCTTCTTTAACTATTAATTTATCAATATCGTATTGAAAATTATTTTCTGCATTGGCAACTGCAGAGCTAATTGTTTTTCTAACATCTCTAGTAACTCTTTTTTCTGAAAACTGTAAATCTCTAATTGCAACATCAACTTTTTTACCAACGATACTTCTAAGTATTGGATTTAGCTTTCTAACACTTGATCTAATACCGTTATTAACAGACTTCACTGTTTTTTCTTTAGATTTATCTATTTTCTTTTTCTTGCCCATAATTATTTCTTCTCTGCTGTTGCTGGTTTAGCTTTTTTATCAGCCGGTGTATGACCAAAGAACGTTCTTGTTGGCGCAAACTCACCTAATTTATGTCCAACCATATCTTCTGAAACAGTTATTGGTATAAATTTTTTACCATTATAAATTTGGAAACTTACACCTACAAAATCTGGTAAAATTGTAGATTTTCTTGACCAAGTTTTAATAGGAATTTTCTTTGGATCGTCTTTATACTTGTCGACTTTCTTCATCAAGCTTTCTTCTACAAACGGACCTTTCCAAACTGCTCTAGCCATTACTTAGTATCCTTCCTCTTATTTCTTCTCTTAACTATAAATTTATCTGTTCTTTTATTATCTCGAGTTTTTAAACCTTTAGCAGATTGTCCTGTAGGTGAAACTGGATGTCTTCCCCCAGCAGATTTTCCTTCTCCACCTCCATGTGGGTGATCAACTGGGTTTTTAACAACACCTCTAGTATGAGGTCTTCTACCCAACCATCTTGATCTACCTGCTTTTCCAATTTTAATATTTTTTTGATCTGGATTACTTAAAATTCCAATTGTAGCTAAAGCTCTTGAATCTATTTTTCGCACTTCACCTGAGGCTAATTTTATTAAACTGTAGTTTCCATCTAGACCACTAATAGTAACTGATGAACCAGCTGCTCTGGCAATTTTTCCACCACCACCTGGCTGTATCTCGACATTATGTATATTGATACCCACTGGTATATCTTGTAATGGCATACAATTACCTACTTTAATTTCTTTTTTAGAGCCGCTTTCAACTTTATCTCCAACTTTAATTTTTTGTGGTGCTAAAAAATATGAGTGAGTACCATCCTCAAATTTAACTAACATAATGTAGCATGATCTATTAGGATCATATTCAATTCTTTCAACTGTGGCTTCCATGTCGAATTTTTTTCGATAAAAATCTACATGTCTGTACATTTTTTTATGTCCACCAGCTCTATTAATAGAGGTAATATGACCATTATTATTTCTACCTTTCATCGCATTTTTAGGTGAAACTAAGGTCTTGAATGGTTTACCTTTCCATAAACCAGTTCTATCAACTAAAATGGTACCTCTTGTAGATTTTGTATATGGTTTAAAAGTTTTTAATGCCATTTATTAAATTCCTGTTGTAAGATCAATGCTCTGACCTTTTTTTAAAGTAATTATTGCTTTTTTATATCCAGATACTTTTACTTTTCTACCTCTGGTAACTTTTGTTCTGTTCTGTTTGTTAATAATATTTATCTTTGTCACATTAACTTTGAATATTTTTTCAATATTCTTTTTTAAGTTTTTCTTATTTGCACTATCTGGAACTTTAAATACAATTTTATTTAGTTCAGATAAATTAGTTGATTTCTCTGTAACCACTGGAGAAAGAATTTTGTCGTATAAATGAATTTTTTCCATATTATGAATATCTCTTTTCTAGTTCTTTCACAGAGCTTTCAGTGAAAACTACTTTTTTAAATTTAATAATGTCATAAGCGCTGAAATGATTTACATCTGTAACTTTAACATTTGGAATATTTCTTGCTGATTTTTCAATTTTTTCTTTAGAATTTTTATCTAAAATTATTAGTGAATTTGTAATTTCAAGTTTATTAATAATTGAGTTCATTTCTTTTGTTTTTTTTATTTCGGAAGTAAAATCATTTAAGATTAATAAATTTTTATTATTATTTTTTTCAGTAATTAATGAAGCTACACTTTGTTTTTTCTCAGTTTTGTTTAGTTTTCTTTTTTTATAAGCCAATTCACCTTTTGGTCCATGAGCAATACCACCACCAACAAATATAGGAGCTTTTCTACTAGCATGCCTTGCTCCACCAGTCCCTTTTTGAGCATATATTTTCGAAGTTGGTCCTTTTACTTCATTTTGTTGCTTAGTTTTGGCATGTCTTCCTTTGTAATTAGCATTTGTTTTATAAAGTACAGCGCTAACTAATTTATGGTTAATTTTTGCAGAAAAAATCTTATCCAAAACTTCAATACTATCTTTTTTTCCGTCTATGCTAATTTTATCTAATTTCATTATTTTTTCTTTTTCTCAGGTGTTTTTTTAGCTTCTTCAGCAGCTGCTTGTTTCTCACCAATTGTCATTTTGCTTATATTTTTCACTGATTTTTTAACCATTACTTCAGAATTTTTTGAACCAGGTATTGATCCTTTTAAGTAAAGAAGTTCGTTTTCTAAGTCTGTTTTTATTATTTCAATATTTTGCATTGTTCTTAGTTTGTCACCCATATGACCAGCCATTTTTTTTCCTTTAAAAACTTTTCCTGGATCTTGACTGTGCCCAGTTGAACCATGAGCTCTGTGTGATATTGAAACACCGTGACTGGCTCTTAAACCTCCAAAATTATGTCTTTTCATAGCACCTGCAAAACCTTTACCAATTGTCTTTGATCTTGTGTCTACAAATTTAATATCTTTAAATATTTCTAAACCAAACTCGTTTCCTTCTTTGTAAACAGAAGTATCATTTACTCTAAATTCTTTTAATTTTTTCTTAGCTTCAGTATTTTTTTTAGCAAAAACACCTTTCATTGATTTTGTTAGTTTTGAATTTTTAATTTTTCCATATCCAAGCTGAACAGCTTTGTATCCTCTTTTTTCCTCTTCAATGACCTGAATAACTCTAGCTTTTTCAACCTTTAGTACAGTCACAGGAACTAATTGACCAGATTTATAGAACTCTCTTGTCATTCCTATTTTTTTTCCTAATAAAGCTATCTCACTCATGATTAAATTTTTATCTCCACATCTACACCAGAAGCTAAATCCAGTTTCATCAAAGCTTCTACAGTTTGTGGTGTTGGTTCAATAATATCGATTAATCTTTTGTGTGTTCTTGATTCAAATTGTTCTCTACTTTTCTTGTCTATGTGAGGTGATCTTAATACAGTATATCTTTCAACTCTTGTAGGTAATGGAATTGGCCCTTTTATTGTAGCCCCAGTTCTTTTAACTGTGTTTACAATTTCTTCTGTAGAGGCATCTAAAACCTTATTATCATAAGCTCTTAGTTTTATTCTAATATTTTGCTTTTCCATTATCCTGCTACCTTTTTAGTTACTTCGTCTTGAACGTTTTGAGGAACTTTAGAATAATGATCAAAGAACATTGAATATTGTGCTCTTCCTTGTGACATTGATCTAAGATTATTAATGTAACCGAACATATTTGCTAGAGGAACCATAGCTGTAATTACAGTTGCATTTCCTCTTTGTTCTTGAGTACTAATTTGTCCTCTTCTACTGTTTAAATCACCAATAACATCTCCCATATAATCTTCAGGAGTAACTACTTCTACTCTCATAATTGGTTCTAGAAGTTTTAATCCACCTTGAGTACATGCTTCTTTAAAACATGCCCTGCTTGCAAGTTCAAAAGCTAAAACGCTTGAGTCAACATCGTGATGTAAACCATCAACAATAGTTACTTTGTAATCAATCATTGGGAAACCTGCCAAAATTCCACTATCAGATACTGTTTCAATACCTTTTTCAACACCAGGAATAAATTCTTTAGGAATAGCTCCACCCTTAATAGCACTTTCAACTTCTCTACCTTTTCCTGGTTCTTGAGGTTCAACAAATAATTTAACTTTAGCGAACTGACCAGCACCACCACTTTGTTTTTTATGTATGTATTCATACTCAGCAGATTTTTCTATAGTTTCTCTGTAAGCAACTTGTGGAGCACCTACGTTTGCTTCAACTTTAAATTCTCTTTTCATTCGATCAACAATGATATCTAAGTGAAGTTCACCCATACCTTTAATTATTGTTTGACCTGACTCTTCATCTGAAGAAACTCTAAATGATGGATCCTCTTTAGCTAATCTTGCTAAAGCTTCACCCATTTTTTCTTGGTCACCTTTTGTTTTTGGTTCTACAGCAATTTCAATTACTGGCTCTGGGAATTCCATTGGCTCTAGCAACACTGGATTTTCTTTGTCACATAAAGTGTGACCTGTCATAGTATTTTTTAATCCTGCAAGTGAAACAATATCACCTGCATTAGCCTCTTTAATATCTTCTCTTGAATTAGCATGCATTAAAAGCATACGACCAACTCTTTCTTCTTTATCAGATGAAGAGTTGTATACGGCAGTTCCAGACTTAATTGTACCAGAATAAATTCTAACGAATGTTAAAGAACCTACAAAAGGATCGTTTGCAACTTTAAATGCTAAACCGGAAAAAGAAGAACCATCATCAAATTTCATTTCTATTTCATCTTCTGATCCAACTTTTGTTCCTTTAATTGAACCAATATCAACTGGACTTGGCAAGTAGTTCACAACTGCATCTAGTAAAGGCTGAACACCTTTATTTTTAAAGGCAGATCCAGTTAAAACAGGAACAAAACTAAAATCCAATGTTCCTTTTCTTATGCATTTAACCAAATCTTCTTCCTTAATTTCGTCTCCATTTAAGTAAGACTCCATTAACTTTTCATCTTGTTCTACAGCAGTTTCGATTAATTCCGTTCTATACTTTTCAGTTATTTCTTTAAGATCATCAGGAATATCTTTGTATTCCCATTCTGCACCTAAAGCCTCATTTTTCCAAACTTGAGCTTTCATTTTAACTAAATCAACAACTCCAGTTAGAGAAGCTTCAATTCCAATAGGAACTTGTAATACTAATGGTTTAGCACCTAATCTATCTTTAATCATGTCTACACATCTAAAGAAATCAGCACCTGTTCTGTCTAATTTGTTTACAAAACAAATTCTTGGTACTTTATACTTATCGGCTTGTCTCCATACAGTTTCGGATTGTGGTTCTACACCTGCTACGCCATCAAAAACAGCTACTGCACCATCTAAAACTTTTAAAGATCTCTCTACTTCAATAGTAAAGTCTACGTGACCTGGAGTATCTATAATGTTAACTCTGTGATCATTCCAAAAACAAGTAGTTGCTGCAGAAGTAATTGTAATACCTCTTTCTTGTTCTTGCTCCATCCAATCCATGGTTGCTGCACCATCGTGTACTTCACCTATTTTATGACTTTTACCTGTGTAATATAAAATTCTTTCTGTAGTAGTTGTTTTACCAGCATCTATATGGGCCATGATCCCAATGTTTCTGTATTTATCTAATGTATGAGTTCTAGCCATATCTTATTACCACCTAAAATGAGCAAAGGCCTTATTGGACTCCGCCATTTTGTGTACATCCTCTCTTTTTTTAACAGCAGCACCTTTTTTTTCATAAGCATCATAAAGCTCATTAAAAATTTTATCTGCCATGTGTTTATCTTTTCTTTTTCTTGCTGACTCAACTAACCATCTAATAGCTAAAGCTTGTGCTCTTTTACTTTTTACCTCAACAGGAACTTGATAAGTTGCACCACCAACTCTTCTAGATCTAACTTCTACAGTTGGTTTGATATTGTTAATTGCTTCATTGAAAATATCAATTGGTTCATCTTTAGTTTTTGTTTTAATTTTATCTATTGCTTCGTAAACAATTTTTGCAGCAATTCCTCTTTTACCATCATACATTATATTATTTATTAATTTTGGTATAATAGTAGAATTAAATTTGGGATCTGGAACTACATTTTTTTTTGGTTGTGTTTTTTTTCTAGACATTATTTACCTTTTTTAGTTCCGTATAAAGATCTTCTTTGTTTTCTGTTCGCAACACCTTGAGTATCCAGATTGCCTCTTAAAATATGATAACGTACACCTGGTAAATCTTTTACTCTTCCACCTCTTATCATTACAACTGAGTGTTCTTGAAGGTTGTGACCTTCACCTGGAATATAAGCTGTAACTTCAAATCCATTTGATAATCTAACTCTAGCAACTTTTCTTAATGCTGAGTTTGGTTTCTTGGGAGTTGTTGTATAAACTTTAACACAAACACCTCTCTTTAAAGGTTGTTTTTGTAGTGCAGGAACTTTGTTCCTTGCAGATGGTTTAACTCTTTTTTTTCTTAACAACTGATTAATAGTTGGCATAAATATTTTTAAAATTAATTAATTTATTTTTAGATGAAAATAACTGACAGGTTATTTTGTGGCAGCGTTTAGTACCGTAAGAGGTACTACATTCCAACCAAAAATATCGCCAAATTACTTAATAATCGCCCTTTGTCAAACTAAAACTGCAATTTTAAGGTGGTTTTTTTACTGATTTGTCTGTGTTTCTTCAGGTTCTGAAGCTTCTATTTTATCTTGCTCTGCTAAGAAATGATTGTCATCCTCCAGAGCTTTATTGTTCCATCTATTTTTGATATTACCAGTACCTGCAGGAACTAATCTTCCAACTATTACGTTTTCCTTAAGGCCATTTAACGGATCAACTTTTCCTTTAATTGCAGCATCTGTTAATACTCTTGTTGTTTCTTGGAACGAAGCTGCTGATACAAACGATTCAGTCTGAAGTGAAGCTTTAGTGATTCCCATTAGAACTCTTTCACCTACCGCTGGTGTTTTACCTTCTGCAACTAATTTTTCGTTAGTGTTATCAAACTTAATTCTATCAACTACTTCGCCAGGTAAATAACTTGAGTCACCAGAAACTTTAACTTCAATCTTTTTAAGCATTTGTCTTAAAATAGTTTCGATATGCTTATCATTTATAATTACACCTTGTAATCTATATACTTCTTGAACTTGGTTAACAAAATACTCTGTTAATTCTTTAATACCTAAAATTCTTAAAATATCATGTGGTAGTGGCTGACCATCTAAAAGATACTCTCCTTTTTGAATTTTTTCACCAGGGTTAAAATTGATATGTTTACCTTTTGGAATTAAATAATTTGAAGGTTCAGATCCATCCTCAGGAACAATAGATACTCTCTGCTTTCCTCTTACCTCTTTTCCAAAAACTACACTTCCATTATTTTCTGCGATGATTGCGCTGTCTTTAGCTTTTCTAGCTTCGAATAACTCAGCAACTCTTGGGAGACCTCCAGTAATATCTTTAGTTTTTGTAGTTTCCTTTGGCAACCTTGCAATTACATCACCTGCATAAACTTTTTGACCATCTTTAATTGACAAAATCGAGTCTGGTACTAAATAATATCTAGCTTCATTATCGTCAGCTTTTTTTATTACATTTCCTTTTTCATCTCTTAAAGTAATTCTAGGTTTTAAATCAGTACTCTTAGATTGACCTCTCCAATCAATTACTGATTTAGATGAAATTCCTGTTGCATCGTCAGTGGTTTCTTGAATTGACACACCATCAATTAAATCCACATAACTAGCTATACCACTTTTCTCAGCAATAACTGGGGTTGTATATGGATCCCATTCACATATTTTTGTATTTGCTTTTACTTTGTCGCCATTGTTGAAAAATAGTTTTGACCCATAAGCAACCTTATAAACAGCTATCTGAACCCCTTTGTCATCCTCAATAGAAAGCTGAGTGTTTCTTCCCATAACAATCAAATTCTTTTTAGAGTCCTCTAAAATATTTGAGTTTATAATTTTTAGAGTTCCATCATTTTTAGTAACAATTTGAGAGTCTTGCTTAACAGAAGCTGTTCCTCCTACGTGGAATGTTCTCATTGTCAATTGTGTTCCTGGTTCTCCAATTGATTGAGCGGATATCATTCCAATAGCTTCTCCAACATGAACCATTTTACCCCTTGATAAATCCCGTCCATAGCAAGTAGCACACACACCTTCTTTTGAACTACATGTCATTACAGAATAAACTTTTATTGATTTAACTCCTGCTGCATCAATTTTATCACAACCAGCTTCATCTATCATTTCAGATTTTTTAATAATTACCTCACCTGATAAAGGGTTTTTAACTTCAGCTGCTGTAACTCTTCCTAATGCTCTTTCAGATAAACTCACAACCACATTACCGCCTTCTAGAATTTCAGAAAGCTCAATAAATCCAGGATCATCACATTTAACTTTAGTTATCGTTAAGTCTTGAGCTACATCACATAGTCTTCTTGTTAAGTATCCAGAACTAGCTGTTTTTAATGCTGTATCTGCTAATCCTTTTCTAGCACCGTGTGTTGAGTTAAAATACTCCAAAGCAGTTAATCCCTCTTTAAAATTTGAAATAATCGGACTTTCAATAATTTCCCCTGAAGGTTTGGCAATCAAACCTCTCATACCTGCTAATTGTTTCATTTGAGCGGCAGATCCCCTAGCTCCACTATCAGCCATCATAAATACAGAATTTATCTTTAATCCATCATCAGTTTTTTCTGTAGCTGAAATTCCCTTCATCATTTCACCAGCGACTTTATCGGTACACTTAGACCAAGCATCAACAACTTTGTTATATTTTTCTCCTCTTGTAATTAAACCTTCGGCATATTGGGTTTCGTAATCTGAAATTAATTTCTTAGTATCGTCAATTAGTTGAGTTTTATTTGCTGGGATTATAAGATCATCTTTTCCAAACGAAATTCCTGCTTTAAAAGCATGTTTAAAACCTAAATCTTTAAGCTTATCACAGAAAATCACAGTTATTTTTTGACCACAAAATCTAAATACAATATCAATTATTTCTGAAACCACTTTTTTAGGCAACAATCTATCTACTAAAGAAAACTTAATATTGCTATTTTTAGGTAATAAATTTGCTAATAAAAATCTTCCAGCTGTAGATGTATACTTTTCAATTTTCTTATTACCTTGCTCATCTACAGTTTCATATCTTGAAATAATAGTGCTATGTACATTTATTTGACCAGAAGATAATGCAAATTCAATTTGATCTGCATTTGTAAAGTATCCTGCAGGCTTATCAGATATGGGTTCTTGTGACAGGTAGTAGATTCCTAAAATCATATCCTGACTTGGAACAATAATTGGTTTCCCATTTGATGGGGAAAGAATATTATTTGTAGATAACATTAAAATTCTTGCTTCTAATTGTGCTTCTAAACTTAATGGAACGTGAACTGCCATTTGATCACCATCAAAGTCAGCATTAAATGCTGCACAAGTTAAAGGGTGTAATTCAATTGCATCTCCTTCGATTAATTTTGGTTCAAATGCTTGAACTCCAAGTCTATGAAGTGTTGGTGCTCTATTTAAAAGTACCGGATGCTCTCTAACAATTAACTCTAAGGCATCCCAAACTGCATTTGTTTCTTTTTCAACTAATTTTTTAGCTTGTTTGATTGTAGATGCTAATCCTAATTTGTTTAATCTTGCATATAAAAATGGTTTAAATAACTCAAGAGCCATTTTTTTCGGCAAACCACACTCATGCAATTTTAAATCTGGCCCAACAACAATTACTGATCTACCTGAATAATCAACCCGCTTACCTAATAAATTTTGTCTGAATCTTCCTTGTTTACCTTTCAACATTTCAGCGAGAGACTTAAGTGGTCGCTTACCTGTACCTGTAATTACTCTACCTCTTCTACCGTTATCAAATAGAGCATCTACAGACTCCTGAAGCATCCTTTTTTCATTTCTTACAATGATATCTGGAGCTTTGAGATCCATTAATCTTTTCAATCTATTATTCCTGTTAATTACTCTTCTATATAAATCGTTCAGATCTGAAGTAGCAAATCTTCCACCGTCTAGAGGAACTAACGGTCTTAATTCGGGAGGTATAACTGGCACTACAGTCATTATCATCCACTCAGGCTTTTGACCAGTTTCTATAAATGACTCGATTAATTTTAATCTTTTAATTGCTCTTTCTTCATTAACTTTTGATTTAGTTTCTTTAATAAAGCTAACAAGATTTTTTCTCTCTAATTCTAAGTCTAAATTTTTTAACATTTCAAGAACAGCTTCCGCTCCAATTCCAGCTGTAAAGCTCTCTTCACCAAATTCATCTTGATATTTGGCAAGTTCTTCCTCATTTAAAAGCTGATTTTTTTGTAGACCAGTTAAACCTGGTTCAATTACTATAAAGTTTTCAAAATAAAGAACTCTCTCTATTTCTTTTAACTTCATATCTACTGCTAAAGCAATTCTGCTTGGAAGAGATTTTAAAAACCAAATATGTGCCACTGGGGTAGCAAGATTAATATGACCCATTCTTTCTCTTCTTACATTTGATTTTGTAACTTCAACACCACATTTCTCACATATAATTCCTCTAAATTTCATTCGTTTATACTTACCGCATAAACACTCATAATCTTTTATTGGTCCAAATATTCTTGCACAGAATAATCCATCTTTTTCTGGTCTAAAAGTTCTGTAATTAATTGTTTCAGGCTTTTTTATTTCCCCAAATGTCCAAGATTTAATTTTCTCTGGGCTGGCTAGTGATATTTTAATACTATTAAAATTTTGAGCTTCTGAAATTTCACTGCCCTTAAATAGATCTGTTAGTTCTTTTTTCATTAATTAAGCTCCACGTTTAATGCTAATGATTTAATCTCTTTAACCAAAACGTTAAATGATTCTGGTATTCCAGACTCAAAATTTTCTTCACCTTTGACTATTGTCTCATACACTTTCACTCTTCCTGCAACGTCATCAGATTTAACAGTCAAAATTTCCTGCAAAGTGTAAGAAGCACCATACGCTTCAAGGGCCCAAACTTCCATTTCACCAAATCTTTGACCACCTAATTGTGCTTTACCACCAAGTGGTTGTTGAGTAACCAAACTATAAGGACCTGTTGATCTAGCGTGAATTTTATCTTCGACCAAGTGATGAAGTTTTAACATGTAAATTATTCCAACTGTAACTGGTCTATCAAATTTTTCGCCAGTTCTTCCATCCCACAAGTAGGTTTGACCTGAGCCTGGTAAATTTGCTAATTCAAGCATCTCAGTAACATTTTTCTCTTTAGCACCGTCAAATACAGGTGTTGAGATTGCAATACCGTTTTGTAAATTTTCACAAAGATCTTTAAATTCTGTCTTACTTAATTTGTCTACCTTTTCATTAAAAATCTGTTCTCCATAAACAGATTTTAGGAATTTCTCAATTTTTTCTGTACGTTCAATTTTTTTATTATTTTCGTTTACCAAATTTTTAACTTGTTCACCAAATTCTTTACATGCCCAACCCAAATGTGTTTCTAGTATTTGACCAACGTTCATCCTACTTGGTACTCCAAGTGGATTTAATACAATATCAACTGGTCTACCATCTTCTCGATATGGCATATCCTCAACTGGTACAATTTTACTCACAACTCCTTTGTTACCATGTCTTCCGGACATCTTATCACCAGGTCTTAATCTTCTTTTGATAGCTACAAAAACCTTTACCATCTTCATAACACTTGGTAGTAGATCATCACCACTTCTAATTTTTAGAACTTTATCCTCAAATCTCTCTGTTATGTCTTGTTTCGCTTTATTGAATTGATCTTTTAATTGAGCTAAGGTCGTTTCCTGTTTTACATCACCTACTGTAATTTTAAAGACATCGTTAATTGATAATTTATTTATAATATCAAAATCTAACTTTGTTCCTTCAGATAAATCTTTTACTTTTTTTGTTAAAGATGATCCTGATAAAAATTGTGAAGCTCTTTGTTTAATACTTCTTTCTAGTATTTCTTCCTCAACAATTTTATCTTGTTGAACTTGCTCAATTTCTGCTCTCTCAATAGTTATTGATCTTTCATCTTTCTCAATTCCATGCCTGTTGAATACTCTCACATCTACAACTGTTCCACTTGATCCTCTGGACATTCTTAAAGATGTGTCAGTTACATCAATAGCTTTTTCACCAAAAATTGATCTTAATAATTTTTCCTCAGGACCAGAAGCTGAGTCACCTTTTGGAGTTACTTTCCCAACTAAAATATCTCCTGCATTTACTTCTGCACCTATATAAACGATTCCTGACTCATCAAGGTTTTTTAACGCTTCCTCATTTACATTTGGTATATCTCTAGTGATTTCCTCTTCACCAAGTTTAGTATCCCTAGCCATAATTTCATATTCAACAATATGAACAGATGTGAATACATCATCGGTAACACATCTTTCTGAAATTAGGATTGAGTCTTCAAAATTATAACCTTGCCACGGCATAAAAGCTACAGTAACATTCTTACCTAGGGCTAGCTCACCTAATTTTGTTGAAGGACCATCTGCAATAATATCTCCGGATTTAACTTTGTCACCGACTCTAACTAAAGGTCTTTGGTTAATACATGTATTTTGATTTGATCTTTTAAATTTTTGTAAATTATAGATATCTACTCCAGACTTACTGAAATCTGTTTCTTCGGTTACCTTGATCACAATTCTTTTACCATCTATTTTGTCAACAATACCATCACGCTTTGCAACAATAGTTACTCCAGAGTCTAAAGCTACATCGCTTTCAATTCCTGTGCCAACGAGTGGTGATTCAGGTTTCAACAGTGGAACAGCTTGTCTCATCATATTTGATCCCATCAATGCTCTGTTGGCATCATCATTTTCTAAAAATGGTATTAATGATGCTGCAACTGAAACAAGTTGTTTAGGTGAAACGTCGATATAATCAATTGTATCAGGTTTAGCTAAAAGAAAGTTTAGATTTTGCCTACACGAAACTAATTCTTCAGTAATTTTTCCATTTCTATCAAGTTTTGTATTTGCTTGAGCAATAGTAAATTTAGTTTCTTCCATTGCTGACAAATATTCAACTTTGTCTTGAACAACTCCATCTTTAACTTTTTTATATGGACTTTCTATAAAGCCATACTTGTTAATTTTAGCGTATGTGGATAAACTATTAATCAAACCAATATTTGGGCCCTCTGGTGTCTCAATTGGACAAATTCTTCCATAATGAGTAGGATGCACGTCTCTAACCTCAAAACCAGCTCTTTCTCTTGTTAAACCACCTGGACCTAATGCTGAAACTCTTCTCTTGTGAGTAATTTCTGATAATGGATTTGTTTGGTCCATAAACTGAGAGAGCTGAGAACTTGCAAAAAAATCTTTTAATGAGACAGTTAATGGTTTTGCATTAATTAAATCTTGTGGCATTGCTGACTCCACATCTAGAGTAGTCATTTTTTCTTTGATTGCTCTTTCCATTCTATAAACCCCTATTCGGGCTTGGTTTTCAACTAACTCTCCTACAGAACGCACTCTTCTATTGCCTAGATGATCAATATCATCAACATCATCTTTACCATCACGTAGATCTAACATTTTGTGTATTATTGCAATGATATCATCGTTTCTTAAGATTGTAATTTTATCAGAACATTCTTGGTTTAATCTTGAGTTCATTTTAACTCTTCCTACATCAGACAAATCATATCTATCTGAGCTAAAAAAAAGGTTATTAAATATTTGAGTTGCTATTTCTATGGTTGGAGGTTCACCTGGTCTCAACATTTTATAGATTTCTGTGATAGCTTCATCTTTAGTGCTATTTTTATCAGCTAAAATAGTTGTAAGTAGATAAGGTCCTTTATTTATTGAGTTTGTAACAGAAATTTGAAGTGAGTGTATGTTGGCATCCAGAATCTGATTAATAATTGTATCATTTAACTCAGTACCAATATTTAATACCCCATCCTCTTCATCACTAACTTTAATATCTCTATGTAAAAATTTACCAAATAATGACTCTCTTGAAACTAATATGTCTTTCAGACCATCATTAGCTAATTTTTTTGCGCTTAAAAAATTTATTTTGTCACCTAACTTAATTACTACCTCTCCAGTCTTAGCATCAATTACTTCCTCAGAAAAATTTTTAGCTTTATAATTTTCTGGATTAAATTTAGTTTTCCACTTTTTTGTTTTTGGATCAAAACTATATTGTTCACTCTCATAGAACTCGTCTACTATTTCTGATTTTGTATAACCCAAAGCTAATAATAAAGTAGATGCAAAAATTTTCTTTTTTCTATCAATTTTAAAATATAAAAAATCTTTAACATCATATTCAAAATCTAACCATGAACCTCTATTAGGTATAACTCTGCAATTAAATAAAAGTTTACCGCTTGCATGAGTTTTCCCTTTGTCATGATCAAAAAATACACCTGGACTTCTATGCATTTGGTTTACAACAACTCTTTGAACACCATTAGTAATAAATGTTCCACTGTTTGTCATCATCGGAACTTCACCCATATATACTTCTTGTTCTTTTGCAGATAAGATATCTTTAGTGTTGTTTTCTTGATCTATTTCATAAACCACTAACCTTAATGTACATTTAAGTGCAGATGAATATGTTAGACCTCTTGCTATGCATTCCTCAACATCAAATTTTGGTTTTTCTAATCTATATGAAACATACTCTAAAGTTGCTTTATCGTTTAAATCCTCGATAGGAAAAATACTTTTAAATACTCTATCAAAACCTTTGGTAAGTTCAGCTGGCTCCAAGTTAAATTCTGTTAATTCTTTGTAAGAATTCTTTTGTACCTCAATCAAGTTTGGGATAGATAAACTTTCTTTAAGTTTACCAAAACTTTTTCTTATGTTTTTCTTTTCAGTAAAAGATAATTGCATTTATGTTTATAGATACTGATTAATAAATAATCAGTATTTGAATTCTTTCTATTTAATTTATTTAAGTTCTACTTTAGCGCCAGCAGCTTCTAATTTAGCTTTGATCTCTTCAGCATCTTTTTTATTTACACCAGATTTAACTTCCTTTGGTGCTCCCTCTACAAGATCTTTAGCTTCTTTTAAACCTAATGAAGTTGCTGCTCTTACTTCTTTAATAACATTAATTTTTTTATCGCCTGCAGAAACTAGCATGATTGTAAAATCATCTTTATCTTCTGCTGGAGCCGCACCACCTGCTGCTGCTGGAGCTGCTGCTGCCATTGGAGTTACACCCCATTTTTCTTCTAACTGTTTTGAAAGCTCAGCTGCCTCTGCAACTGTCAAACTTGATAAGTCCTCAATAATTTTGTTTAGGTCAGGCATATTTTTTACTCTTTGGGTTGTGTTTCAGAATTTTCTGCCGACAAACTACTCATTTTTTCTGAATGTGCAAGCAAAATACTGATTAATTTAGATGCAGAAGCGTTCAAAATACCTACAATATTGGCTCTAGCCTCGTCTAATGTGGGTAAACTAGCTACATTTTGGACACCGGCCTGATCTAAGACCTCGTTATCCATGATTCCACCGATTAATTTTAAGTTTTCATTATCTTTTGCAAATTTTGAAAGAATCCTTGCCGACATTATAGCATCTTCCCCAAAGGCAACGGCTGTTGGGCCAGTAAATAAATTTGACAAATCTTTACACTTTGTTTTTTCTAAAGCTAATTTTGTAATTCTGTTTTTTGTTATTTTGAAAATTATTCCATGTTCTCTCATCTTAGCTCTTAATTCATCTAATTGAGTCATGGTTAAACCTTGGTAATGAGTAACCATAACAGCTTTACTATTTTCAAACTTGCTGGTCATTTCTTCTATATAATTTTTCTTTTGTTCTTTGTTCATCATAATTAGATAGATTTCCCTAATTTAACTTTGTATGAAACACCCATTGTTGATGTAGCAAATACACTTTTAATTAAATCACCTTTTAAGGTATTGTTTGATTTTTCTTTTTCCAAAGCATCTAAAATTGCACTATAGTTTTTTAGTAATTGATCATCACTAAAAGATTTTTTTCCAATACTAACTCCAATATTCCCGTCTTTGTCATTTCTAATTTCTACTTGACCAGATTTAGCATTAGTAACAGCTTCTTTTATATTTTCAGAAACTGAACCAAGTTTTGGATTAGGCATCAAACCTTTTGGTCCCAAAACTTTTCCTAATTTAGAAAGTTTAATCATCATTGCTGGTGTACAAATTAATTTTTCAAAATTCAATTCTCCACCTTTAATTCTATCAATAAACTCGTCACCACCTACAATATCAGCACCAGCATCTTTTGCATCTTTAGCTTTATTATCCTCACAAACTACTGCAACTTTTACTTTCTTACCTGTTCCACCAGGTAAATTGACTACTGTTCTGATATTAACTTCACTTTTCTTCTGCTTGTTATTTATTTGAAAACTTAAATCTAGAGACTCATCAAATTTAGTTGTACAGTTTTTCTTTAGTTCAGGTAATAATTTTTCTATAGACTCTGCATTCAAATCTTTGGTCTGTTCAGGTAATTTTTTATATCTTTTAGATGTCATTATTCTTTAACCTCAATACCCATTGATCTAGCTGATCCTGCAATAATTTTTATAGCTTCTTCAATATCGTTTGCATTTAAATCATTCATTTTTTCTTTTGCTATGTTTTCTAACTGTTTTTTTGTAATCGAAGCAACAATATTTCTTCCCGGTTCTTTTGATCCACCTTTAAGTTTTACAGCTTCTTTAATATAAAAAGAAGCTGGCGGTGTTTTTATTTTAAAATCAAATTTTTTATCTTTATAAACTGTAATCTCTACTGGAACAGGTTTGCCTGCCATTGATTTAGTTTTATCATTAAAGGCTTTACAGAATTCCATAATGTTTACTCCACGTTGACCTAATGCTGGACCAACTGGTGGAGCTGGATTAGCTTGTCCACCCTTAATTTGTAATTTTATAAATCCACTAATTTCTTTTGCCATTAACTTACCTTTTCAACCTGATTATATTCTAAATCAACTGGTGTAGGACGACCAAATATAGAAACAGAAACCTTAAGTCTAGCTTTTTCTTCATCAATTTCCTCAATCATACCAGTAAATGAAGCAAATGGTCCATCTACAACCTGAACTTTTTCTCCAACACTGTAATCTACACCTGATTTTGGCTGGGCAACACCATCTTTAATCTGTCCTAAGATTTTCTCTACTTCTTTATCTGAAACTGGAACAGGGATACCTTTTGTGCCTAAGAAACCACTAACTCTCTTAATATTCTTAATCATGTGATAGATATTATTATCCATTTCACTCTTAATTAACACATATCCAGGAAAGTATTTTTTTTTTCTTTGGATTCTTTTACCTCTTTTAACCTCAGTTACATCATGAGTTGGTACAATAATTTCCTCAAATTTATCAGCAATTTTTGCTTTATCAGCTTCTTCTTTAATTAAAGCAGCAACTTTGTTTTCAAAACTAGAGTGAGATTGAACTATATACCAGTTTTTCATTATATACTCACTTTAAGCAAAAGTTCTAAAAAAAACTTTAAAACCTGATCTAAAAGAAGAAAAAATAAAGACATAACAACTGCCATTGCAAATACCATTAAAGCACCTTGCAGTGTCTCTTTCCAGGTTGGCCAAGTAACTTTAAAAGCCTCTTGTTTTACCTCTTGTAAAAATTTAATCGGGTTTTTCATAATTCACTAGCTCATATTGGCAGGAGCGGAGGGACTCGAACCCTCAGCCTCCGGTTTTGGAGACCGGCGCTCTACCAATTGAGCTACACTCCTATTTATAGAGTTACTCTATAATTTTTGTTACTACTCCTGCTCCAACAGTTCTTCCACCTTCTCTGATTGCAAAGTTTAATTTTTCAGCCATAGCAATCGGTGTAATTAGTTTCACTGTAAATTTAGCGTCATCACCTGGCATAACCATTTCTGTACCAGCTGGCAACTCTACTTCACCTGTAACGTCTGTTGTTCTAAAATAAAACTGAGGTCTGTATTTAGTAAAGAAAGGAGTATGTCTACCACCTTCATCTTTTTTAAGTACATAAGCTTGAGCTTCGAATTTAGTATGTGGAGTAATTGAACCAGGTTTACAAAGAACTTGACCTCTTTCAATGTCATTTCTTTCAATACCTCTCAATAAAATTCCCACGTTATCTCCAGCTTCACCTGAGTCTAGAAGTTTTCTAAACATTTCAACTCCTGTACAAACTGATTTCTTAGTTTCTCTAATTCCTACTATTTCAACTTCTTCACCAGTTTTAATTACACCAGACTCAACTCTTCCTGTTGCAACTGTTCCTCGTCCAGAAATTGAGAACACGTCCTCAACTGGCATCAAGAATGGTTTATCAACTTCTCTAGCTGGTTGTGGAATATGTTCATCAACAGCTTTCATTAATTCTAAAATTGAATTTTTTCCAATTTCATCATCTCTGCCCTCAACTGCCGCTAGGGCCGAACCTTTGACGATTGGTGTTTTATCACCTGGGTATTTGTATGAAGTTAAAAGTTCTCTGATTTCTTCTTCAACAAGTTCTATCATTTCTTTATCATCAACTTGATCTACTTTGTTTAAGTAAACTACAATTGCAGGAATACCAACTTGTCTTCCTAAAAGAATATGTTCTCTTGTTTGTGGCATAGGACCATCAGCTGCATTAACAACTAAGATTGCTCCATCCATTTGTGCAGCACCAGTAATCATGTTCTTAACATAGTCAGCATGACCAGGACAATCTACATGAGCATAGTGTCTTTTTTCAGTCTCATATTCAACGTGAGCTGTTGAAATTGTTATTCCTCTCTCTTTTTCCTCAGGTGCTTTATCAATTTGATCATAAGCAACTGCAGTTCCACCGCCTGCTTGTGCTAATACATTTGTAATCGCGGCAGTAAGAGTTGTTTTACCATGGTCGACATGACCAATAGTCCCAATGTTACAGTGGGGTTTATTTCTTACAAATTTTTCTTTTGACATTACTTTTTTACCTCAGTTATTTGTTTTTATTTATAATTTCATTTTCTTGGAGCGGGTAAAGGGAATCGAACCCTTACATCCAGCTTGGAAGGCTAGCGTTCTACCATTGAACTACACCCGCACAACCCCAAGAGTAACACTCCATGTTATTAAAAAACTTATTAAATGGTGGAGGGGGAAAGATTCGAACTTTCGAAGACCGAAGTCAACGGGTTTACAGCCCGCCCCATTTGACCGCTCTGGAACCCCTCCTATGGGGAAGTGTCCCCTGTTCAATAAAGCTTCAAATAACATGCGTTTTATATATTTTATTTATGCAAATGCAACACGTGATTTAATAAGAAAATATTAAAAAAACCGTGTAAAACACTAAATTATTTATGAATAAATCATCATTTTTCATTGTTGGTCAACATGCAGTTATTGAGGCTCTTAGAAACCCCAAAAGAAAAGTTCTAAGAGTATTTTTAACTGAAGAATCTAAAAAAAATATTCATAGAAAAAACCCTAATAAAAATATTTTAGAGGATGTTAAAATCTATTTTAAATCTAAAAAAGAATTAGACAAATATACTTCTAAAGAACAATTAATTCATAATGGTTATGTTGCAGAGATTGAACATTTAGATCAGCTGGATTTAAAACAATTTATTAAAAATAAAAAAAATCTTACATTTATTTGTCTTGATGAAGTTACAGATCCACGAAACATAGGGTCACTGATAAGAAGTGCAGCCTCATTTAAAATTGATGGATTGATAATTAAAGAGAGACATTTTCCAAGAGATAGTAAACTGATGTACAAATCTGCAAGTGGATGTATGGAACATGTAAATATATTTCAAGTATCAAACATTAATTCTACATTAAAAAATTTAAGAGAAAAAAACTTTTGGGTTTATGGTTTTGATGCAAAAGGTCAGAAAGATTTCACAGATATAAAATGGGAAGGAAATAATATACTACTATTTGGGTCTGAAGGATTTGGAATGAGACATCATACTGCAAAATATGCAGATTTTTTTGTTAAAATTAATATTGATGAAAAAGTCGAAAGTTTAAATATCTCAAATAGCGCTGCGATTGTATTTCATCACTTATGTTATATAAAAAAAAAGAGTTGATTATTCAGCAAATAATTAATAATTATTGCGCATGCCCTTGTAGCTCAGCTGGTAGAGCAATTGATTTGTAATCAATAGGTCCGCGGTTCGAATCCGTGCGGGGGCACCATCACTCAATAAAATCAACGTTAATTTTTTTTAAAAAATCTATAATTAATAAAATTTCTATATTCAGTGTGACGCTAGTGTGACGTTAGTGTGATGTGATCAAGTAATCGTTATATTTTTTGATCTTTCTTCTTCTGTTTAATTAATTCATTTTTGAAATTAACAAATTCATCTTTTAACTTTTTGTAATCAGCAAAATCATTCTTGATACATTTAAAAAAATTAGCATTAGAAATTGTATCCCATACTTGTAATAATTTGGCTGACTTTCTGTGTATGATAAATTGTGGATCTAATGAAGATCCTTTTGAAAATCTAATTGATATAACACTGGGTTTAACATTATAACTTTCTTCATCAATATATATACTCTCATCATTGTAGTGAATATATTTTGCTTTTTTTTGATTTTTTGAAATAAAAAAGTGATGTGTGTTGAATAACTTCTTTTCACCTAATTCATTGCAAGAAATATTCAATATTTTGATATCGTTTGCATAAGCACTCACACTTAACAATAAAACAAGAACCACGATCCCTAAAAGTTTTTTCATTATCAATAAGCCTTGTTAGTATAAAAGTCCCCTAGTTCTTTTGTCATCAAACCAATTCTAAGATGATCCATGTAACCCATTTCCTCACTCCAATTGAAACATTTAATCTGGACATAATCGCCATTTTCAAAAAATAAATAAGTAGCTGTAATTTTACTATTTCCAGTATTATCATCTGGATGAGCATAAGTTCCATCATCCCTTATCCTCATTATTTTAAGATCCCTTTTCATATCCATTATGATTTCTTTTTGTTTTTTATAGCATTCAGCAATATTGTTTTGATAAGCAATCATTCCTGATATTCCATAAATAGTATAATTTTTGTCATTTGGTTTATAATTAATCTGGATAGCATCGTACGTTTTAAAATTTGAAGAATGAATATCTGAACTCTTAAATTCATCACTTTTAAAATCATATACATACTTGGAAATTTGTTTGTGACTAAAAAAATCTAGTGCACTATCACCTATACTTATCCCCTCTATCTCAAATTCAGATATATCATCAGCCTTACTCCAAGATTGTAAATTTATCGTTAGTAAAAGAATTAGTAATAGGACCTTCATAGAAAAAACACTTTCTCATTGTGTCGTATATGTGTCAAGATTTCTTGGAAATAAAATTAATATTATTAACCTAATTGATCAGGCTACTAGAGCTGGGATTATGAGAGCAGTGCGTTAATTAATTATTGAAATTTCAAACCCCAATTATTAAACTCATCGGTTCGTATACCTACCCTAAGATTATCAGTGTAATTTTTTTCTTTTTCCATTTTATTTGACCAATTAAAACATCTAACACTCATTGAACCACCATCTATAAAATATACATCTGATATAGCATAACTTTTGCCAGTATTATCGCCTGGCATTACTCCTTTATCATTTAATATTTTATCCGCATGTTTAAAGAATTGTAATACGTCATTTGAAATTTTTTTTTGTTTTTTCAAACATTTCTCAAAGTCTGAATAAAAAATTCCACCAGCTATACTATGCAAAATATATTTTTTATCATTTCTTTTTACAGTAAATTGCATAACTTCATAATCACCAAAATTTCCATCATAAATATTTACCTGAACATATTTTTGGTCTGTATAAGCATAAGAATCATTATCAGTATTATTTTCAATTTTGTCCCTACTAAAATATTCTAACAAACTGACGCCAAGACTAAATCCCTCTATTTCAAATTCACTGATATCATCGGCCTTGGTCAAGGATTGAAGACTAAAGATTAAAATTAATACTGATAGAAATAATCTCATAATGAATTAATAACATCTGGCTTTTCCATATTTTTTATTATCTAAAAGACCCCAGATAGTTATTGTGAAACCACTTGTGTTATAATCGTTCTTCGCTTGTCTGCAGACTACTTGCGCATAGATTTCAGCTGATTGTCCAGTTGGTGGACTTTTAATCTTTATCCAGAACGACTCGTCTTGTGGAAAACTAGACTCGACATAACCTGGATCAGTATATTGTGATACCAGTTTTGCTCTTCCAGATTTATTTATTTTGTTATCAGTTGTGGTTGTTTTTTTTTCTGTTTTTTCTTCTTTGGAATTTTTTGTAATTTCATCTTCCCCAAAATAACCAATTATAATCAATATCATTATTATCGGCCAGAAAAAACTAATTTTCTTTTTTTTATAACCACAGTGAGGGCACTGTTTTGCAGTGTCAGAAATTTCTTTTTTGCACTCATTGCATTTAATTAAAGCCATACAAAAATATAACACTGTAGCTATAGTGTGTACAGATTTGAAATAACTTTCAATTAACGTTGATACTATTTATCTTTTTAAATAAGGATTATCACTAAAAATTTTTTCAT
The DNA here is from genome assembly GCA_902566705.1 of uncultured Pelagibacteraceae bacterium. GTDB lineage: Bacteria > Pseudomonadota > Alphaproteobacteria > Pelagibacterales > Pelagibacteraceae > Pelagibacter. The sequence continues at coordinate 26,121 of CACFJT010000008.1, forward strand.
TTTTATTAATAAGCTTCAGTTGTAATAAATTTAGAAAATTCTAAGGATGAAATTTCAACTCTTAAATTATCTGTGTTACCAGTGGTCTCTGCTTTTTTTGACCAATCTGTACAATAAACAACTATATCAAAATTGCTTAAATAAAATTCTGCAATTTTGATTGAGCTCTTTGGATCATCTGGATAAGTGGTTTTGTATTCATTTACTTCTGCATTTGAAAAAGTTTTCTTTAAATCCCTAACTATAATTTTTTGTTTTTGGTAACATTTATTAATGTTATCAAAAAACTCACCACCAACAATTGAACTTACAATATAATTTGAGCCTGATTTTATGTGTACTTGGATATGTTTATATGTTTCATAATCAGTCAAATCAAATTGTAATCCATAAAATTTTTTGCTTTTAGGATAAGTATTTTTATAAGCTTTATTTATTTGATTTATAGTAAAATGATCAAGTAAATTATCTCCAACACTTATTCCTTCAATCTGAAAGTCTCTGATATCATCAGCCTTGGTCCAGGATTGAAGACTAAAGATAAAAATTAATACTGTTGCAAAAAATATTCTCATAAAAAAACTTTACCACTGTGCCCATAGAGTGACCAGACTAAATATTTTTAAAGATTATTATTATAAACAAAATCTTTGTATTCAGTTCATTGTCTTGTTTCATTTTCTAACTTGTTTCTTTTCTTATTTGCTCAATTTTAATCTTTTTTTGTAGGCTTCTATTTTTATCATAAAGAAGATTAAATTTAATTTTACTGTTAGTTTTTACAGTTATTGATTTAGCATTTCTAACCTCTAAATTATCTGCTACTGCACTTATAGGTCTTTTAGAGGGATTTAGATTAGTTATAACTATTTTAGATTTGTCATGAACGATCTTACCCTTCCACCTTCTTGGCCTAAATGCACTTATTGGAGATATTGATAGTTTTTTTGAATGAAGACTTAAAATAGGTCCATGTACTGATAAATTGTAAGCTGTACTTCCTGCTGGTGTAGAAACAAGTACACCATCTGAGACTAATTTTTTAATTATTTGTCTTGATCCATGTTTAATAGATAAAGAAGCAGCTTGTCTACTTTGTCTTAATACAGATACTTCATTAATAGCAATTGATTTTCTAATTTGATTATTTTTATTTTTTACAATCATTTCTAAAGGTGAAATTGAAACTGTGTTTGCTTTTGATAAATTTTTAATAAAATTTTTCGAGGAGAATTTATTCATTAAGAAACCATAATTACCAGAGTTAATTCCGTAAAATTGTTTTTTTGAGTATTTATTCTTTTTAAGTGTATTTAGCATAAAACCATCACCTCCTATAACAACAACTAGATTTTCCTTTTTAAAATTATGAAATTTTATATTTTTTAATATTTGTTTTTTAAATCTTAAAGATTTTTTATTTTTATCTGAAATTATCTGAATCTTTGTCATTTAGTGGTGCCCTCGGCCAGACTCGAACTGGCACTCCGCAAGCGGCAAGGATTTTAAGTCCTTTGTGTCTACCAATTTCACCACGAGGGCATTAATGAATTTCATGAGTATTTATGCTAATATTTATAATTGAACAAGTCTAATTAGTAAAATTGTTATTTATTAGAATATTTTATAAATATCAATTAATGGAAAAAGTATTCAAAGTTTTAATATTTACTGACCTAGATGGCTCTCTGCTTCATAGGGATACGTTTAAATTTGATGAAATAAAAGACTATTTAAAACTACTAATTTCAAAAGGCATTTTCATAATACCCTGTACTAGTAAAACAGAAAGAGAAATTTTAGAATTTAATCACGAGTTGGGATTAAATTTACCTTTTATATGTGAAAATGGAGCAGCAATTAGTGGCTTAGAATTATTAAATATAGATTTGCCTAAAGAATTAATACTTAGCAGAGAGAAAGATGATCTTTTAAATATATTTAAAAATAAAGTTCCAATAAACCTACAAAATAAATGTAAATGGGTGTTTGAGATGGACAAAAAAAAACAAAGTTTAGTTTTTGGTTTAGAAGATAAAAAACTAAAGATGGCCTTAAATCGTAAATACACTATTCCATTTATATTTGAAGGAACAAAAAATGATAGAAATGAATTATCTAGGATAATTAAAAAGGATAATCTTTACCTTCAAGAAGGAGGAAGGGTCATTAATTTAACAGACAGGGTTAGTAAAGCTAAAGCTCTTCGAATATTTGTCAGATTTTTCAAAAAAAATAACAAAAATGTAAAAACAATAGCTGTTGGTGATAATTACAATGATTTAGATATGCTAAAAACAACTGATTTTCCTTGCCTGGTATTCAATGATAAATTCACTTTAGATGAAATTCCCATAGATAATTTAATTACAACAAATAAGCCATCTCCTGAGGGCTGGGCAGATGTGATTAAAATGGCTCTAGTTAAAATAGATAAAAATTAATAAAATTTCCTATGAGCGATTTTGCACAAAATGGTATTATTTCAACACTTCATGACTTTGGAACAAAATCAACAAAGCAAATAGAAAAAGAACTTTTAAATTTTTCAAAAGAGAGAAAAATGGAGCTCATTTTGCCGTGCCTTTACAGTGAGCTAAATGGAGATGCACTACCAAAAATAGTGTCAGAAATTGCTAAAACAAATTACTTAAATCATATAATTATTGGTCTGGATCAGGCCAATGAAAAACAAGCCAGAAATGCGTGGACTTTTTTTGAAAAATTAGAAACTCCGTTTACAATATTATGGAACGATGGTCCAAATTTAAAAAAATTAGATAAAGAATTACAAGAAAAGGCTTTGGCTCCCAATGAAAAAGGTAAAGGTAGAAATGTCTGGTACTGTATCGGTATGTCTATAGCAAGAAACACCGCAAGATCTGTTGCTTTACACGATTGTGATATAAAAACTTATGATCGTAGAATGTTAGCAAAATTATTTTATCCAGTGGTAAATCCTCTATTCAATTTTGAATTTTGTAAAGGTTACTATCCTAGGGTTGCTGATAATAAAATGAACGGAAGAGTAGCAAGACTATTGGTATTTCCATTGTTAAATGCATTAGAAAAAACCATTGGGCATAGTGATTATTTAGATTTTATGAAATCTTTTAAATATCCATTGGCTGGTGAATTTTCTTTTAGAAGAAATATTTTGCCAGAGTTAAGAATTTCATCAGACTGGGGAATAGAAATTGGAATTTTGTCTGAAATGCAAAGAAATTTTTCTCCACAAAATATTTGCCAAGTCGACTTAGCTGATACATATGATCATAAACATCAAAATTTATCTATTGATGATGAAAAAGAAGGTTTATCTAGAATGTCTATTGATATAATAAAAACATTCATAAAAAAACTTGCTACACAGGGGCATTCATTTAGTAGAGAGCAATTAAGATCATTAAAAGCAACATATTATAGATCTGCTTTAGATTTAATAGATGCATACAGATCTGATGCTGAAATGAATGGTTTAAATTTTGACTCACATTATGAAGAAAAAGCAGTTGAATTATTTTCTAGAAATATAATTAAAGCTGGAGAAGACTTTTATTTAAATCCAATGGATGCTCCATTTATACCAACATGGAGTAGAGTTAAAAGTGCTATTCCAGATTTTTTAATAAGATTAGAAAAAGCTGTTAACGAAGATAATAAATTTTATCTTTAGAATATTTAAAGTTCTTTGTGTTTACAAATTTCACATAAAAACATTAATAAAATTTAAAATTAAAAAAATATAAATTGTCTTTATTTTTGTAAGAATAAATATTTGTAATAACTAATCCTATAAGAAATAACAACAAAACTGGCTGATATAGTATATCAAAATCAATGAGATGTTTAATTATTCTATTAAAATAAAAAAAATACAAAACAAAATATATATTAATTCTATTTATTAAATTTTCAGTATTTAAAAAAGAGTAACAAAGTAGAGGGAATAATAAAATATAATCGTAATTTGAATGTGGAAAAAAAATTAGTGGACATATAAATACTAAAGACATTTTAAAAAAAATATCATTATTTTTATTTATTTTAATCAACAGAATAAAATTAATTATAAATATAATTAATAAGATTAATAATTTAAAATATAATATTTTTGCAGGAGCAAAATAAATATTAATCAAAGAAAAAATATCCGCATCTCTTATATATCCTTTTTTTAAAGATAATTGAATTGGCTCAAAAAAATTTATCAATGGATTACTACTTGTTATTGAAAAATAAATTATCCAACCTGCAAAATATGGAATAGATGCCAAAATAAAATACTTGTATTGTCTTGATGCAAGGAAATTTAGAAAAACTACATATCCTGTACTATACTTTACATATGATAAACCAGATAAAAAACCAGAAATTTTATTAGAAAATATAAATGGAAGCATCATAAAAAACATAACAAACAAACTTTGTTGTCCATAATTTAAAGTCATACGTGATGGGTAGCATGTAATAAAAATCAATAATAATAATATAGTTTTATATTTAGATAGTTTAAAAGATTTACAAATTAAAAGTGGAATAAGAAAAATAAAAATAATATTAACTATAAGCCAAAGTATTCTTGCTGTTTCCCATTTAAACAAAGTAAATGGGTAATATAAAACATGAAGTAAATGAGCATATTCACCATTTTGACATAGAAAATCACCTTTTCCATTTATTATAAATTTTTTGTAGTGATTTATACCCTCCCAAAATAATACGGAAGGTTGCCATTGAAAATCACAACCATTTATTAATCCTTTACTTAATGTATTTATAAATGAAAATATTGAAATAATTATCAATAAATAGAGAAAACCTTTTTGATTTACTTTTATAAATTTTGATATCATTTGATTTAATTATTTAAAGCTTTAGTAAGAAATTTTAAATCAAGCTTACAATCACGATATCCTCTTTTTACTACATTAAGATATCTTTCTGTAGGAAACTTAAATGGTGATTTTTTAACCATTGTATAAGTCATTACTTTATTTCCATAATAGTAAAAAAAATATTTCTTATAAAGAGTTGGAAAATCCTCATATACATCTAATTTTTTTTCATCACTTTTGGAAATTTCAAACAATGCACCTGGAACAATGGAGTTTTTTTTTGGTTCAATATCTGCAGCTCTATACTTGCTTCTAAAAGTTAGTCTAAAATGTTTTAAATTTATTTTTTTAAGAAATATACTATCTTTGCATCTGCGTTGCATTTGAAAATGATTAAGATTACTGCCATAAGCAAAGTAAAGCATTATCGATCAACTACCTCAATTTTTTTCTCATTAACAAACTTTAATATTTGAGAATTGCAATTATCAATTTTATTTTGATCTTCTGATCTTATTACTATTGAAACACCTAATTTGCCTGCATGAAAAAAAGGGTAACTTCCTATTTCAACATCTTGATTATCATTTTGAACTTTTGATAAAGAGCTGGCTATTTCACTTTCAACAGTCTTTAAACTTATAGTCAGGCTTTTTATAGGCTTACCACCTACTATGCTGTTTGTTAATCCTCCTAACATTGATTTTAAGATAGATGGCACTCCTGGCAATGAAAAAACATTTTCAACATTAAAACCTGGTGCGCCGCTTGTTGGATTTAAAATTAATTTTGCATTCTCTGGCATCCATGCCATTTTTTGTCTTCCCTCAGTAAATTTACTTGGTTCGTAGTAAGTTTCTAAAATTTTGAATGCCTCTTTATGAGCTTCATATTTAATTCCAAATGCTTTTGATACAGCTTGAGCGGTTATATCATCATGGGTTGGACCAATACCACCAGTTGTAAAAACATAATCATATGTTGACCTTAGCAAATTTAAAGTATCAATAATTACCTTTTCAATATCTGGTATTACTCTAACCTCTGCAACATTAACTCCAATTGAATTAAGCCAAACAGCTAGAGTTGATGTATTTGTGTCTTGTGTTCTCCCAGACAAAATTTCATTACCAATAATTAAAATTGAAGCATTAACTTTTACTTTTTTATCCATATGAAATATATAATTTAGTAATGGAATTTACCAAGTCTTTAATAAAAGGCAAACTAATCAAACGATATAAAAGGTTTTTTACTGATGTCAAACTTGGTAAAGAAATTGTCACAGCTCATTGTCCTAATACAGGCTCTATGAAAGGTTTGTTAGATGAGGGTAATGAGGTTTATTTACTTCCTAACAATAATCCAAAAAGAAAACTTAAATATGGATTAGAGATAATTAAATCTAGAAAAAATTTAGTTGGTGTAAATACTCACTTGGCAAATAGAATAGTTGAGCATGGTCTCAAAAACAATCTAATAAATGAACTTAAGAATAATGATACTATAAAACCTGAGGTTTTTTTTAATAAAGAAACAAGATTTGATTTTTTGTTAGAAAAAAAAGGTCAAAAAATGTTTGTTGAAGTTAAAAATGTTACTTTATTTAGAAATAAGGATACAGCTGAATTTCCAGATTCGCCAACAGTAAGAGGAACTAAGCATTTATTAACCCTTATTGATGCCATAAAAAAAAGTTATAAAACATACTTAATATTTTTAGTTCAAATTCAAAACATGAAATATTTTAAAATAGCTAAAGATTTAGACGAGGAGTATTATAAAAGTTATTTAATTGCTAAAAAAGCTGGTGTAAATTTTTTAGCTTATAGATGCGATATAAGTTCTAAAAAAATTTTTATAGATAAAAAATTAAAAATTATAGATGACTGATTATAAAGAAAAATTTGAAAAAATGAGAATTGCAGGAAACCTAGCTGCAAGAACTTTAGATATGTTAACTGAGAATATTAAAGAAGGTATATCGACTGATTATATCGATAAACTTGGATATGAATTTATTAGGGATAATGGTGGGTACTCAGCTCCTCTGCATTATAGAGGCTTTACAAAATCTTTATGCACATCTTTAAATCACGTTATATGTCATGGAATACCCTCAGATAGAATTTTACAGGAAGGTGATTCTCTAAATGTTGATGTGACAGCAATAGTTGATAGTCATTATGGTGATACAAGCAGGATGTTTTGTATTGGAAAAACTCCAGTAAAGTTAAACAATCTAATAGATGCTACTTATGAGTCTATGATGAGAGCAATTAAAATTTTAAAACCTGGAATTAAATTGGGAGATATTGGTTATGAAATTCAATCTTTTATTGAAGAAAAAGGATTTTCGGTCGTCAGAGATTTTTGTGGTCACGGGATAAGCACAACATTTCATGAACCACCAAATATATTACACTACGGTAAAAAAAATACAGGCATGGAGTTAAGACCTGGTATGACATTTACGATAGAACCAATGATAAACACAGGAAAATACGATGTAAAAATGTTAAATGATGGTTGGACAGCTGTTACAAAAGATAAATCTTTATCTGCACAATTTGAACATACGTTAGGAATTACTGAAAATGGTTATGAAATCTTTACAGAATCTGCTAAAGGTTATTCAAAGCCTCCATACTTATAATTAATGATTAAAAGATACTCGCGAAAAGAATTAACTGACATTTGGTCTGAAGAAAATAAATACAAAATATGGTTAGATGTTGAGGTTGCAGCTGCAGAGGCAATGGAAAAACTAGGTCAAATTCCAAGAGGTGTTGCTTCTATCGTTAGAAAAAAAGCTAGGATTAATGTAAGCAGGATTCACAAAATAGAATCTGAGGTAAAACATGATGTAATAGCATTTCTTACGTCTGTTACAGAAAAAGCTGGAATTAAAGCCCGTTACTTACATCAAGGAATGACGTCATCGGACGTTTTAGATACTAGTTTTAATATTCAATTAGTACAATCAGGTAAAATCATTTTAAAAGATGTAGATGAAATTTTAAAAGTTTTAAAAAGACAAGCCAAAAAGCATAAATTCACACCGTGCATGGGAAGAAGCCATGGGATCCATGCCGAACCAATTACTTTTGGCTTAAAATTAGCTTCTTTTTATGAAGAATTTAAAAGAAATAGAAAAAGACTAAAAGATGCTATTGATGAAGTTTCAACATGTGCAATTTCTGGTGCTGTTGGAACATTTGCAAACATTAATCCTAACGTAGAAAAATATGTCGCAAAAAAATTAGGTCTGAAAGCTGAACCAATTTCAACACAGGTAATTCCACGAGACAGGCATGCATTTTATTTTTCAGTTTTAGGAATTATTGCTGGATCTATTGAAAGAGTAGCAATTGAAATTAGGCATTTGCAAAGAACAGAAGTCTATGAACTTCAAGAATATTTCTCAAAAAATCAAAAAGGTTCATCTGCAATGCCTCACAAAAAAAACCCTATCTTAAGTGAGAATCTTACTGGTTTAGCTAGAATGATAAGAAGTGCAGTTGTCCCAGCTCTTGAAAACATTGCTCTTTGGCATGAAAGAGATATTTCTCACTCAAGTGTGGAGAGAAATATTGGACCAGATGCTAATATAACTACTGATTTTGCACTGGTTAGGCTTGCAAATATTTTAGATGATATGATTGTTTACCCTAAAAAAATGATTGAGAACTTAAATTTCACAAAAGGTTTAATTTTTTCTCAAGAAGTTATGCTAGAGTTAACAAAGGCAGGATTGAGTAGAGAAAAATCATACAAAATGGTGCAATCTTATGCAAAAAAATGTTTTACAAAAAATTTAAATTTAATTGATGTTATTTCATCTGATAAATTTATAATGAGTAAAATTTCAACAAAAAAACTAAAGTCTATATTTAACTATTCTAAACACTTTAAAAATGTAAATTTTATCTTTAGAAGAGTTTTTAAATAATGAAAAAAGGTAAAAAATTATACGAAGGAAAAGCTAAAATCATTTATGCAACAAATGATAAAAATTTAGTAATCCAATATTTTAAAGATGATGCCACTGCGTTCAATAATCAAAAGAAAACTACGATTGAAGGTAAAGGTGTTCTAAATAATAGAATATCTGAGCATATACTCTCAAATTTATCTGAAGTTGGAATTAAAAATCATTTAGTAAAAAGAATTAATATGAGAGAACAATTAGTTAAGCTAGTTGATATAATACCAATAGAATTTGTAGTAAGAAATATTGCAACTGGATCATTAACTAAAAGATTAGGTATCGAGGAAGGAACTGTCCTTGAACGGCCATTAATAGAATACTGTCTAAAAGATGATAAGCTTGGAGATCCAATAATTAGTCGTGAACATATTTTAACTTTTAATTGGCTTAATGTAATGCAGCTTGATTGGATAGATGAAAATCTATCTAGATTAAATGATTTTTTACTGGGTATGTTTAGAGGTGTTGGTATAAAATTAGTAGATTTTAAAGTTGAATTTGGTTTCACTCGTGAAAGTGAAAAAACAAAGATTATATTAGCTGATGAGATAAGCCCTGACACATGCAGATTGTGGGATACTTTAACAGATAAAAAACTTGATAAAGACAGATTTAGAAAAGATTTAGGAGATCTTATTCCTGCGTACACAGAAGTTGCAAAAAGACTTGGGATACTTCATGAGCAATCAAATGTTTCTGCTGTTAATGTTACCCAGCTGTCTTCAGTAAAAAGACAGAAAAAATGAAAATTTCAGTAATCATAACTTTAAAAAAAGATGTACTTGATCCACAAGGAAAAGTCATTCATCAAACTTTAGATGGAATGGGTTTCAATGATGTTAATGAAGTAAGACAAGGGAAGTATTTTGAAATAGACACTAAAGAAACTGATAACGACAAAGCAAAAGTAAAAGTTGAAGAAATGTGTAAAAAACTTTTGGCAAATCTTGTCATTGAAAATTATAAAATTATTGATCCAAAGTAATTAATGAAATCATCAGTTATTACTTTTCCAGGTTCAAATTGTGATAGAGACATGGATGTTGCTCTAAAAAAATTTGGATTTAAAAATAAAATGGTTTGGCATGCTGATGCGGAATTACCAAAAAGTGATTTGGTTGTATTGCCGGGTGGTTTTTCTTATGGTGATTACCTTAGATGTGGAAGTATGGCATCTAAATCAAAAATAATGCAGTCAGTAATTAATTTTGCAAATTCTGGTGGTATGGTTATGGGTATCTGCAATGGATTTCAAATATTGGTAGAAACTGGTTTAGTTCCAGGTGTTTTGCTTAGAAATAAATATTTGGAATTTATTTGTAAAAATGTTTTTGTAAAAATTAACGACAAACAAAATAAGTATTTTAAAAATGTTAATAACGAAGTTTTAGAATTTCATATAGCTCATAATGAAGGAAATTATTTTTGCACTCTAGATCAATTAAAAAAAATTGAAGATAATAATCAAATAGCTATTAACTATTGTGATGAAAATGGAAAAATAGAAGATCAATTTAATCCTAATGGATCTATAAAAAATATTGCAGGTATATTTAATAAAGAAAAAAATGTTCTAGGAATGATGCCCCACCCTGAGAGAATGATTGATAAATCTTTATCTGGTGAGGACGGATCATTATTTTTTAAAAGCTTAATAAACAACTTAAAATGATTGTAAACGAAAAAGTAGCAGTTGATCACGGTTTAAAGAAAGATGAATACGCTAAAATTTGTGAGATGTTAAAGAGAACTCCTAACATCACAGAGCTAGGTATTTTTTCTGCGATGTGGAATGAGCATTGTTCTTATAAATCATCAAGATTACATTTAAAGAATCTACCTACTAAAGGAAAGAAAGTTATTCAAGGTCCTGGTGAAAACGCTGGTGTTATCGATATCGAAGATAATGATGCGATAGTTTTTAAAATAGAAAGTCACAATCACCCTTCATTTATTGAGCCATATCAAGGTGCTGCTACGGGTGTTGGTGGAATAATGAGAGATGTCTTTACAATGGGTGCAAGACCAATAGCAAACTTAAACTCAATACATTTTGGATCACCACAACATAAAAAAACAAAAAATTTATTAAGAGGTGTTGTTCATGGCATAGGTGGTTATGGAAACTGCATGGGTGTTCCTACAATTGCAGGCCAAACAAGCTTTGATAGCTCATATAATGGGAATATTTTGGTTAATGCTATGACGTTAGGATTAGTAAAAAAAGATAAAATTTTTTACTCCAAAGCTGCGGGTTTAAATAAACCAGTTATATATGTTGGATCTAAAACTGGAAGAGATGGTATTCATGGTGCAAGCATGGCCTCAGCTAGTTTTGATGAAAAAATTGAGGAAAAAAAACCAACAGTTCAAGTTGGAGATCCATTTACTGAAAAACTTTTGCTAGAAGCATGTTTAGAACTAATGGCTGGAAACTCTATTATAGCCATTCAAGATATGGGTGCTGCCGGATTAACTTCCTCAAGTATTGAAATGGCTTCAAAAGGAAACCTTGGAATTGAAATTAATTTAAACAAAGTACCTTGCAGGGAGGCCAAGATGTCACCATATGAAATTATGCTCTCAGAAAGTCAAGAGAGAATGTTGATTGTTTTAGAAAATGGTAAAGAAGAACACGCAAAAAAAATATTTGATAAATGGAATTTAGATTTTGCAGTAATAGGTAAAACTACTAAATCAAAAAAAATAGAACTTTATTTTGATGAAGAAAAAGTTGCCGATATTCCAGTTAATACACTAGTTGAAAACTCCCCTATGTATGATCGAAAATGGAAAAAAGCAAAGTTGCCCAAAAAAAATAAAATTAAAAAAGAAGATATTAAACATTTAAAAATCATCGATGTATTAAAGAAAATCTTAGGAAACCCTAACGTATGCAGTAAAGAATGGATTTGGCAACAGTATGATCATACTGTTATGGGGGATACAATACAAAAACCTGGAGGAGATGCAGGTGTTGTAAGGGTTCATGGAACAGATAAAGCGGTTGCTGCTTCAGTAGATTCTTCTGCAGTTTATTGTTGGGCACATCCTTTAACTGGTGGAAAACAAGTAGTTTGTGAAAGTTTCAGAAATCTTATAGCTGTCGGTGCAAAACCAGTGGCTATAACCAATTGTTTAAATTTTGGTAGTCCTGAAAATAATGAAAATATGGGAGAGTTTGTTGAATGTGTTCAAGGTATTAGTGAGGCAAGTGAATATTTAAAATTTCCAGTCGTTTCTGGTAATGTTTCTTTTTATAATCAAACAAAAAATGAAGGTATAAAACCAACACCTGCAATTGGTGGAGTTGGATTAATCAAGGATTATAAAAATATGATCACTATGGAATTTAAAGAACTAGATAATTTGGTTTTAGTTATTGGAAAAACAGAAGGACATATTGATCAAAGTTTATTTGCAAGAAATATCTTAGACGAGAAAAATGGACCTCCACCTGAAGTAAATCTATTTAACGAGAAAAATAATGGCGAAACTTTGCTCAAATTAATTGACAATAATTTAATAAAAAGTGCTCATGATGTTTCGTTGGGTGGCATTATCACTGCAGTAGCAAAAATGTGTATTAAAGGGAAAAAGGGAATAAATATTAAAAAACCTAAATATCTAATTAATGAAATAGAATACTTGTTTGCTGAAGATCAAGGTAGATATATTATAGAAATAAACAAAAAAAATTTTAAAAAAGTTGCTGATATGTTGAATAAAAATGCAGTCCATTTTGACGAACTTGGTACAATTATTGAAAATGAACTATATATTAATGAAAAGACAAAAGTTACAATTGACGAATTATCAGCTTCGAATAAAAGTTGGTTAGTAGACTATATGAGTAAATAATGGCAATGGATTTAAAAGAAATTCAGAATTTTATAAAAGAGGCAATGCCAGATGCAATAGTAGAGATACAAGATCTAGCTGGTGATGGTAATCATTATTCAGCAACCGTTACCTCTTCTCAATTTTCTGGAAAAAGTAAAATTGAACAACACAAAATGGTTTATAATTCATTAAAAGGCAGAATGGGTAATGAGCTTCATGCATTAGCAATTAAAACAAAGGAGAGATAAAATGGATCAACAAACAAATGATTTAATTAAAAACGAAATTGAAAACAACGAAGTTTGTTTATTTATGAAAGGCACACCTGATGCTCCACAGTGTGGATTTTCAATGGCAACGTCTAACATTTTAAAAGTTCTTGAAGTAAATTTTAAAGGAGTAAATGTTTTAGAAAATCAAAATTTAAGAGAAGGTATTAAAGTATTTAGTGATTGGCCAACAATACCTCAACTTTATGTGAAAAATGAATTTATTGGTGGATGTGATATTGTTAAAGAAATGTATGAAAGTGGTGAATTAGTAAAACTCTTCGAGAATAAAGGTGTGAGTTTTAAAGCTAAAAATTAATTTTTTTTAAAAATACTTCTTAATATTTTAGAAATAAATTTTCTAAATAATACTAATCTTGATATTTTATGAATGCTTTCATCATTATTTTGTTTTAAATTAAATTCAATAGAGTTTTCCCAGTAAAGCTCCAAAACCAAACTTTGTCTAAAAATTATTTCAAATTTTTTTGATGATGAGACTGTTAAAACTGGTTCTAAATATTGTAATTTTTTTGAAATATTTATTCTTTTTTGAACATCATCAAACTCTGTATGCCAAATATGTTCATTTTTATTTTCAAAAACTAAGTTATCATTTAGTATTGTAGGTAGCTCAATGTAGCCTTTATTGGAAACTCTCTCTAATTCACTAATAAAAGCCTCTACGTTTTTTACATGTTCAATTACATGTGAAGCTATAACAAAATCAAATTCTTTATTTTTAAAAGGTAGGGTGTTATTTTCTAATTTTATAAATTTTTTATTTTTATAAAAATCTGATAAGTCTTGAATATCACATATTACATTGGCCCTTTCATGAGCAGTATATCCACAACCTATATCTAATACATTCCAATTTGGATTTTCCTTTAGAAGGTTATTTATATAATTTTTTGATGATCTCTTTATCAAATATTATCTTGAATAATATTCAATTACTAAATTAGGTTCCATGATGATTGGATATGGAACTTCTTCAAATTTAGGAATTCTAACAAATTTTAATTTTTTATTTTTTTCGTCCATCTGAATATATTCAGGAGTTTCTCTTTCTTTATTAGCTAAAGCAATATCAATTATAGCAAGTTGCTTTGATTTATCTCTTATTTCAATTGAATCTTCCTCTCTCACAAGATAGCTTCCAATATTAACTTTTTTACCATTTACTTTTACATGACCATGATTGATTAATTGTCTAGCTGAAAAAATTGTTGTTGCGAATTTTGCTCTATAAATTACAGCATCTAATCTTCTTTCAAGAAGACCAATTAAATTTTCTCCAGTATCACCTTTAAGCATTACTGCTTTTTTGTATATATTTCTAAATTGTCTCTCATTAATATTGCCATAATATGCTTTCAATTTTTGCTTTGCTTGAAGCTGTATTCCATAATCAGATGGCTTTGATGTTTTTGTTTGACCATGTTGTCCTGGTCCATAAGCTCTAGTATTAAAAGGACTTTTAGGTCTTCCCCAAAGGTTAACTTTTAGTCTTCTGTCTACTTTATGTTTAGAGTTTAATCTTTTAGTCATTTAATAGTGGAGCTTTATAAACTTACTCATCATTTTGTCAATCAACGTTTTTTACCTAAGCTTGCAAATACACCTGATAAAATACGTATTTCTTTGGTTGATAATTCCATCCTATAAAAAATATTCCTCAAGTTTTCAAGCATTATCGGCTTCTTCTCTTTTGATTTAAAGAAATTTATCTCTTCAAGATTCTGAATACAAAGATTTGCCATAGCAACAATATCTTTTTTAGATGCTGATTTAACTTTATTTGATTTCTTAAAAGAAGATGCTTTTGAATTTATTATGCCTGAAACATATTGTGCAATTATTATTAAACTGTGAGATAGATTTAATGACTTGAAATCAGGATTAGTTGGAATTTGAAGAGTGTAATTGGCATAACTTATTTCGTGATTTGATAAACCTGACGCCTCAGATCCAAATAAAAAAGCTACTTTTTTTCTATAATTAAGTTTTTTTAAATCTTCTAACTGAATATGTTTAATGTTTTTGTTTCTAAATCTTGAGGATGTTGCGATTACAATATCTATATTCTTTAAAGATTTTTCTAAACTTTCAAAATTCTTTGCTTTGTAAATTATATTTTTTGCACCTACAGAAGTTGCTAAAATTTTATCATTAGGAAATATTGGTTTAGGATTGATAACAGTAAGTTTATTAAAATTAAAATTTTTCATTCCTCTTGCACATGCTCCAATATTTTCTGAAAGTTGAGGTTTGTGTAAAATGAAAGAAATATTATTTATAGACATTAATCTATGCCATGATCTCTTTTATAATTAGAAATAGCTGATGGTTTGATATCGTTTAAATATTTAGGATCTACTGTCCAAATTGAAACTTTTAGTGGATAACATTTTGCTACATCAGATGAATGTTCTGATCCACAATCACCACCTGGACATGCAGAAAGTGCACCCAACAAATCTGTTTCAGCAAAGAACTCCAAATAATCACCAGGTCTAACAGGACTTGCTTTCATAAAGTATTGTTTAGTATCATTAGTAAATCCAGTTAACATAAAAACATTTAGTACATCATGAACTATTTTTTCTGCATGGTCTAATTGAACATTTTTTTCTTTTACTAAAGCTCTTGTTAAATTTGAATGACAACAATAATGATAATCTTTATCGCTCAAAAGTTTTGATGTATATGGATCACATCTTGTTCCAATTACATCATGAACGGATCCTCCATCTTTATCATAATCATACCAATCCAAAGTATCCCAGGTTATAGTAGCTAAGGATCTAAGATAGGGAAAATTGCTAAACATTTTATCTCCAACTGAAAGATGGGTTCCATAAAGAGCCCTTGTTTTTCCAGAATAAAATCTCTCTTCTAGATTGTTTAAATTAAATAAATTTAGATCTCCTACTTGCGGACCATCTAAACTCTCAATTCTAAAAAACTCACCAAATTTTACTTCGAAAGTTTTTGCATCTCTTGGAGGTATTATAACTTCATCTTTTTTAACCAAGTGTTCTCTAGCAGAATGTAAAACACTTAAGTTTTTGTTTTCAATATTGGTATTTGGATAACAAACTATTGGTTTTGCGCCTATTCTACTTTTTAAATCAGATGGTATTTCTGAAAATTTTTTTATTTTCATTTTTATAAACTTCCAGGAGCTTTATCCTTGAATAGCTTGTAATCTAAACTATCAACAAGAGCTTTGAAAGAAGCATCAATGATATTTGGTGATACTCCAATAGTAAACCAATTAACACCCTTCGAGTCAGTGCTTTCTATGCTTACTCTTGTTACAGCCTCTGTACCAGTATTTAAAATTCTAACTTTATAATCAACCAGTCTTAAATCTTTTAAATATTCTGAATATTTAGCGAGCTTATTAACATTCTTTCTAATAGCATTATCCAGTGCATTAACAGGTCCGTTTCCTTTTCCTTCGCATAAAATCTTATTTCCATCTACTTCCAGTTTAGCTTTAGCGTATGAGACAATTTCTCCTGCATTATCTTTCTTAACAGAAACATCATATTCATTAATAGAAATATATCTTGGTATCTGCCCCATTAATCTTCGAGCCAATAACTCAAAAGATGCGTCAGCACCGTCATAACTATAACCAATAAATTCTCTATCTTTAACTTCTTCCAAAAGTTTTTTAATTTTTGGATCACTTTTTTTTACTTCTATTCCTATAAGGTTTAATCTAGACATAATGTTTGATTGTCCAGATTGATCTGAAACAACTATATTCCGTGAATTTCCAACTTCTTCAGGATTAACATGTTCATAAGTTTTTGGATCTTTTTGAACAGCAGAAACATGCATGCCGCCTTTGTGTGAGAAAGCGGAAGCACCAACATATGGGAGATGTTTATTTGGTTTTCTATTTAATAGTTCATCTAATAACCTAGAACATTGAGTTAAATTTTTTAAATTTTCACGTTTAATATTAAGTTCATAATTTTCATAAAAATCTTTTTTTAAAAAAAAGGTTGGAATTATTGATACTAAATTTGCATTTCCACATCTCTCTCCTAATCCATTTAATGTACCCTGAACTTGTCTAACTCCAGCTTGAACAGCAACTAAACTATTAGCTACCGCATTTTCAGTATCATTATGAGCATGAATACCTAAATTTTTACCAGGAATATGTTTAATTACTTCTTTAACAATTTTATCAACTTCATGAGGAAGGGTTCCACCATTTGTATCACATAAAATAACCCATCTTGCGCCATTATCATATGCTGCTTTTAAACAAGAAATTGCATATTCAGGATTAGATTTGTATCCATCAAAGAAATGTTCTGCATCAAACATGAATTCTTTTCCAGATTTAACAATGTGTTTCGCACTTTCACTTATATTTAAAAGATTTTGATCATTTGAAATACCAAGAGCAACATCCACTTGAAAATCCCATGATTTACCAAACAAACAAACTGATGAACTTTTTGAATTAATTAATGAAGAGAGCATTGGATCATTATCAGCACTATGCTCACTTTTTTTTGTCATACCAAATGATGTTAATTTTGCAGATTTAAAATTATGATCCTTATTAAAAAATTCGGTATCTGTAGGATTTGCTCCAGGCCATCCTCCTTCAATATAATCAACACCTAAATTATCAAGAGAGAACGATATTTTTTCTTTGTCATCTAGTGAAAAATCTACACCTTGAGTTTGTGCACCATCACGTAACGTTGTATCAAATATATATAAGCGATCTTTACTCATTTAAATTTCCAGATCGTTTTACCATCTTTATCTTCTATTAAAACACCTTTGTCTAAAAGCTCATCTCTTATTTTATCCGCTTCCAGATAATTTTTATTTAATCTAGCTTGATTTCTCTCATTAATTTTAATTAAAATTTCTTTTTCAGAAATTGATGCATTGCTTTTCTTTAATTTAAGCCAGTCCTCTTTAGTTTCATTCAATAATCCAACAAAATTACACGCAGAAACAAATAATCTCTTATTTTCATCAGAACCTTTTGACGCTTGTTCATATAATTTATGTAAATTGGCAATATAGCCTGGTGTATTTAAGTCATCAAAAAGAGGTTTTATAATTTGATCTGAAATTTGAACTTTTTTTTCAATATTTAAATATACATTATACCATTTACTAATTGTATTTTCACAATCCTCTAACAGCTTATCATTCCAATCAAGTGGTTGTCGGTAATGTGCGCTCATTAAAGCCAATCTTAAAACTTGACCACTTTTATTTTTTCTAAAATCTTTAATTTTTAAAATATTACCTTGAGATTTTGCCATTTTTTCGTTGGACATTGTGATAAAAGCATTATGTAACCAATAATTAGCAAATACTTTGCTATCATTTGCACATCTAGATTGAGCAATTTCATTTTCATGGTGAGGGAATAAAAGATCAACGCCTCCACCATGAATATCAAATTCTTTTCCTAAATATTTTTTAGACATTGCTGAGCATTCTAAATGCCAACCCGGTCTTCCTTTTCCCCAGGGTGAATCCCATGATGGTTCTTCTGGTTCTGACGGTTTCCACAGAACAAAATCTTCAGGATTTTTCTTATTTTCGCTTACTTCAATTCTTGATCCTGCAACTAATTCATCTAATTTTTTATTTGATAACTGTCCATAATCCTTAAATTTTTTAACTTCAAAATAAACATGCTTCTGATTTTCGTATGCAAATCCTTTATTAATCAGTTCTGAGATCATTTCTATCATCTCAGAAATATGCTCAGTTGCTTTAGGCTCATAATTTGGTTTTTCACAATTTAGATAAATACAATCTTCCTTAAAGCTTTGAGTAATTTTTTTTGTAAGAACTGAAAAAGAAATTTTATTTTCCTTTGCAGATTTAATTATTTTATCATCCACATCTGTTATATTTCTTACATAAGTTACATTTGGATATTCATTTTTTAAAATTTTAAATAAAATATCAAATACAATTACAGGTCTAGCATTGCCAATATGCGGATCATCATAAACAGTTGGACCACAAACGTACATTCTTACATTATTTTTATCCTGAGGAACAAATTTTTCTTTTTTGTTAGTAAGATTATTTGTTAAAAAAATATCTATACTCATAGCTGAAGAAATATACTTAAATTATAGATTTGTGAATCTATTTGATTAGTTTGGGATTATGCATACAGGAATTGGCTCCATTTTATGCATATTTTGTTTTCTAATATTTTCGTATTTTACACGATTCTGTGAATTTGGATTTTCCATTGCTTCTTCTAATTCTTCATATTTCAATCCAAGTTGACCTTCATCAGTTCTACCGTCATCCCAAAGTCCATCCGTTGGAGGTGCATCAATAATTTCTTGCAAAATTCCAAGTTCTTTTCCTAATTCCCAGACTTGAGTTTTATTACAATCAGCTATTGGTGAAATATCAACTCCACCATCACCATATTTTGTGTAAAATCCTACTCCAAAATCCTCAACTTTGTTTCCTGTCCCTACAACAATTCCTTTATTTGCTGCTGCTACTTGATACAGAGTAGTCATTCTTAACCTTGCTCTTGAATTAGCCATACCATGCTCACTATCAAATTTAGATAAGCTTGCATTAAACGCTAAAAACAACTCGTCTAAATTGATTGTATGTGCCTCAACATTTTTAAAATTTTTTACTAACCATTCCTGATGCTTTAAACTTAAATCATGTTGATTAGATTTTTGTTTTATTGGCATAGATAAAACAATAGTTTTTAAACCTGTCATTGCACTTAGTGTACTTGATACCGATGAGTCAATTCCTCCAGAAATACCTATTACTAATGACTTTGCCTTTGTTGGCATGTTATCTGCATAATTTTTAATCCAATTAGAGATATATTTAACTTTTTCAGAAGGTTTCATGATTTCAAAATATTTATTATAAATAATTTTTCAATGTATTAAGATGCCGCTCTATCTGCATTTTTTGAATACGAGCTATTCTTTTTAATCTCATCTGATATCAAAAATGCCAATTCTAGAGCTTGATTTCCATTAAGTCTTGGATCACAGTGGGTATGGTATCTAGAAGATAAATCTTTCTCGGATATTTTTTGAGCACCTCCTATACATTCAGTCACATCTTGACCAGTCAATTCGATATGTAAACCTCCTGCATAACTTCCTTCACTTTGATGACATGCAAAGACTTCTTTTACTTCTTTCAAAACACTATTGAATGGTCTTGTTTTAAATCCTGTTGCAGCTTTAATCGTATTTCCATGACAAGGATCGCATGACCAAATAACATTTAAACCTTCTTTTTTAATAGCTCTAATTAATTTTGGTAAAAATTTTGAAACATTATCTGCACCAAATCTAGAAATTAAAGTAATTTTACCTTTTTCATTCTTTGGATTTATACGATTACAAAGATTAATTAAGTCATCAGATTTTAAAGTTGGTCCACATTTGATACCAATTGGATTTTCTATACCTCTACAAAACTCAACATGACCACCATCTAATTGTCGAGTTCTATCTCCAATCCAAACAAAATGAGCTGAAGTATCATGATTTTCACCAGTAGTAGAGTCTGTTCTGGTCATAGACTCCTCAAAAGGTAGAAGTAAAGCTTCATGTGATGTCCAAAAATTTACTGTGTACAGTCTGTTATTAAAATCTGAAGTAATTCCACATGCTCTCATAAAAGCTATAGCATCAGCAATTTTATCTTCAAGATCTTTAAATTTTTTAGCTTGTGGACTTTTTTTAATATAATCTAAATTCCATAAGTGGACTTTGTTTAAATCTGCAAAACCTCCTTTTGAAAAAGCTCTAATAAGATTTAGAGTTGCGGCTGATTGCGAATAAGCTTTAAACAATCTTTTAGGATCTGGAATCCTAGCTTTTTCAGTAAACTCCATTGCATTTATGTTATCACCTAAATAACTAGGTAGTTCTAAGCCATCTTTTATTTCTGTTGGGGCACTTCTAGGTTTTGAAAATTGACCTGCTATCCTTCCAACTTTTACAACAGGTAACGAAGCTGAGTAAGTTAAGACTAACGACATTTGCAACATTAGTTTAAATGTATCTCGAATATTATCTGGATTGAATTCTGCAAAACTTTCTGCACAGTCTCCGCCTTGAAGTAAGAAAGCTTTTCCATCTACAACATCAGCTAACTGACTTTTAAGATGTCTTGTTTCTCCTGCAAAGACCAAGGGAGGGAATGTTCCAATTTTATCTAATACCTTGTCCAGTTCTTTTTTATCTGGATAATCAGGTATGTGTTTAACTGGATATTTTCTCCAACTATTTTTTTTCCAACTTTTCATTTTCAACCTAAAAGTGTTTTAGCAGAGTTTATAGTTTATTCAACAGTGACAGATTTAGCTAAATTTCTTGGCTTATCAATATCGTAACCTTTTTTTAGAGCTGAATAATAAGCTAATTTTTGAAGAGGTATTGTTAAAAGAAATGGAAGTAGGTCATCGTTAGTATTTTCTACTTCGATCGTTTCCCAAATATTTTCTGACACAACTTCATCTTTACTCTTATTTGTTATTAATAATACCTTTGCACCTCTGGCTATGACTTCCTGCATGTTAGAAATAGTTTTTTTATAATAATTATCTCTTGGAGCCAAAACTACTACTGGCATACCCTCTTCAATTAAAGCTAATGGTCCATGTTTCATTTCACCAGCTGGATATCCCTCTGCATGAACATAAGAAAGTTCTTTTAATTTTAAAGCACCCTCTAAAGCTATGGGATAAGAAAAACCTCTACCTAAAAACATTGAACCCTTGGCTTCATTAAAAGTCGATGATATTGCTTGGATGTCGTTGTCATGTAATAAAGTTTTTTCTATTAAGCTAGGCAGGTTTTTTAAGTCTTTAATCTTTCTTTGATAAACTTTTTTATCAATTTCATTTCTCAATGATCCAAGCTTAAGTGCTAATATATATAAAACAAGTATTTGACCTAAAAATGCTTTCGTTGATGCAACTCCAATTTCAGGACCACAATGAATAGGTAAAACGAAATTAGAATTTCTTGCAATTGAGCTTTCAATCACATTAACAACAGCACATGTTTTCATGTTATTTTTGTTACAAAGATCTAAAGCTGCATAAGTATCAGCAGTTTCACCTGATTGTGAAACAAAAATATAAAAACTATCTTTTTTAAACCTATTTTTTCTATATCTAAACTCTGACGCTATATCTATATTTACATCAAGAGTTGTAAGTTCTTCGAACCAATATTTGGCCATTAAACAAGAATGATATGCTGTACCACAACCAATTAAAGTTATTGAATTAATTTCTTCAATTTTCCAAGGAAAATTAAATATATTTATTTCTTTATTAACATTGTCTACATATTCTTTTATTCCAGTTTTAATTGTTTTTGGTTGCTCTTCAATTTCTTTAGCCATAAAATGTTTATATTCACCTTTGTCATAACTTGCTTCATCTGATGACAATTCTAGAATTTTTTTATTAACTTTTTTCCCTTTTTCATTAAAAAAAAGAATTTGGTCTTTTTTGACAATACAAAATTCACCGTCATCAAGATAGGTGATTTTATTAGTCATTGATTTTAAAGCGTAAGAATCGGATCCAAGATAATTTTCATTTGGGCCATAACCAACAGCCAGAGGGGATCCTCTTCTTGCTCCAACAATTAAATCTGGTAGATCTTTAAAAACAACTCCAAGAGCAAAACTACCATGAAGTTGTTTTAAAGTTTTTGTTATAGCTTCCTCAAGCTCTGTAGTTTTCAAATTTTCCGTTATCAAATGAACAATTACTTCTGAGTCTGTTTGAGATTTAAAATTGTGGCCTTTATTAATTAAATATTTTTTTAATATTGTTGAGTTTTCAATAATTCCATTATGAACAACTGAAACATTGTGAGATGAGTGTGGATGAGCATTTACGCTGTTAGGAATTCCGTGAGTAGCCCATCTAACATGTCCAATTCCAATATTTCCTTTAAAATTTTTTAAATCAAAATTATTTTCTAAATTATCTACTCTGCCCTGCAATTTTACTTCGTTAATTTTACCATTTGAAAGTGTAGCTAAACCAGCTGAGTCATAACCTCTATACTCTAATTTTTTTAAAGAGTTAATTATATTAGATGATACAGGTTTGTTACTTGATATTCCTATTATTCCACACATTTTCTATTTTTTCTTTCGTCTATAATTTTTAATTTCTAATTGTGGCGATCTTGTTAATACTAAAGATTTTTTTTTAACGTTTTTTGTTATTGCTGATCCAGCTCCAACAATACTACCTTCGTTTATAGTTATTGGAGCGATCAACGAAGAATTTGAACCTATAAATACTTTATCCTTAATTTTTGTTTTATTTTTATTAACTCCATCATAATTGCAAGTAATTGTGCCTGCACCAATATTTACTGAATTTCCAATTTGAGTATCTCCAATATAAGATAGATGATTTATTTTTGACTTATTTCCTACACTGCTTTTTTTTATCTCAACAAAATTACCTACTTTAGTTCCATCTCTTAAAATTGTACCAGGTCTTATTCTAGCATACGGACCTATTTCAACTTTATTCTCAACTTTACAAGATTCTAAATGTGAAAAAGATTTTATAATTACATTATTCCCAATTTTGACCTTAGAACCAATAACAACATAAGGTTCTATAGTTACGTTTTTTCCAATCTTAGTATCTTTTGAAAAAAAAATAGTTTCAGGACCCAACATCTTTACACCTGATTTTATAAATTTCTCTCTTAGTTTTTTTTGATTTAAAACTTCCATTTAGAATTGATTTACATTAAGTATATAAATTGATTAATTCACAATTTATTTCTTTAAAATACTTTTAAATGAAACAGAAATTTACAGTTTTATTCGACTTAGACGGTACCTTGGTAGATACTGCTCCAGATTTAATGCTTGCTCACAATCATGTAATGAAGAAATTTGGATATCCAACTAAGTCTCTTAATGATTTGAAAAACACTGTTGGACAAGGAGCAGGTGTTATGATTGGTAGATCTATTTGGAGCCAGGCTAAAAAAGAGCTTACTTCTATTGATGAAAAAATAAGAAATGAAATGACAGATGAATTTATTTCGTATTATGGAAAGAATATTTTAAACGAAAGTACACTAATTAAAGGTGTAAAGGATTTTTTAAATTGGTGTAAAAAAGAAAATATATCAATGGCTGTCTGTACAAATAAAACCGAACATCTTGCAGTTGATCTTTTAAAAAAAATTGGAATATATAATTACTTTGAATATGTTGCTGGTTACAACACATTTAGTTATTGCAAACCTGATCCAAGACACATTACCTCAGTTATTGAAATTTTAAATGGTGATAAAAATAAATCCATTATGATTGGTGATAGCGAGTCAGATGCTAATGCAGCTAAAGGTGCAGAAATCCCGATGATTTTGTTAGAAGATGGATATACGGAAAAAAAAATTGATGAAATTCATCATAATCACTTAGTTAAAGACTTTGTGGGTATAGAAAAAATCATATCTAAGTATCTTTAATATTGATTAATTTATTTTAACTATTAAAACAAAATTTAACACTGGAGTTATTTTGTTATTGCATACAGTTAAAGTATACCCATCAAAGATTCATCTTCCTAAGAAGAAACAACTTGCATGGAAAATTGCAGAAATAGCTAGTGACAATGCTAAATTAAATAAAGACGCAATTGAAATGGTTATTAACAGAATTATTGATAATGCATCCGTTGCCATTGCTTCATTAAACAGAAAGCCAGTAATCTCATCTAGAGAAATGGCTTTAAAACATTCTAGAAAAAATGGTGCTACTTTATTTGGAATTAATTCAAAATTAAAATTTGATTGTGAATGGGCTGCATGGTCCAACGGAACTGCTGTTAGAGAATTAGATTTTCATGACACATTTTTAGCGGCTGACTATAGCCATCCGGGTGATAATATACCTCCACTTATAAGTGTTGCACAACAAACAAAAAAAAGTGGTTTAGATCTTTTAAGAGGTATAATTACCGCTTACGAGGTACAAGTTAATTTGGTTAAAGGTATTTGTTTACACAAACATAAAGTAGATCACATTGCTCATTTAGGGCCAAGTGTAGCTGCTGGTTTGGGTGCAATGTTAAAATTAAATACTGAAACAATTTATCAGGCTATTCAACAAGCATTGCATACAACTATATCTACAAGACAATCTAGAAAAGGAGAAATTTCAAGTTGGAAAGCTTATGCACCTGCACATGCTAGTAAGCTTGCGATTGAAGCTGTAGATAGGGCTATGAGAGGTGAAGGTGCTCCTAGTCCAATTTATGAAGGTGAAGATAGTGTAATAGCAAGAATATTAGACGGTAAAAAAGCAAACTACAGAGTCCCTTTACCAAAAAAAGGGGAGGTGAAAAAAGCTATTCTAGAGACTTATACAAAAGAATATTCTGCTGAATATCAATCTCAGGCGTTGATAGATTTGGCAAAGAAGCTGAAAACAAAAATTCCTAATTTAAATCAAATAAAAAAAATCAATATTTTTACCAGTCATCATACACATTATGTTATCGGGACAGGTGCTAATGATCCACAAAAAATGGATCCTAACGCTAGCAGAGAAACGCTTGACCATTCTATAATGTATATTTTTGCAGTGGCTTTAGAAGATGGAGATTGGCACCATGTAAAATCTTATAGTAAATCAAGAGCAAACAGAAAAAGTACAATTAAAATTTGGAGATCAATAAAAACCTTTGAAGATAAAAAATGGACAAGAAAATATCATGATCCAAATCCAAAAAATAAATCATTTGGTGCTAAAGTCGTCGTAATTTTAAAGAATGGAAAAAAAATATCAGAAAAGCTTGATAGAGCAGATGCTCATCCTTATGGAAATAGACCATTTAAGAGAGAAAATTATATTAATAAATTTTTAAATTTAACTAATGGTATTTTAGATAAGAAAGAAAGTAATCGTTTTATAAAAACAGTACAAAATCTAAAAAAATTAAAATCTGGCCATCTTCATAAATTGAACATTGAGGTAAAACGAAATAAATTAAATCGAAATAACAAAAAAGGAGTCTTTTAATGCATTTTGTAGAAAAAGAACCTAGTAAAAAAAGATTAGATTTCGATCAAAAATTAAAATCGAATAAAATTTTAAGAATCCCAGGTGCCTATAATCCACTCACAGCAAAGTTAATAGAGGAAATTGGATATGATGGAGTTTATGTTTCTGGTGGAGTAATGGCTAATGATCTTGGATTTCCTGACATTGGTTTAACAACACTACAAGATGTAAGTACTAGATCATATTTAATTTCAAGAGTTACAAATCTTCCAACAATAGTGGATATAGATACAGGATTTAAATCCTGTAAAGAAACTATAGAAACATTTGAAGAATTTGGAATAACAGGTGTTCATTTAGAAGATCAGATTGAGAGAAAAAGATGTGGGCATCTTGATAACAAGGAGCTTATTTCAACTGATGATATGATTAAAAAAATTAAAGAATGTGTTGCAGCAAAAAAAGACCAAAATTTTAA
>CACFJT010000009.1 GCA_902566705.1 uncultured Pelagibacteraceae bacterium
AATCAATATCCATTCAATTAATTTAATGAAGCTTATATTTTTATGAGCAGCAATTTCAGGCACAAGAGATAATTTTGTCATTCCAGGTTGCGTATTAATTTCTAATAAATAAAATTTCCCATTATAAAACTTAAAATCTGAGCGAGTAACACCCCTGCAACCAATTATTTTATGTACTTTTAGAGCTATATCCATCACCTCATTAATTTTTTTTTTAGGTATGTTAACGGGGATTATGTGTTGAGTTTTAGCTTTAGTATTGTATTTGGCCTGGTAATCGTAAAATTTTCTTTTTGGTTTTAGTTCTATTGCTCCTAGTTTTTTATTTCCCATTATTGCAACTTGTATTTCTCTTCCACCAATAAATTCTTCAATAATAACCTTTTTATATTGTTTTATTGAGTTAAGAATTCTAATTATATTTTTTTCATTACAAATATATACATTAACACTAGAACCCTCATTTAAAGGCTTCGCTACTACTGGAAATCTTAATTTTTTTTTTATTTTTTTTACTAAATCTTCATTTTTTAAATCGTAAGAATAAGTAAAAAATTTTGGTGTATTTATTTTATTTTTAATAAATATTTTTTTTGAAATTTCTTTATCCATTGCAATAGACGATGCCATTACACCTGAATGTGTATAGGGAATTTTAAACCTCTCTAGAATAGTTTGAATATAACCATCTTCACCAAATTGGCCATGCAATGCATTAAAAATTACATTTGGTTTAAAAAATTTAATATTTTTTTCTAAATTATTATCTGGTTCAGTGATTTTAACTCTATAACCATTGTTTTTAAGCTCATTAGCAACCTGTTGCCCTGTATCAAGACTAATTAGTCTCTCTTTCGATATTCCACCTGATATTATTAATATTTTTTTTTTCAATTTATTCTAATATTTTAATTTCAGTTTCTAGTTTAATTCCTGTTTTCTTAAATACACTTTCAGAAACAAAATTTATCAATTTTTTCATATCTTCAAACTTAGCATTACCTTTATTTACAAAAAAATTACAGTGTTTTTGAGAAATTGATGCATCTCCAAATGATTTTTCTAAAGGCACAGACTCTTTGATTAATTGCCAAACTTTTTTATCAGATTGATCAATGGGATTTTTAAATGTGCTACCACTAGTTCTAATTTTTGTTGGTTGAGCTTGCTCTTTTTTTTCTTTAAGTAGCCTTATTTCATTCTCTATTATACTCTTATCTTTCTTAAAACCCTTAAATGATGCACTTAAAAAAATAAGATCTTCAGATAATCCGCTATCTCTATATTTAAAATTAATATCTTTTGCAGGTATAGTAATTACTTGACCTAATTTATTTACTGCTTGAATAGAAATAAGAATATCTTTAAACTCCCTTTGAAAACAACCCGCGTTCATTTTAATACCACCTCCTATTGTTCCAGGTATACAAGAGAGAAACTCAAAACCACCCAAACCACTTTCCATTGCAAATTCGGATAAGGATTTATCTGTAACAGCACTGCCAGCGACTATGATTTCTTCAGAATGCAAAGAAATATTATTAAAATTTTGAGTAAGTTTTATTACAACTCCATCAAATTTATTATCAGATATAAGTGTATTAGAACCAGCTCCTAATATAAATATTTTTTCTTTATCTTGAATTTTTTTGAGAAACTTAATTAATTCTTTTAATTCACCTGCCTTATAAAAAGCTTTAGTTTTGCCTCCTATGTTAAACCAATTTTTTTTTTTTAGATCATAATCTAATTTTAAATTATTACTAAATTCAGGAATCAACTCTTTAAAATCAATTTTCATAATAATAATTTAGGTAATTCTCGCATCCAACTTGAAATAGTCCCTGCACCCATTCCTATAACTATTTTTTTTCCGTATATGTTTGCTTTAATAAATTTTGCTAATTGTAGTTTATCATCTACTAAAAATAGTTGGATTCTTGAGTTTTTAATAATCTCTCTAGCGAAATTTATGTAACTAAATCCAAGCTTTAATTTTTCTCCAGCAGTATAAATTGGAAACAAAATTAATTTATCTGCATTTTTAAAAGCTAAAGTAAATTCTTTTTTTAAATCTTTTAATCTTGATATTCTATGAGGTTGGAAAATACATATTTTTTCATAATCTTTATAAACTTTTTTTACACCATCAAGTACTTCTTTGATTTCCGTAGGATGGTGGGCATAATCATCATAAAAATCTACATTATTAAAATTGAAAATTTTATTAAATCTTCTTTGAACTCCCTTAAAATTTTTAAGTCCTTTTTTTATATTATTTATTGGTAGGCCCACTATTAATGCTAATGCTGCTGCAGCTACAGAATTTTTAATATTATGTGTTCCTAATAAAGGAATTTTAAATTTTTTAATTAATTGATTTTTTTTATTAGGTAATTTTATATTTAAGTCAAACTCAGAATACTCTTTAAATTGTTTTATATTTTTAATACAAAAATTTGATTTGGCGTCCAGTCCATATGTATAGAAGTTTTTATTTTTTATATTTTTAATTAAGTTTTTATTATTTTTGTCGTCTAAACAAATAAATGATTTTCCAAATGAAGGAACCTTATTTACAAAATTTTCAAAATATTTATTTAATTTATCCATAGTGCCGTAATAATCCATATGCTCTCGATCTATATTAGTGATGATTGAATATGTTGGTGGTATAAAAATAAAACTTCCATCTGACTCGTCTGCCTCTAATATAGACCAATCACTTTTCCCAAGCTTTGCAGAATTATTGATTGAATTAATTACTCCACCATTGATTATTGTAGGATCAATTTTCGTTTCTTGAAATATAGATGCTATCAAAGATGTTGTTGTGGTTTTACCGTGTGATCCAACTACCACAATATTTTTTGTTAAAGAAACAATATTCGCAAGCATTTCTCCTCTTTTATAAATGGGCAATAGTTTTTTTTTAGCTGCGGCAAGCTCAGGATTATTTTTTTTAATAGCTGAAGATATAACTAGGATGGTCGCCTTTTGTATATTTTGTTTCTTATGTCCAATGAAAACTTTTATTTTTTCTTTTCTTAACCTTTCAATATTTTTATTATTTGCTATATCGCTCCCTTGAACTTTAAAACCTTTGCCTTTCATTATTAGTGCTAAACCACTCATACCTATTCCACCTATTCCAACAAAATGTATCAGTTCTGTTTTTGCTAATTTAATTTTCATTAATAATTTTTAATATTTTTTGATTAACATTATTCCA
Source organism: uncultured Pelagibacteraceae bacterium (assembly GCA_902566705.1). Taxonomy (GTDB): domain Bacteria; phylum Pseudomonadota; class Alphaproteobacteria; order Pelagibacterales; family Pelagibacteraceae; genus Pelagibacter. Next base: position 3,233 of record CACFJT010000009.1, read on the forward strand.
TGTATTTTGATAATTTAATTTCTGTAAATTATTTTTTTTTGTCATGTAATCTTGACTTTTATTTATCAATTCTAGTAAGAATTTCTCAAATTTTTGATCATCAAAATTTTTTTGATCAATTATCCAACAACAATCCTGTTCCTTATAGTATTTAGCATTTTCATACTGATGATTATCTTTTGATGACGGAAGTGGTATTGCTACAAATGGAATATTCAGTATAGATAGTTCAGCTAAACTTGAGGCACCTGCTCTTGTTATACATAAATCGCCCTGTTTTAAAACTTCATTAAGATTGTGATCAAAACTGAAGACACTACTTTCAATATTATTTTGAGAATAAAAATTTTTTAAAAAATCAATATTTTTCACACTTGTTTGATGAATAATTTTTATAGAAACTTGTTTTGCTATACTTACAAAAGCTTTACCTAAAAGCTGATCGAAGATTTTTGCACCTTGACTACCCCCTATTATTATAATTGTGAATAAATTATCATTTTTTTGATATGCACTGGTTTCATAATATTCTTTCCTTATTAAAGGTTCAATTGTAGTTAATTTGTGATTAATTCCAAATGGTAAATTAATTAAATTCTTTGAATAACATATTAGTTTTCTTGAAAAGTTTAAAAAAAATTTATTTGCTCTTCCAAGAACCATATTTGGTTCAATTAAAAAAATATTAATGCCTAATATTTTTGCTGCTAAACATATTGGTAAAGACATATAACCACCAGTAGAAATTAAAATTGAAATATTATTTTTTTTTAAAAGAAAAAAAAGATTTTATAGTAAGAAATAATATTTTTAAAAATGAAAAAGGAAGTAAGAAATAATTATTTAATTTTGGGGTATTAATTACTAATGCTTTATAATCCTTATCTAAATATGCAAGACCTCTTATGTCAGTAGAAATTAAAACTTCATGAGTATTCTTTAAATGATTGTAAATTGTAATTGCAGGTATCACATGACCTCCAGATCCACCTGTGGAAATTAAAATCTTTTTTATCATTTTTTAAGTTATTTTTCTTTTTGTTAAATTTAAAATTATCCCAGCTAATATAGATGTACTTATTATAGATGAACCACCATAACTTAAAAAAGGCAATGTCATTCCAGTGGTTGGAAATAATCTTATATTAACCCCAATATGAATAGTAGCCTGCATTAATATTAAACTAATAGATCCAATTAAAATAAGTTTGGCTTTATCATTTGTCTCAAAACTTATTTTTTTAAAAACCATATAGATTAAGATCAAAAACAATAATAATATTAACATTATGGCAACAACACCAAACTCTTCAGAAATTACCGAAATAATGTAATCAGTGTGGGCTTCTGGAACTCTATTTTTCAAAACCCCCTCACCTATTCCTTTTCCAAAAAATCCTCCACTTGTAATTGACTCTAATGCTTTATCGGATTGGAAATTATGAGTACCTGTTTCTCTGTTAAAAAAAGAAAATATTCGTCCTTGGATATAATCAAACCTAGGTACAAAAATAATTAGATAAGCGATCAAAAATGCGCCAATAAAAATTATCGCCAAAAGAATGTATATATTAATTCCTGATGTAAAGATTAGAACTGCCCAAGAAAATACTACTAATAAAGTTTGGCCAATATCTGGTTGAGCTATTAAAAGTAAAGAAATGATGGATATTAAAATAATGGATATCAAATACTTAAATAAAATATTTGATCTAATATCACATAAAATAGTTGCTAAAATTATTACTAAAAATGGTTTTAGAACCTCTATGGGTTGAAATCTTGGTAAAAAAAATAAGTCTATCCATCTTTTAGACCCTTTAACTTCAACACCGACAAATGGCACTAAAAATAAAGAAATAAGTGAAATGAAAAAAAGAAAAATAGAGTATTTATATAATTGATCTGAATTTAAAGAGGAAAATATAAAAATAAGAGATATACCGATTAACACATAAATCAAATGTTTAAAAAAGAAGAAATAACTGTTGGTATCTAACTTATCAGAGGCTATTAGAGAAGTTGAAACTAAAGAAAAAAATAATCCAATAATAAATAATAAACTTATTAGTAAAAAAATAGATTTATCTATGTTTTTCCACCATTGATAATAAAATTTGTAAACAATACTATCGCTTTGCATTTATATACTTTTTAATTATTTGATTAAAATAATGTCCTCTATCTTCAAAATTTTTAAAAGTATCAAATGAAGCTCCAGCTGGACTGAAAAAAATAATATTTTTTTTATGTTTTTGAATATTAATTTCTGAAAAAATAGCTTTAAGAGTTTCTTTTAAATTTTTAAAATTTTTAGTTTTAAATCTATTTTTTAAAATTTTTATAAATTTTTTATGATGTGATCCAAAAATAAAGGGTTTAATATTTTTGCACTTTATTTTCGATACTTTAAATTTATCTCCTTTTTTGGGAATTCCTCCTAAAATCCAATATGCTTCATTTAAATTTTTTAACACATTCTCAGAAGAAGCAAGGCTTGTAGATTTTGAGTCGTTAATTATTGTGAGATTTTTTTTATCAAATATAATTTGTTGTCTGAAATCTAGACCTTTAAATTTATTAATGGTTTTAATTAACTTATTATTATTAAGTTTTAATCTTGGAGCAATTTTTAATATAAATGATAAATTTTCTTTATTACCATCAGATAAGAAATATTTATTAGTAATTTTATAAAACTTTTTATTTACACTTGAGGTCTGCACTCTATAGATTTTTGAAATATATTTATTTTTATTTAATTTTTTAGTTATCAGTTCATCCTCTTTTTTTACATATGCAAAAGATCCTCTTGTTTGAGATTTTAATAATTTAAATTTTGCATTTACATAATTCTTTAAACTTTTATGTCTCTCAATGTGGTCTGCAGTTATGTTTAAAATTAATGCATATTTTGATCTAAATACGCTACTGTAATCTAGCTGATAAGAAGAAGCTTCAATTACAAAGATTGTTTTTTTTGTAATATTTTTTTCTGATAATGCTGGATTACCAATATTTCCAATAAGTCTTGAATCTCTTTTTTGATCGATTAAAACATTATGTAGAATTTTTGCAGTTGTAGATTTACCGTTAGTTCCTGTAATCGTAATACTTTCATTTTTATAAAATGAAAACAATATATCAAGATCAGTATGAATTTTTTTAAAATTTTTCTTTAAAAATTTTGATAATTTACAATTTGAAATATCAATTCCCGGACTAATAATAATTCTATCAAAATTTATTTTTTGAATTTGTTTGAAACTAATGATTTTTTTTTTTAGTTTTAATTTAATTTTTTGATTGTCATCAAACAAATATACATCTGACTTGTTTTTTAAAAACTTATAAGATGAAATACCGCTCTTTCCTAAACCATAAATTAATATTTTTTTTCTTAAAAAAATATTATTAATTATTTTCATTATCTTAATTTTAAGGTAGCTAAACCAATCATTGCTAAAATGATAGAGATAATCCAAAACCTAATCACAACTGTAGACTCTGGCCATCCTTTTTTCTCAAAATGATGATGAATAGGTGCCATTTTAAAAATTCTTTTACCTGTAAGTTTAAACGAAATTACTTGAACCATAACTGAAACTGCCTCTAGTACAAAAAGACCACCAGTAATAGCTAAAACAATTTCATGCTTTGTAATAATTCCTACTGCGCCTAAAGATCCTCCAAGAGATAATGAGCCTGTGTCACCCATAAAAATTTTAGCAGGTGGTGCATTAAACCATAAGAAACCTAAACAAGAGCCAATAATTGCTCCACAAAAAATTGATACTTCACCAGTTCCTTCTATGTAGGGTATTTGTAAATAATTTGAAAATACTATGTTTCCAGTAACATAACTTATAAAAGCAAAACATGCTGCAACTAATATTACAGGCACTGTTGCCAGACCATCTAATCCATCCGTAAGGTTAACAGCATTTGATGAACCAATGATTACAAATATTGCAAATGGTACAAAAAACCATCCAAGATTTAAGATCAAATTTTTAAAGAATGGAAAGTATAAATTATTTAAATCTTGATAATCGTTTAAATAAACAAAAAAACTTACACCAATAATTGCTAAAATTATTTGTGAAGTTATTTTAAACTTTGAAGAAATTCCTGATGAGTTGCTATATTTAATTTTCTTAAAGTCATCATATGCTCCCAATAAACCAAAAGTAATTGCTATGTAGATACAAAATAAAATATTAATATTTGATAAATCTGCCCAAAATATTACTGATACCAATAAGCCAAATAAAATTATTAAACCTCCCATTGTTGGTGTACCAATTTTCTTAACTATATGATCTTCAGGTCCATCGTCCCGGATTGGATTTAAAATTTTTTGTTTTGAAAAAAATTTAATAAAAGGACCTCCAATAATCAGCACAATAACTAATGAGGTAAAAAAGGATAAACCTGTTCTGAAAGTTAAATATTTAAATACATTTAAAAAACTAAAGGTATCAACAAAATTCAATAAAAATTGATAAAGCATTTAATGCAATCCTTTCAGATCTTTTACTATGTCGTTGAATCCTGTCCTAAGTGAGGCTTTAATCATTAAATAATCATTGTTATTTAAATCATTTCTAATGAATTCAATAATTTGAGATTTGTTTAATAAAATCCTACCTTTTTTGGCTTTTGAAATACCTGCAAATATTATAGATGCCATTTTACCTTTGACAAATACCTTGTGTATCTTGCTTTGATTAATTATTGGGGCTATAGATTGATGAAGTTTTTTAGAATGCCTGCCGAGCTCTAACATATCACCAATTAATAAATATTTATTTGATTTTTTGGAGTCTATTTTGTCAAAGTTTTTTATTGCTGATTTTAATGATAGAGGATTTGAATTATAGCTTTGATCAATTAAATTAATTTTTTTATTATCAATTTTTACTACAGAATGGTCCCCTCTTCCCCCTGGAATTTTGAAATTGAGAAAAATATTTTGATTGAGTTTAAATATATTTTTATAAATACTTATAACTGCTAAAGCAGAGAGTGTATTATATATATTGTTTTGAAAATCGTTAGATAATGTGAAATACTTTTTTTTATTATTTAACTGAATATTAATTTTAAATTTTTTTCTAAAGGTCTTTATATTAATTAATTTAATATCTGCTTTCTGATTTTTAATACCAAAAGAAACTACTTTAATTTTCTTTTCTTTGGCAATTTTTTTATGTAATTGAAAAAAACTATCATCTGCATTTAATACAAGATAACCACGAGTTTTTATGTTGTTAATAATTTCAGATTTTGCCAAAGCAATTTGTTTGATATTTTTAAAATTTTTAGCGTGTGCATAATTTATATTTGTTATAACTCCAACATCTGGTTCTATAATTTTTGATAAATAATCAATTTCACCTTTTTTATCCATTCCAACTTCTAAAATTCCAAATTCATCATTTTGTTTTAAATTAAAAAGACTCAAAGGAACCCCGAATTTATTGTTATAAGATTTTGGAGAAATACTTATTTTCGAAATTTTACTTAATACATTGCCCAGTAATTCTTTAAGTGTAGTTTTGCCACAGCTACCTGTAATAGCTATAATATTTGTATCAATACTTTTTCTAAAAGTCTTTGAAATATCTGTAAGGAATTTTAAAGTATTTTTTACTTTAATCTGACGACTTTTATTTAAGTTATTTTGAAATCTGTTTACTACAGCCAATGATGCTTTTCTATTGAATGATTGTGCAACAAATTTATTACCATCATTTTTTTTTCCTTTAATAGCAAAAAAAATATCATTTCTGGTAACTTCTTGAGAATTAATTCTTGCTGTTTTTATAGATGTGTAGGGAGATAATTTTTTAATTTTAACTGCCTCTTTAACCACATTTAATTTTAAATTATTTGATAAATTATTATTTTTATTCTTAATTGCATTTAGAATTTCTTTTCTATCTGAAAAGAAAATTTTCTTATTTCCAATATCTTGCGTTATCTCATGACCTTTTCCAGCGACTAACAAAATATCACCTGAATTCAAATTATGAATAGCTTGTTTTATTGCTATTGCTCTATTAGAAATTTCTGTAATTCTTTTTTTTTTGATCCCTTTTTTAATATCTCTAATTATTTTTTGAGGATTTTCAAATCTAGGGTTATCAGTTGTAAGAATTATACTATCTGCGAAATTACTAGCTATTCTTCCCATTTTTGATCTTTTATTTTGATCTCTATTTCCGCCACAACCAAATAGTACTGTGATTTCTTTATTAGGAAATTGTTCTCTAAGATTTAAAAGACACGTTTTTAAAGCATCAGGCGTATGAGCATAATCTAGAATTGCTTTTGATTGATTTTTAATTTTTCCTATTTTTTCAAATCTTCCAGGGACTGGTTTTAATTTTGAAATTGTATTTAAAATTTTATTTAGACTAATACCACTATATTTTGCTGCAATTATTGCCATTAAAACATTTTTAAATTGTACTTTTCCTATTAGATTTAAATTTATATCCCTTATTGAGCCATTGAATTTAATTCTAAGGAATTGACCCTCTCCTTTAAAATAATGAGATAAGAGTTCTAGATTATTTTTCTCATCGTTGAGAGTATGCAATTTTAATTTCTTATTAATTGTAATTTTTTTTATTTTTTTAAACTCAGGTGTTAATTGATCTACAATCACATTTCCTCTTTTTGAGATTAAGTTTTCGAATAAATAAAGTTTTGCATTTAAATAGTTTTTTAAATTTTTATGATAATCAAGATGATCCTGGGATAAATTTGTAAATATGCCTGAATTAAACTTTAAACCATCTAATCTATTTTGCTTTAAACCATGACTTGAGGCTTCCATAATTACATTTTCTATTTTTTGATTTTTTAACTTGCTTAATATTTTAGCCAACTTAATTGGATCTATTGTAGTATTAGATAAATTCAAATTAATTCTTTTTGATTTAACACCTAATGTACCAATTGAAGCACCTTTTTTATTATTTAATTTTAATATTTGATAATAAAAATCTGCAACTGAAGATTTTCCGTTTGTACCAGTAACTGCAATTAAATTTTTTGGTTTTTTGTTATAAATTTTAAAAGCAGTTTCAGCTAATAATTTTCTTACATTATTTGTATGAATATACAAAATTCCATTTTGGAATTGATTTGTTTTTCTTTCGGTTACAATAATTTTAGATCCTTTTTTAATTGCTTTAGGAATAAATTTATTACCATCAATACTATTTCCTTTGATTGCAAAAAAAATATTATTTTTTTTAATACTCTTCGTGTCAAATGAAATTCCCGAAAAAGAAATATTTTTATAATTTTTATTTATGTTGTGAAAGTAGTTTCCTAGAAGCATAATTAATTAACCTCTATATATTTTGTGGCTAAAATAGGCCCAATTTTATCTATGACTTTTCCAGCTACCTCTACTGAAGTCCAGCCAGCAGTATTATAAAGTGTACCCTTCCACCCACCTTTTCGATGTCTATACTTATAATAATAATCTTTAGATTTTTTTGGAGTATCAAGCATTACAACAAAAACAAATTGTGGGTTTGATGTGGGAAAAATGGAGGCAAAAGTATTTATTTTTGCCTCAGAATATGCTCCTCCTTTAGGTTGATCAGCGGTGCCTGTTTTTCCACCAATTTCATAATTTTGAACATCTGCAAATTTAGCTGTCCCTTCCTCAGTATTTACAATTTTTCTTAAAGCGCTAACAACTTGTTCTGAAATACCTTTGTTTAATATTCTTTTATTTTTTTTATTAAAATTATTTTCTTTATAAATTAATGTTGGCTTAATTTCATACCCTCCATTTGATAAAACAGAATAACCTTTTGCTAATTGAAGAATTGTAGTTGCTATTCCATGTCCAAAAGAAGCTGTAGCTAATCTGCATTTTCCAAAATCATAATTTTTTTGAGGAGCAACTTCTTCAATATCAAAATCAATATCACTTAACACGCCAACTTTTTCTAAAAATAATTTAAATTTTTCTGAGCCAACTTTTTGGGCAATTTTTACTGATCCTATATTTCCAGATCTAACTAAAATTTGCTCTGCAGTTAAATCTGATGGTATTTCATTGTCATACTCACCTATTCTGTATTTGTCACATTTAATTGATTTAGGTAAATCTAAAAATTCAGTCTCTGGTTTAATTACCTTCTCATTTAAGGCGCTAGCAAAAGTAAATGCTTTAAATACAGACCCAAGTTCATATGTTCCTTTAGTTACCCTATTAATATAATTCACATCTGTAATACTTTGTCTTTCATTTGGATTAAAATCTGGCAAAGAAACTAATGATAAAATATTGCCATTATTAACATCCATTAAAATGGCTGCACTACCTTTGCTTTTAAAAATTTCCTGATATTTAATTAATTCCTTTCTAATTAAAAATTGAATATCTTTATCTAAGGTTAGTTTAATTGACTTTTTTGACTTTCTAAGTTCATCATTTAAAGATTTTTCTAATCCAGAAATACCATTATTATCATCGTCTATCTGACCTAAAACATGACTAAAAAGATTTTTTTGTGGATAAATTCTTAAAACTCTTTCTTCTGGAACTAAAGATTTGTCCCCTAATTTCATTATTTTTTCATAATTTTCTTCTGAAATTTTCTTCTCTAAATAAAAAAATTTCTTAGTTTTTATTTTTTTTTTAATTTCATCAAAGTTTTTATCAGGAAAAATAATATTTAAACTTAGAAGTAATTTTTTTTCATTGATTATGTCTGAAGTTTTTAAACCAATATCAATCGATTTAACTGTCTTAGCTAAATAATTTCCATTAATATCTATAATATCTGCACGATAAAGCTGATTTTTAGATGCAGGAAGATTATTGATTTTTTCTAATTTACTCTTTCGTGAACCTAAGTGAACTAGGTGTATTGAGTAAATTAAATATAAAATAAAAAAAACAAAGAAAATAAAAGCTACACGATTAAATTGAATATTTAATCCATTTTCTTTTTTCTTAAATGTAAAATCACTTTTATAGTCCTCTATAGTTAATTTTGATTTATTATCAGTCATCACTCTTTAATAATTTTAAAATTTTGGATTTTATTTTTATCATTTGAAATATTGTAGACTCTTATGTCTTTTATATTTTTTTGGATTAATTCATCCTCAAAATACTGAGATTGATATTCAAGCAATCTTTCTGCAGAACTTAAATAATCATACTCCAAGGATACATTTTCAAATTCAGTCTTTAAAACTCTTATATTCTCTTTTGCGGTAAATATTTCATCTTCAATTTGTTTAGTTGTATTTTTTATTATTGCAGTTGATAGGACTAAAAAAAAAACTACTACTGCTAAAACAAACTTTTTCACAGTTTGTCTCCATAATTTTCAATTTCAATATAATTTCTGAATTGCTCCTCTATATCGGTATCAAAATTATAAAAATCTGTTTTTTTTATTACATATCTAAATTTAGCAGATCTAGATGGAGGATTGTCTTTTAACTCTTCCTCTGAAGGAGTTATTGGTTTTTTTTGAATTAAATTAAATAATGTATCTGCTTGTTTTACAACAGGGCTATATCGTGAAATACTTTTATTTTCAGAAAGACTTTTAAAAAAATATTTTACTATTTTATCCTCTAAAGAATGAAATGTAACTACACCTAAAACACCTCCTTTTTTTAAAACTTTAGTGGCATTAATAAGCCCATAAATTAATTCACTTATTTCTTTATTTACAAATATTCTAAGTGACTGAAAAACTTTAGTCGCATTATGAACTTTAAAATTTTTTCTTTTTTTTGATTTGTCAATAATTTCAACTAAAGATTTAGTATCAATTTGATTTTTAGATCTTTCTTTTATGATATTTCGCGTAATAGATTTAGCTTCTTTTTCATCTCCAAAAAATTTAAAAATTTTTTCTAATTCCTTTTCATCAAGTTTATTGATTACATCTTCTGCTGAATAACTATTTAATCCTAGTTGCATATTTAATTTACCAGTATTATCGAATGATAATCCTTTTTGTGGGTCTTTAATTTGAGTGTAGGAATAACCAAGGTCAAAAATTACTCCTCTTATGTTTTCATTTTTGAGTTTTAAATTACTTAACTGACTAAATTTAATATTTTTAAATATAAATCTATCTTCAAAATTTACTTTTAATTGATTGGCAATTTTTTCACTCTCTAAATCTCTATCTAGAGCTATGACTTTTGTATTTTCAAAATCTAAAATTTTTTTGGAATAACCGCCTTGACCGAAAGTACAATCGATAAATGTGCCACCATGTTGAGGGGAAATAACGCTAATAATTTCTTTTAGCAGTACCGGATAATGCTTTTGCATTTTCGGTACTATGGTGGCGTCCATTTATCTCTTGGAAGACCATTAATTTTTTTGTCTTCTTAAGAATGCTGGTATCTCAAGATCATCCTCTTCCTCTTCGTGTTCAGAGGATAAAAGTTCATCTGAACTTGAGGTTTCGATTTCTGAACTGAATAAATCCGGCGCATCAGAATCAACTCCGAATTCTTTAAGATCATTAGAAACCTCTTCATCAACATTATTCTCTTGGGTTTCTTCATGATTAGTTTCCAAAGCCTCTTGTGCAAACGATTTTTCCATTTCATTAACTGAATTATCTTCAACTATACTCTCACTTTCCATTCTAGTATTTTGAACAACTTCTTCTTTCATCGTTTGATTATGAGAGCTTTCATTTTGTTGTTCTTGAATAATCTCATTTTCAAGCTTTAAAGCATTAGCACCATGCGTAATTGGGTTTGATGCTGTTGAACTTGAAAAATTGAAAGATTTAGAAGATCCAATATTTGAAAAATCAGAATAACCAGGGTTACGATTATGTATCCTATGAACCATATTTACTACTGATTTTGATTCAGGTTGCTGACCGTCCAATGATGTTGCAACAATTGAAACTCTAATTTTTCCATCAAGCTCTGTATCAGTAATAGCTCCAATTATTACCTCCGCCTCTGAGTCTACCTCAGATCTTATTTTGTTCACCACTTCATCTACCTCAAAGAGTTTAAGATCTTTACCTCCAGTAATATTAACTAATAATCCTTTGGCACCTTTTAGAGTGTAGTCGTCAATTAAAGGGTTGCTTATTGCCATCTCTGCAGCTTGCATTGCACGACCTTCACCTTCAGCTTCCCCAGTTCCCATCATAGCTTTGCCCATTGCTGCCATAACAGTTTCAACATCTGCAAAATCTAAGTTGATTATTCCAGGTCTTACCATCAAATCTGTCACACTTTGAACACCATGTCTTAAAACATTATTTGAAAGATTAAATGACTCTTCAAAAGTAGTCTGTTCATTAGCTATTTTAAATAGGTTTTGGTTAGGAATAACAATAATTGTATCAACATGTTTTCTTAATTCTTCCAAACCTTGTTGTGCTCTTCTCATCCTAGAAGGGCCTTCATATAAAAATGGAAGAGTCACAACACCTACTGTTAAGATATTTAATTCTTTAGCAGCTCTGGCAATAACATGAGCAGCACCAGTGCCCGTTCCACCGCCCATACCAGCTGCAATAAAAACCATATTTGCACCTTGAAGTGTATTTACAATTTCATTTAAAGATTCATCTGCTGCAGCTTGTCCAATATCTAATTTTGCACCAGCTCCTAATCCTTTGGTTAAATTTAAACCAATTTGAATTCTTGTTTTTGCTTTACTGAGCTTCAAATCTTGGGCATCGGTATTCACTGCAATAAATTCTACTCCTTGCATATTGTTTTCAATCATTTCATTTATTGCATTTCCACCTGCTCCACCTACACCTAAAACTAGAAGTCGTGGCTGTAGTTCTTTTATCTCTGGTGCTTTAAAGTTAATTGTCATCTTTTTCCCCTATTGTTTGTTTTGTTGAAGCTCCCATTTAAGATTACCACGATTAATATTTGCTTTTTTCCTCGCTGTTATCTTAAATTTTTCAAATGCTGTTGGTTCCCATATTTGAAATGTTTGGCCTTGACCAACAAACAACATGCTATTTTTTATTTTTGCATGTTTTAATAATTTTGATGAAAGTGAAATTCTGCCCTCACTATCAAATTGTAAATTTATACTTTCTGCTAATATTGAAGTTGCAAAATAATCTCTTTTTTCCTCAAAGGGATTTAAGGAGTCAATTGCTGAAGAAATTTTTTCTATTCTATCTTGAGAACATGCTTCTATAGATGAGTTATTAAATGATGGATAACATATAACACCATTGTAACCTAAATTGGATAAATGTGACCTAAAACTAGCAGGCACAGATACTCTCCCTTTTTTGTCTAATTTGTTTTCGTATGTTGATAAAAACATAAAACATAAATTCCTTTATTCCCATATTTGGGAATTTATGGGATATTATGGGTTTTACAACTAGACGTCAATACCTATTATTTAAGTACTTTTATTCTTTTATTAAGAGAGAAAATAGACACTGGCATTTTTAAACGAGAACAATTAAAGAAACTTATAGTGATATTTTAATTTGAAGTGCCAGATAAACTATAAGCCGGGTTCTGTCATTTAAACCTATCATTTGTCTAGGCTTAAGATCACTCTTAAGCTCAAGCAACTAACCCTGATGACTAGCCAAGGACGGCTTTTAGTTTTTAAACAATGTCATCTCTACTTAGTCTTGCTCCCAGTGGGGTTTTCCAGCGTTCATTGTTACCAATAGAACCGGTGTGCTCTTACCACACCTTTTCACCCTTGCCATGTTATGGCGGTTTATTTTCTGTGGCACTATCCCTAGGGTTTCCCCCGCCAGGTATTACCTGGCACTGTGTCCTTGTAGAGCCCGGACTTTCCTCTTTAATAAAAATTTAAAGCGATAAGTCGTTTATCTGGCAAGAATTAATTTACTACTTAATTTTTTAATTTTCAATAATTATTATTTAAATTTTTTTACAATATTTTTACAAATTAGTGCACATTCACTATCAATTAAACCATTTATCAGTTCTTTTCTAAATCTTCTCTGAAATGCTTTTATAACTAATTTTATATTATTTGATCTCTTATTAATTGGATGTTTTAAATATCCAATTTTATGCAAATTATTTATAAAAATTTTTATATCTGTTTCATTTATTTTTTTATTTCTTTCTTTTAAAAGAATTCTTTGACTTAAATTATGCCAATAACTTATTTTCTTTTTAGCTAAAAATTCCCAAGGAAATTTTTCACCAGGATCTTTTTTTCTGTCTGGAGAAATATCAGAATGACCTAAAATATTTTTTGGTCTAATTTTATACTTTTCAATCAAAAAATTGCTTAATTTTAAAACAGAATTTATTTGCTTCTTAGTAAATTTTTTATATTTAAAATCGTGTCCAGGATTACTGATCTCAATTCCAATCGAATATTTATTTAAATTTTTATATTTTTTCCAATTTGAGACTCCTGCATGCCAAGCTATATATAAATCAGGGACCATGGTTAAAATTTCCCCATTTTTTTTTATGAAATAATGACTGCTTACTTTTGACTTTAAACCTGTCAATCGATTTATAGCATCAATTTCATTTTTCATACCTGTATAATGGAAAATTATAAATTTTATTTCATTCCGTTTTCTTTTTTTTTGATTAAAATTAAGTGAATACTTTAAAGTTGTATACATACTGAGTTTAAATATAAATTTTGACCATTTATAAACACTTTATAGACATCATTTAAGATTAAATGTTATTTTACAATTGTTACATATATAATATATAATTGATTATGTTTAGAAAATTGACAATTACAATTTTATCAGTTTTTTTATTATCTTTTAATGCTTATGCTGATTCTAGTGGTGATTTAGAATTAAAAAAAAATCAAACTAAAGAAATTAGAGATTGTTTTGAAAAGTTAAACAGAGCAACATTTGCATTTAATCAAGGTTTAGACAAAGCAATTATAAAACCACTTGCTAAAGGTTATAGAAATTTACCAGATCCATTACAAAAAGGAACTAGAAATGCTGTGAGAAACTTATCTAATTTAATTACTATTCCTAACAATGTACTTCAAGGGGATGTGAGAATGGCAATAATAAATACTGGAAGATTAGTTATAAATTCAACAGTGGGAATTTTGGGTACAATTGATGTTGCAAACAAGATGGGTTTTCCAAATTATGAAATGGAAGATTATGGTCAAACTTTAGGAGCATGGGGTATAGGTCCAGGCTGCTATATTGTTCTACCGGTATTAGGTCCGTCAAGTGTTAGGGATACTGCCGGATCATTTATAAATGTATTGGGTGGTGACCCTTGGTATAACGCTTCAGCTCATGGTAATAACGAATTTTTAAATCAAAATATTTTTATAGCATCTAAGGTTTTAAGTGGAATAGATTTTCGAGCAAACAATATTGAGTCAATAGAGAACTTAGAAGCAAATTCTATTGATTTCTATGCATCCGTAAAAAGCTTGTATACTCAGGATCGAGAAAACAAAATAAAGAACAATCAAAGGGGTAATATTGAAGTTCTTTACAAAAATGAAGAAGACTGGGAAGAAATAGAAGATCAATAATTCAAAATACAATAAATGAAAACAAAAAAAATTATCATAATTTTATTTTTTTTGAGTTTTTTAAATGGTCAAGTTTATTCTATGGAACCAGACGTATTTGTACAATCTACGGTAAATAGAGCATCTCAAATTTTGTCAAAAAATATAACTAAGAAACAAAAAATTAATGAACTTAAAATAGTTGCAAAAGAAACTGTAGATATAAAGGGTGTCGGCTTTTACTCTATAGGATCCGTAAGAAAAAGATTGAACGAAGAACAAATGCAAAAATATTCAGAATTATTTGAGGCTTATTTTTTAAAAAGTTTTTCAAGCAGATTGTCTGAGTATACTAATCCAAAAATAGAAGTACAAACAAAAGAAGTTTTAAATAAAAATTATACTATTGTTAATAGTATATTGGTTGGCACATCTGAAAGACCTGAGGTAAAAATTGATTGGAGAGTTTACACAAAAAATCCTGATAATCCTTTAATTAGAGACTTAATTATTGAGGGCCTAAGTTTAGCAAGAACTCAAAAAGAAGAATTTGCATCAATTTTAAATTCAAATGATGGTGATATAAATAGTTTATTTAGAGCTTTAGAAAAGTTTTCTGAAAATTAATATAATTTATATAAATTATTAAATGGTGGGCCCGCCAGGACTCGAACCTGGGACCAATACATTATGAGTGTACTGCTCTAACCAACTGAGCTACAGGCCCAAACACATAAGATAATTATATCATTTTTTTTATGTAATCAATTAAAGATACTTAAAATGGTGGGCCGTGTTGGTTACGCTCCAACTACCCCTGCAATGTCAATGCAGTACTCTACTATTGAGCTAACGGCCCCAGATTAGCTTTCAAGAAAACTTTTTAATTGCTTAGATCTACTAGGATGCTTTAATTTTCTTAAAGCTTTAGCCTCGATTTGTCTTATTCTTTCTCTAGTCACAGAAAATTGCAGACCGACTTCTTCAAGTGTATGGTCTGTATTCATTCCAACTCCAAATCTCATCCTAAGTACTCTTTCCTCTCTTGGTGTAAGAGTGGACAAAATTTTTGTAGTTGCCTCACCAAGATTTGATTTGATTGCCTGCTCTAATGGAGCTAAAGCTTTTGTATCTTCAATAAAATCACCCAAACTACTATCTTCCTCATCTCCAACAGGTTTCTCTAATGAAACAGGTTCCTTAGAAATCTTTAGAACTTTTCTTACTTTATCTAGGGGCATCCTAAGCTTTTGAGCTAATTCTTCTGGTGTAGCTTCTCTACCAAATTCACTTAATATTAAACGTTGTGTTCTAACAATTTTATTTATAGTTTCAATCATATGAACGGGAATTCTTATGGTTCTCGCCTGATCAGCGATTGATCTTGTTATAGCTTGTCTAATCCACCAAGTTGCGTATGTTGAAAACTTATACCCCCTTCTGTACTCAAACTTATCAACAGCTTTCATTAAACCAATATTTCCCTCTTGAATTAAATCTAAGAATTGCAAACCTCTATTTGTATATTTTTTTGCAATAGATATTACTAATCTTAAATTAGCTTCAACCATCTCCTTTTTTGCTATTCTAGATTCTTTCTCACCTTTTTGAATTCTACTAACTAATTTTTTAAAATCCGTAACTGAAATTCCTAATTTATAACTAATTTCAATCAATCTCTCTCTAATATTTTTGAATTCTTCCTTATTTTTGTTAAAAAACTGCTTCCAAAGATTGTTGGTATCTAAAAATTTTTTTAGGTTAGGATTAATCTCATTGCCAATATAAAATTTAATAAATTCAGTTCGTGGTATTTTTTGATCCATTGCAAGCCTTAGAAGATTTCCTTCTAGGGAAATTATTTTTTTATTTTCTACATAGTGTTTTTGTACAAGCTCCTCTAGAACTGAGGGTGATAATTGTAAAGACTTAATATTTTCTAGAATATCATTAACTATTTTTTCATACCCTCTCTCTTTTGCTGGAGAAAAAGTTTGAGAGTTAAGAACACATTTTAACTTTTCATTTTGGTATTTTATTAATTTATTGTATTCCCTAGTAAGAATATTTACTGTTTTTAAAACTTTTGGTTTTATTTCTGTTTCCATTGCTGCAAGAGTTGGATTAAAATCATCATCCTCATCACTTGAATTTTCGTCTTTATCAACTTCCCCTGAATTTTTTTGTTTTGCACTTGGTCCTGTTGTTTCATCTTCCATGTAATTAGTATCAATATCAATTATCTCTCTTACTAAAATTTCATCTTTCTGTAGTTGATTATTCCATTCAAAAAATTGTTGAGCAGTTATAGGGCTTTGTGAAAGTGCAATTAACATTACATCTTTTCCAGCCTCAATTCTTTTTGCAATTGCTATTTCCCCTTCTCGTGATAATAGTTCAACACCTCCCATTTCTCTGAGGTACATTCTTATAGGGTCATCACTTTTTTCTATTGTTTTACCCTCTTCTTTGTTTGAATTATCTTTTTTTCTAAGAATTTTAAAATCAGATTTCTTTTCTACTAAAGAAATGTTTTCGTCCAAGATATGAATAAATGCCTGGGCTAAATTTTCATCTGAAAGATTTCTTTTTCCTAAAGACTTACTTAACTCTTCATAAGTAATGAAACCCCTATGAGTTCCTCGACCCATTAATCTAGCAAACGATTTTGTAATAATTCTTTCCACAGCAATTTGAGTTTGGAAGTCTTATATAATGTCAATTATATAAAAATCCATTACTAATTTAGTCGGTTTAGTTGAGATTCTGCTTTTTTTTTAGCGCTTTTAGCTCATTAAATGTGGTCTCACTCATATCAATAGAAAACTTCGATTCTAATTCCTGGATTCTAAACTCAAGATCATAATTCATCAAATCTCTTGAGATATCCTCTAATAATTCGATAACTTTTTGATCATCATCAGATTGATTGTTTAGAATGTGTTTGATTGGAGCAAATTTATTTATTTTTTCTATTAATTGAATATCCAAATTAAGATCTTGAAATTTAATTTGCGAACCAGATTTTAATTTTTCAACAATCATTTCAAATATTTTTTTATTTAACTCAGTAAATAATTTAATATTTTCAATCAAATGAATATTTGCTTGAAACAAATCTAATTTATTTATAACCAAATATAATATGGAAAACTCTTTTAATTCAACACCAGTCAAAGACTGACTTTCTTTAAAATATTTTTTAGTACTTTCTAAAGATTTTGTTTTCTTTGAATAAAATATTTTATTCTTTTGATTGGAATGTGGTGTTAACTCAGCAATTTTTTCTAAAAAATATTCTAAAACATATTTTTTTATAAAATCATCTTTTATTGTATTTGCAATCCCTCTTAGTTTTTTCTCAAAAGTAGCCATCGATGAAGGATTATTTTTAGTTTGTTTTTTATAATGACTAAAAATAAATTGATGAATGGATAATTTGCTCTGCTTTGTAAAATCTATAAAATTAGCTTTACCGATTTTATTTATATAGCTATCTGGATCTTCTTTGTCTGGTAAAAATAAAAATGAAATTTGTTTTTCAGGTTTCAGTTCCTTTATTGAATTTTCAGCAGCTCTTACAGCAGCTTTATAACCACTTTCGTCACCATCAAAGCATATTATGATGTCATCAAAAAATTGATTTAAAGTTAAAATCTGCTTGTCAGTCAAAGAGGTCCCAAGATTTGCCACAACATTATCAATTCCATTTTTGCTTAGACCAACAACATCCATGTATCCTTCAACCAGATAAATATGATCGATCTTATTAGAAAGCTTTCTTGCTAGATCTAAATTATATAAGTTTGATCCCTTTTTAAAAAAATTTGTTTCGGGTGAATTTATATATTTAGCTAAATAATCTATATTTTCAATTATTCTTCCACCTAAAGCAATTGGTTGACCTGAAATATTATTGATAGGAAATATTAATCTACCTCTAAATCTTTCTATATAAACTTTTTTTTTCTCATCAAAATAAAATAAACCAGTCTCTAAAAGAGTTTGTTCACCATGTTCTTTTTTTAATTTTTCAAAATAATTTGGATTTTTTTCTATATATCCTATTTTAAATCTTTTTACTTCATCTTTACTAAGTGATCTATTTTTTAAATATTCTCTAGCAATCGAACAATCTTCATTTTTTAAAAGTTCATTGTGATAAAAATCTACATAATTACTAAAAATAGATTTATACTCATTCCATTTCTTCTCTTTTTCTTCATCTTGTTTTGAAAACATATATGGCTGCATCCCTGCAAATTGAGCTAAGTATTTGACTGCCTCTCCAAATTTTAAATTTTGAGTTTTCATCACAAAATCAAAAATATTGCCATGTTCTGAAGTTGCAAAACAATGGTAAAATTCTTTTTCATCATTTACAGTAAACGAGGGTGTTTTTTCATTTTTGAAAGGTGATAGACCTACAAATTCTTTACCTCTTTTTTTTAAAGAAACAGTTTTGGATACTACTGTTGAAACTTTCAACCTATTTTTAATTTCATCAAGGTACTCTTTTGGGTATTTCATTATTTGTTCAACAATTCTTTAATCATTGATCCTGCTTTAGAAAAATCAATTTCGTCTGCATGAGTTTTTTTTGAGTTCACCCATAACTTTTCCCATATCTTTTAATGAATTTGCTCCAATTTTCGAAATAACATCTGCACAAATTTTCTTAGTTTCCTCTTCACTAAGCTGCTTTGGTAAGAAACCTGTTAGGATGTCATATTCATTTTGTTCAACCTCTAAAAGATCTGTTCTGCTATTTTTTTTGTAAATATCAATTGATTCGGCCCGCTGCTTAACCATTTTTTTCAAAAGTTTTTTAATATCCTCATCATCAGTTTCCTTTTTATTGGGGCCTGATCTGTTAACAATGTCCAAATCCTTAATAGAAGATAATATTAACCTATAGGTTGATATTTTATTTTTATCTTTAGATTTTAGAGCATTTTTATATTCGTTTTCAATGGTCTGTTTTAATGACATAATCTTTTAATCTACTTTAAAGAAAAAATTCTTCAAAAGAAAATTTGTTTTTTTACAATTTTATATTACATCTCTGTTGCGATAATAAAGCAATTATTGTATTAACCTTTAACTCATGAGTTGTAATTGAACAAAAAATCAAAAAAAACTAACTCAAAAATAAAATCTCAAATCAATACAGGCGTTTTAGTTCTCGAAAATAAGAAGGTATTCAAAGGAATTGGAATTGGTTACCAAGGAGAAGCTACAGGCGAAGTTTGCTTTAATACATCATTAACAGGATACCAGGAAATTATTTCTGATCCTTCATATGCGGGTCAAATTATCAACTTTACCTTTCCACATATAGGAAATGTTGGAACTAATAAAGAGGATCTTGAGTCTGATAAAATATGGGCAAAAGGACTAATAATTAACTCAGAAATAACCTCACCCTCAAACTATAGATCTTTTCTACATTTAGACTCTTGGCTAAAGAAAAATAAAATTGTTGGAATTACTGGCTTAGACACCAGAAGCCTAACAAGCTTTATAAGAGACAAAGGCGCCCCCAAAGGTACTATTAGTTATTCAAAAAAAGGAAAATTTAATATTAATAAATTGACCAACTCTACAATAAAATGGAGTGGATTAAAAAATCTTGATCTTGCAGAAGTAGTTTCAACCCAGAAAAATTATATTTGGAAAGGTCTTAAAACATGGAAAAAAGAGGTTGGATATAAAAAAAATAACAGGAACTCATTTCATGTTGTTGCAATTGATTATGGAATTAAAAAAAACATCTTAAGATATTTTTCTGACTTCAACTGTAAAGTAACAGTTGTATCCTGCAAAACTAGTGCCCACAAAATTTTAGCTCTAAAACCAAGTGGAATATTCTTATCAAATGGTCCTGGTGATCCAGCTGCAACAGGGAAATATGCTATAGAAATTATTAATGATCTAATTAAAAATAATTTACCTATATTTGGTATTTGTTTAGGTCACCAGATTTTGGCATTAGCTTTAGGTGGCAAAACAAAAAAAATGAAGTTAGGACATAGAGGCGCAAACCATCCTGTTAAAAATTTAGTAAACGACAAAGTTGAAATTACTAGTCAAAATCATGGGTTTGTAGTAGTTGAAGAAACTTTACCAAAAAAAATTTTAGTAACTCATAAATCTCTTTTTGATAATACTATTGAAGGAATAAAGCTTAAAAATAAACCAATATTTTCAGTTCAATATCATCCTGAGTCTAATCCTGGACCCCAAGATAGTGTTTATTTGTTTCAAGAATTTATTAATAACATGAAAAAAAATGCCAAAAAGAAAAGATATTAAAAAAATATTAGTTGTAGGAGCTGGTCCAATAATTATAGGACAAGCATGTGAATTTGATTATTCAGGAACACAAGCTTGTAAAGCTCTGAAAGATGAAGGTTATAAAGTAATTTTAATAAACTCAAATCCTGCAACCATTATGACAGATCCAGATGTTGCGGATAAAACTTACATTGAGCCAATTACACTAGGCGTACTAGAAAAAATTCTCAAAAAAGAAAAGCCAGACGCAATTCTACCAACTATGGGGGGTCAAACTGCTCTCAATCTTGCAATGGAAGCTGAGAAAAAAGGAGTTCTAAAAAAATACAAAATAGAATTGATTGGAGCGAATTCAAAGGCAATTTCTAACGCTGAAGACAGAAAGAAATTTAGAAAAAATATGATTGATATAGGTTTAGATTTACCAAAATCTGAAATTGTTAATAATAACAACCAAGCATCAAAAGTATTAAAAAAAATTGGTTTACCTGCAATTATAAGACCTGCATTTACACTTGGAGGACTCGGCGGAGGAATAGCTAAAACAAAAAAAGATTATTTTAAGATTGTTAAAACTGGGTTGCACGAGTCTCCTGTAAGCCAAGTTCTTGTTGAGGAATGTTTGGAAGGTTGGAAAGAATTTGAAATGGAGGTGGTAAGAGATAAGAAAGATAACTGTATTATTATTTGCTCTATTGAAAATATAGATCCGATGGGAATTCATACAGGTGACTCAGCCACAATTGCTCCCGCTCTCACTCTTACTGATAAAGAGTACCAGGTAATGAGAAATGCATCTATTGCATGTTTAAGAAAGATTGGAGTTGAAACTGGAGGATCAAATGTTCAGTTTGCTATCAATCCTAAAAATGGACGAATGGTTGTCATTGAAATGAATCCACGTGTATCAAGATCATCAGCACTTGCATCAAAAGCAACTGGATTTCCTATTGCAAAAATTGCTGCAAAATTAGCAGTTGGTTATACCTTAGATGAATTAAAAAATGAAATAACTAAAGTTACTCCTGCATCATTTGAACCAAGTATAGATTATGTTGTAACTAAAATTCCTAGATTTACATTTGAAAAATTTTCAACCTCTCCTGCAACTTTAGGAACATCTATGAAATCTGTAGGTGAAGCAATGGCTATTGGAAGAAACTTTAAGGAATCTCTACAAAAAGCACTAGTGTCTCTTGAAACTGGTTTTTCAGGTTTAGATAGAATTTTTGATTTAAATAAAAAACAAATTGAAAAGAATCTTAAAGAAACTATTCCAAATAAGATATTACTAGTGGCAGAAGCAATTAGAAAAAAAATAAATTTAAAGAAAATATATAATTTATCCAAAATTGATCCTTGGTTTTTAGAACAAATTAAAGAGATAGTTGATTGTGAAACACAAATAAAAAATAAAGGACTTCCAAGAGATTTTGCAGAATTTAACAGAATAAAATCAATAGGGTTTTCTGACAAAAAACTTTCAGAATTAACTAAAAAGTCTGAAGAAATTGTTAGAAGAAAAAGATCAGCGCTTAAAATACTACCAGTTTATAAAAAAGTGGATACTTGTGCAGCTGAATTCAAATCTTTCACACCTTATATGTACTCAACTTACCAAAGAAATTTTTCAATTAACTCAGAATGTGAAGCTTATCCATCAAATAAAAAAAAAATAATTATTCTTGGAGGAGGACCAAATAGAATTGGTCAAGGAATTGAGTTTGATTATTGCTGTTGTCAGGCAAGTTTTTCATTAAAAGATGCAGGTTTTGAAACTATAATGGTGAATTGTAACCCAGAAACAGTTTCCACCGATTATGATACGAGTGATCGATTGTATTTTGAGCCTTTAAAAGAAGAATACGTTTTTAACATAATTAAAAAAGAACAAGAAAATGGAAACTTAGTTGGCGTGATAGCTCAGTTTGGTGGCCAAACTCCAATTAAACTTGCTAAATTTTTACATGAAAACAAGCTGCCAATTTTAGGAACGCAATATACATCAATCGATTTAGCAGAAGATAGAGATCGATTTAGAAGTTTATTGAATAAATTAAAACTTAAGCAGGCGGAAAGTGGAATTGCAAAGACATTTGATCAGGCAGTAAAAATTGCAGATAAAATAGGGTTACCATTAATGGTAAGACCTTCATATGTTCTGGGTGGAAGAGCAATGGAAATTGTTCATGAAAAAAATCAACTTAAAAAATTTATTGAGGAAGCTTTTAAAGCTGCAGAAGAAAATCCAATTTTGATTGATAAATTTATCGATCATGCAATGGAAGTAGATGTGGATGCCATATCAGACGGACAACAAGTTCACGTTGCAGGTATTATGCAGCATATTGAAGAAGCTGGAATTCATTCTGGAGACTCAGCATGCAGCCTACCCCCTGTATCAATTAAACCATACCTTCTAAATGAAATAGAAAATCAAACTAAAAAACTTGCTTTAGCTTTAAAGGTTAAAGGATTCATGAACATACAGTTTGCAATAAAAAAAGATAAAATTTATGTGATTGAAGTTAATCCAAGAGCGAGTCGGACAGTTCCTTTTGTATCTAAAGCAAAAGGATTGCCTCTAGCTAAAATTGCATCAAGGGTTATGGCTGGAGAAAAATTATCAAGATTTAATTTAAAGGACAAATCGAGAGGAATGTACGCAGTTAAAGAAGCTGTATTCCCATTTAATAAATTTCCAAACAGTGACTTGTTATTAGGGCCTGAAATGAAATCAACTGGAGAGGTTATGGGATTTGATAAAAATTTTGGAATGGCTTTCGCTAAAAGTCAAATTGCAGCAGCTAACTCATTACCAAAACAAGGATTAGCATTTATATCTCTTAAAGATAGTCACAAAGATGAGGGAATTGATTTGGCAAAAGAACTTCTTAAACTTAAGTTTACATTATGTGCAACTAGAGGAACTGCAGAATACATTCGAAAACATGGGATGAAATGCAAAATTATAAATAAAGTAAGCACTGGTTCGCCTCACATAGTAGATGTTTTAGACTCCAAAAAAATTGCATTAGTAATAAATACTGGAGGTGGAAATAGTGAACATAGATTAAGCGATGCAATAGCCTTAAGAAGAGCAACATTAAAGAATAAAGTTCCTTATTGTACTAACATGTCCACTGCACAAGCCTGTTTGGAAGCAATCAGATCATTAAAAACAAAAAAATTAGAGGTTACTTCGCTTCAGGATATAAATTAATTACATTTAATTAAAAAATTTTTTTAATAAAGATAATAAATAAAATTGTATCAAGATAAATAAAACCCTTAAACTCATTTTACTTTCACTATTATAACGTCTATTAAAATCTATAGTTATGTCTCTAGTTTTTAGAATTTGCTTTGAATTGATCAAAAAATCGGCAAGGATTTTAAATCCTTTTCCAAAAAAAAAATTTTTATTTTTGTAATAGATTTCTTTTTTAAAAATAAAAAAACCACTCATTGGATCATTTGTTTTTATTTTAAAAATTCTAAAAAAATATATAAGTATGATTGAAGTAAATCTTCTTAACTCTGACAATCCTTGATTTTTTCCTGATAAAAGTTTTCTTGATCCAATAACTATATCGAGATCATATTTTTTATAAGTTTTATACATTTTTTTTATATATTTTGGATCATGCTGTAAATCTCCATCCATAACTAAAATATTTTCAAATTTAGATCTTCTGATACCATCAAAGCAAGATTGAGTAAGGTCTTTTTTTTTATTTCTTAATATTGGTCTGAAAAATTTATATTTTTTTTTAAGTGCTTTTAACTTTATCTGACTATTATCAATTGAACTATCATCTACGAAGATAATTTCATATTTTATTTTTTTTAAATTTTGAATAATTTTTTTAGTTAAGGGAATTATGTTTTTTTCTTCATTTAATATAGGAATAACTAAGCTTAGTTTACCTTTCATTAATCTACTTTCCAGTCAGTCGGAAAAGTAACATAATTTACTTGAATACATCGTCTTTCTTTGACAATTTTTTTCTTTTCCATACCATGCCAGGTATTTGGTCCACTGGTAAAAAGATAACCATAATTATGTTTATAAGGAAGTGTCTTAACCTTCTCTAATTTTTCATTATAAAAGTCAGTACCTAAATCTTCAGATTCATTTGTTTTGTTAACAAATATTAAACCTGACATAAGTTTTTCTTTTATATCGCAATGAGGTTTCAACCAAAAACCCTCTCTGTCACAAATAACCTCAACTCTAACATAAGAATTTGATAGATCTTTATTTATCATTTTAGAAATTACTTCGTAAGTTGCTTTGGATTGAAGTTCATTAATAAATTTTACTAAATTTGGAAATTGTGATGAATTTTCTTTATTAATAAAACATCTAAACTTTATAGCTTGTCCACCTGAAGCTATACCTTTTCTAAATTCTGCAGCTCCGCCATCTATTGCTCTTGTTCCATCATAATTAAGATTATGTTTACTGACATCAGGAATGTCAGCTTTGACTATTTCATCAATAGCCTCTTCTGACAAAGCATCACTATACTCCCAATGATCAAAAGGAAAATGATGTTGTTTAGAATTATTTTTAATTGAATTTAAAAATGACATTATGATTGAATTTTTTCTTTAATGATTTTCGCTACTCTATTCGTTTCATCTAATTTTTGATAGTTCCAATTTTCAATTTCTTCACCTAAGTTTCTTGTAATATTTAATTCTCTAAACAAATTTCTAAAATTCTGAAATCTGACGTCTTTTCTTTTTGGTAAAATATTAGCTACATAAATTGGTTTTCCAGTCAGAGCAGCTTCAGATATCATTGAGCTAGAGTCACATGTAACAACTATATTTTCCGAAATTCCTAAAGCTGAAAGATAAGCTTTTTTATCAACATTCATAATCACAGTGTGATTTTCTCCAAAAAACTCTTTTGCGTAATGTAAAGTATTTAATGGCGTTCTCATTGAAGGTATCACCACAAGTTGAAAATCATGTTTTTTCAATAGTTTGTAAAAAATTGAAAATATATGCTTCATATTTTTTGTTGAGTAGTCATAATATTTTGTAGGACCACCCATTATCAAACACCAAACTTTTCTATTATCCTGTTTGATATATGAATTTAAATAACTTCTATTTTCTTCAATTTCATTTTCCGTTAAATAATGAATTGCACCTTTTGTTTTAATTACATTTGTGCCACTTATCCCATCATGTTTGGGAGCAACAATAAAATCAAAATGATTAAAATCAACCTTTGGATCTTGAATATGAATATTTAAAACTTTTTTTTTTGAAATACTTTTTAAGTGGATTGAGGGAATCACACTTTTTCTTCCACATGAAATAATTACATCAAAATCAGACTCATTTATTTTTTTATAAACGTTTTGTGATACTGGAGTTAATTTTGGAGGAACAATTTTCCAAAAATTATTTAGTTCAACCTTATGGTGTGTAAAATCCAAATCTAAAGCTTTAGCTAAACCTTCTACCTGGCTTATCATACCGTGCATACCTTGAGTTAATAAAATACCTTTTAATTTAGTCATTAATCACTATATAGCTCTCATATGAGTCAAAATCCAACTAAACACACAAAAGTGTTAATAATTGGATCTGGTCCTGCCGGATACACAGCTGCAGTTTATGCGGCTCGAGCGATGTTAAATCCAATTTTAGTTTATGGTTCTGAACCTGGTGGTCAATTAACAACAACTACTGATGTTGAAAATTTTCCAGGATTTGCTGAAGTTATTCAAGGTCCGTGGTTGATGGATCAAATGAAAGAACAAGCTAAAGCAGTTGGTACAGAAATGATAGAGGACCACATAAGTAATGTTAATTTAAAAACCTCTCCGTTTGAGGCAACTGGAGATAGTGGTCAAAAATATACTGCTGATAGTATAATAATTTCTACAGGTGCTCAAGCAAGATGGTTAAATCTAAAATCTGAACAAGAGTTTAGAGGATTTGGTGTATCTGCTTGTGCGACATGTGATGGTTTCTTTTTTAAAAATAAAGAGGTTGCAGTAGTTGGTGGAGGAAATGCAGCTGTTGAAGAAGCAATTTTTCTTACAAAATTTGCATCCAAAGTAAAATTAATTCACAGGCGAGATAGTTTAAGGGCTGAAAAAATGCTTCAAAAAAAATTGATGGAAAATAAAAAAATTGAAATTATTTGGGACTCTGTAGTTGAAGATGTATTGGGTGATAAAGATCCTAAAAATGTTAAGGGAATTAAAATTAAAAATGTCAAAACAAATGTAACACATGAATTAAAGCTTGATGGTGTATTTATTGCTATTGGTCATGATCCAGCAACCCAGCTATTTAAAGATCAACTGGAAATGGATAAAGAAGGGTACCTAATCACAAAAGCAGACTCGACTGAAACTAATGTGCCTGGAGTTTTCGCAGCTGGAGATGTAAAAGACAAAATTTTTAGACAAGCAGTCACAGCTGCTGGTATGGGGTGCATGGCAGCTCTTGAAGCAGAAAAACATCTATCTCACAGCTAAATGTCAGGAAAAGTATTGCTAACTGGAATAAGCGGTTGGATAGCAAAACATACAGCAATAGAATTATTAAATTCTGGTTACGAGGTGCTAGGAACTGTAAGAAATGAAACTTTAATTGAACAAACCAAAGATACTATTAGTAAATACGCTCCTATAGAGAAATTATCTTTTATTAAATTAGATCTTGTTAAAGATGATGGATGGAATGATGCAGCTAAAGGATGTAAATATATATTTCATATTGCATCTCCTTTTCCAATAAAAGTTTCAAATAATAGAGAAAGCTTATTGCCTCCTGCAGTAGATGGTACTTTAAGGGTATTAAATGCTGGGATTAATGCTGAGGTAGATCAAATTGTTAAAACCTCTTCTATTGTTGCTATGTTTAGAAAACCTAACAGAACTAATCCTTATACATTTGGAGAACAAGACTGGACTGATGAAAATTGGGTAGAGGGGGTAAATGATTATTTTTTATCAAAAACTAAAGCTGAGAGAGTTGCTTGGGAATTGATGGAAAGCAAAGGATTAAAAAATAAATTAACAACAATTTGTCCTGGTGGAGTCTTTGGTGATGCTCTAGATAAAAAAGGAGGTACTTCAATTGAGTATGTTAGACAATTCATGGCTGGTAAATTTCCTGGAGCACCTAAATTTGCTGTTCTAATTTCTGATGTAAAAGATATTGCAAAAGCACATGTTGCTTGTATTGGAAATGATAAAGTTGGAGGTAGAAGATTAATTGTTGGAAAAGAAATAAAAAAATTAGTCGAATTATCCCAATTGATGGCTGAAGCAATGCCTGCTTATGCAAAAAAGCTTCCAAAAAAAGAACTTCCAAATTTCATGGTAAAGTTGATAAGTTATATAGATTCAAGTGCTAAAATGATGATACCAGATCTTGGAATTTTAATGCAAACCGACCCCTCTTATGCTGAAGAGTTATTAGGGTTTAAATTTAAAGCTGCAAAAGATTGTATGGCAGAGAATGCAAAATCTGTTGTGAGACTAGGTTTAGTTTAATTATAATTTTAAAATTTCATCAGACTCAAAAGTGATTTTTTGCAAATTTTCTTTAGCAATTTTGATCATTGCCTTTGCAACATTTTCTGAACTGATTGGTCTCATTTTTTTAAATGGCCCAAATAACAAAGGCGACAATGCGCTAAAAGCAAAAATACCTATTTTTTCACCTACTCTGTTCTCTTTTCTTTTACCCATTAAAAAAGAAGGTCTTAATATTCCTAATTTAGAGAAGTTTAATCTTTTTAATTCTTCTTCAACTAAACCTTTAAATTTCACATAATTCCCAGAACTATTTGGATTAGCATATATTGAAGAAATAAAAATAAATGACTTAACTGAATTAGCTTTTGCAATTTGTGCAATTTCCTTTGGAATATCTAACTCTACTTTTTGGTAATCATTTTTATCAGGAGAATTTTGCTTTGTGGTACCAATACAAAAAAAACAATCATCTCCTGTAATTTCAGCTTTATGATTTCCTAAATTATTAAAATCAATATTTATAACCTCAACTTTTTCATTATTAATTGAAGTTTGAGAGCGAACAAAAATCTTAATTTTAGTGTAATAATTATCTTGAATTAATTTATTAACTAAATGGCCACCAATTAATCCAGTGGAACCAAATACTATGGCTGTTTTCATTAAATTAAACTTTTACAAAAAGAGGAAATTTTTTCTAAAGCTTTTTTTAGATTCTCCATTGAAGTTGCATATGAAATTCTGAAAAATCCCTCTAAGCCGAATGCAGAACCTTGAACAACCGCAATACCACTATTTTCTAAAAGAGATTGAACAAAATCGGTGTCTGATTTAATTTCTTTCCCATTAGGATCTTTTTTTCCTATTAAACCTTTGCAACTAGGGAAAACATAAAAGGCACCATCTGGATTTAAACAATTAATACCATCAATATCATTTAATGATTTTACTACAAAATCTCTTCTTTCTTGAAAAGAATCAGCTCTTTTTTTTATAAAATCTTGAGTTCCACTCAGTGCTTCAACTGATGCTGCTTGACTAATTGATGAAGGATTAGTTGTTGATTGTGATTGAATTTTTGCAATAGCTTTAACAATATCTTTTGGACCAGCTGCATACCCAATCCTCCAACCTGTCATTGAATAAGCTTTACTTACGCCATTCATTGTAAGAACTCTGTCTTTTAAGCTTTCTATTTGAGCAATAGTAAAAAATTTAAAACCTTCATACGTTACGTGTTCATAAATATCATCACTTAAAATGTAAACATGATTATGTTTTTCTAAAACATCGGCAATTGCTTTTATATCTTTTTCAGAATAACAAGCTCCAGTTGGATTAGATGGTGAATTTAAAATAATCCATTTTGTTTTTGGAGTAATAAATTTTTCTAAATCTTTAGGATTTATTTTAAAGCCTTGTTTTTCGCCACATTCCATTATAACTGGTTTTCCACCAGCCAATAAAACTATATCAGGATAAGACACCCAATAAGGAGCTGGAATTATTACCTCGTCTCCATCGTTAAGTGTTGCCATCATAGCATTATAGATAACGTGCTTTCCCCCTGCACCAACTGTAATTTGATCAGTTGTATAATCTAAATTATTTTCTTTTTTAAATTTTTCTACAATTGCTTTTTTTAATGCCGGCGTTCCATCAACTGCTGTGTATTTGGTGTCACCTTCATTGATGGCTTTGATTGCAGCTTCTTTAATATTATCTGGAGTATCAAAATCTGGCTCCCCTGCACCAAGACCAATCACATCTTTTCCAGCGGCTTTTAATTCTCTTGCTTTTTGAGTTACAGCAATAGTGGGTGATGGTTTAATCTTTTTTAAACTGTCTGATATTATGCTCATTGAAATATAAATAAATTCTACTACGTTGTTTAATATATGGAAAATACTTATCAAGATTTAATTACAGATATCCAGAGTAAAAATCCAAAAATAGGTGGGAAACTTGAGGGTGGTAAAAAATTCAAAATTAAGTCTGATTTTAAACCTGCGGGTGATCAGCCTGAAGCAATTAAAAAATTAGTTAATGGCGCAAACAAGGAACAATTTAACCAAGTTTTACTTGGTGTTACGGGATCAGGAAAAACTTTTACTATGGCTAAAGTTATTGAAGCTACTAACAGACCTGCCTTGATATTAGCTCCAAATAAAACACTTGCTGCTCAACTTTATGGGGAAATGAAAACTTTTTTTCCAGATAATGCAGTTGAGTATTTTGTTTCTTACTATGACTACTACACTCCTGAAGCTTATGTACCAAGATCTGATACATATATAGAAAAAGAAGCCTCTATTAATGAACAAATTGATCGGATGAGACACTCGGCAACTAGATCTCTTTTGGAAAGAGATGATGTATTAATTGTTGCAAGTGTTTCTTGTATTTATGGGCTTGGATCGGTTGAAGCTTATAGTAAAATGACTTTAACACTGCAAAAAAATTATGATTATAATAGAGAAGAAATAATCAAATCTTTAGTTGCTCTTCAATACAAACGTAATGATCAAAATTTTTATAGAGGAACGTTTAGAGCAAGAGGAGAATACCTGGAAATTTTTCCATCACACTTAGAAGACAGAGCGTGGAGATTGTGTTTATTTGGAGATAAGCTTGAACAAATAGAAGAGTTTGATCCATTAACTGGTGATAAAGTTAGAGAATTAAGTTTAGTAAAAGTTTATGCGAATAGTCACTATATCACGCCAAAACCAACAATTGAACAAGCAGTAATAAATATAAAAAGAGAATTAGAAGTTACTTTGAAAAAACACCGTGCTGAAAATAAATTATTAGAAGCACAAAGATTAGAAGAAAGAACAAAATTTGATCTCGAAATGATTGAAGCAACAGGTTCATGTGCAGGAATTGAAAACTACTCAAGATTTTTGTCAGGAAGAAAACCAGGTGAGCCCCCTCCTACTTTATTTGAATATTTTCCTGATAATACTTTGATATTTGTTGATGAGTGTCACGTTACAGTTCCTCAGCTCAATGGGATGTACAAAGGAGATAGATCAAGAAAAAGTACTTTAGCAGAATATGGATTTAGACTTCCTTCTTGTATGGATAATAGACCATTAAAATTTGAAGAATGGGATTTAATGAGAACTCAAACTGTTTTCGTTTCAGCAACTCCAGGTCCATGGGAATTAGAACAAACTAAAGGAAAGTTCATTGATCAAGTTATTAGACCAACAGGATTAATTGATCCCCCTGTAGAAATAAGACCTGCAAAAAATCAAGTCGATGATTTAATGCATGAATGTAAACGAGTTATAGAAAATAATCATAGGGTATTAGTAACAACACTGACAAAAAAAATGGCTGAGGATTTGACTGAATATCTTCACGAGAACGGTGTAAAGGTAAGATACCTGCACTCAGATATTGATACGTTAGAAAGAATTGAGATCATGAGAGATTTAAGAATGGGTGTATTTGATGTTTTAGTTGGAATCAACTTATTAAGAGAAGGATTAGATATTCCTGAATGTGCGTTAGTTGGAATCTTAGATGCTGACAAAGAGGGTTTTTTAAGATCTGAAACATCTTTAATTCAAACAATAGGAAGAGCAGCACGAAACGTTGATGGTAAAGTAATTTTATATGCTGACAAAGAGACAAAAAGTATAAAAAAAGCAATTGCAGAAACTGAAAGAAGAAGAAAAATTCAATTAGCTTACAATAAAAAACACAAAATAGATGCAAAGTCGGTAAAAAAAGAAATTAGCGATATTTTAGAGAGTGTTTATGAAAAGGACTATGTCAAAATAAGTGAAGGTTCAAATATTGGTGGCAATCTTAAAAAACATCTTAAAGGTTTAGATAAGAAAATGAAAGAAGCAGCATCAAATTTAGAATTTGAGGAAGCAGCAAAAATACGAGATGAAATAAGAAAGTTAGAAAGTACGGAATTAGAAATTACATTAAATCCAAAAATAAGACAGTATGATGTAAAGAATAAGCTTTATCCAAAAGGCAGATCAACTATGGGTATGCCGGGCACTAAAGTCACAAAAAAAAGAGATAAAAAATGGAAGCACGGAAAATAATTATTACTGGTGGAGCAACAAGAATAGGTGCTGCTATTGCTAAACAGTTGTCCGGTCAAAATAAAGAAATATTAATTCATTATAATAAATCAAAGTCTAAAGCAGAAAAATTAAAAAAAGACTTATCTAAAAATGGAACTAAAATTTATTTGGTCAAAGGAGATTTAAGAAAAGAAACTGATATTAAAAAAATAATTAGATTTGCAAAATTGAAATTAAAGTTTTTTGATTGCCTTGTAAATAACGCTTCAGTTTTTGAAAACGATAAATTAGAAAATTTTTCACTAGATAGTTGGAGTAAACATATAAGAACTAATTTAAGAGCACCTGCTTTATTATCTAAAGAATTTGCTAAAAATGTGAAAGGCAAAAATAATAATATTTTAAATATTATTGATCAAAGAGTATTCAAATTAACTCCTTACTTTTTTTCTTACACTTTAAGTAAAACTGGCTTGTATACATTAACAAAAACTAGCGCCATGAGCTTATCTCCAAATATAAGAGTAAATGCAATCGCGCCTGGACCCACTATCAAAAATCAAAGACAATCTGAAAAACACTTTAAAAAACAATATTTAGCGACACCTTTAAAACGACAAGTTGATGTAGAACAAATATGTAATGCAGTTGACTTTTTTATTAAAAATAGATCTATTACTGGTCAAGTATTAGCAATTGATAGCGGGCAGAATTTAAACTGGCAAACACCAGATATAATGAGAGGGAAAGAATGAAAAAAATTAATCCTTTTCTTGCAGCAGCAATCATTTTGATAGGTGGTTTTTTTGCATTTAAAATAATGTCATTCTTTGGTTGCTACGTTCGTATTGAGGATGGAAATGCATGTTGGAATCTTACTATTTTTGGAACTAAATAATGAAAAAGAATAATTTAAAAATTGTCAAAATAGACAAAAATAAAACTTTATTTAATTATGAGAAAAAAATTCTAATTAATGAGTTAATTTTAGATTTAAAACTTGGTTATTACGACTCTGAAAAAGAAAAATCACAAAAAGTAAAATTTAGTCTTGAAATAGACTATGAGGATAAAAAACCTTCTAGCGATAAAGATATAAAATCTATTGTAAATTATGGAACAATTGTGAAATTAATTACTAAACTTGTAAAAAAGAAACATTATAACTTTTTAGAAACCTTGGCAGAAGCTGTTTTTGATGAATTATTTAAAGACAAAAGAATTGCTAAAATATTGTTAAAAATTGAAAAATTAGAAATCTTAAAACAGTGTTCATCTGTTGGTATTCAAATTACCAAAAAGAGAAGCAATGATAAGTTCTGAATTAGGAAAAGACGTAATTAAAAAAGAGTTGCCTTTAGTGCCTAAACTTCCTGGAGTTTACAGGATGCTTAATGAGAAAAATGAAATTCTTTATGTAGGTAAGGCTAAAAATCTACCAAACAGATTAAAGAGTTACGTTGCTGAAAAAAATCATATAATCAGAACTGAACGAATGTTATCTCAAACTAGGAAGCTAGAGATAACAACAACATCTAATGAAAGTGAAGCACTGCTTTTAGAAGCGAATTTAATCAAAAAGTATAAACCAAAATTCAATATCCTGCTTCGTGATGATAAATCATTTCCATTTATATTTATAGGCAACAAAGATAAGTGGCCCCAAATAAAAAGACATAGGGGTAAAAAAACAAAAGAAGGTTTTTACTTTGGACCTTTTGCTTCTGCTGGTTCTGCTAATTGGACAATCAAAATGATCCAAAAGATTTTTCATTTAAGAGTGTGTGATGACACTGTTTTTAAAAATAGAGAAAGACCATGTATTTTGTATCAAATAAAAAGATGTTCTGGACCGTGTGTTGGTTACGTAAAAAAAGAGGATTATAATCAAACAGTAAACGACGCTATTGAATTTGTTTCAGGCAAATCTAGGAAAATTCAAAAAAATCTTTCTAATCAGATGGAAAAAGCAAGTGAGGATCTTGATTTTGAGAAAGCTGTAATATTAAGAGATAGAATTAAAGCGTTAAACATAATTCAATCTTCACAGAGAATTAACGAAGCAAATTTAGTTGAGGCAGATGTTATTGCTGGGTATAAAGAATCTGGAAAAACTTGTATTCAAGTATTTTTTTATAGATCAAAACAAAATTGGGGTAATCAAGCTTTTTTTCCAAAACATGATCCAGATGAAAAATTTAGTGAAATCCTAAATTCATTTGTCTCCCAATTTTATGAAAATAAAAGTGTTCCTTCATCAATTATTCTTTCAGAAGAAATAAAAGAAAAAGTACTAATTGAAAAAACACTTACTCAAAAAGAAGGAAAACAGATTAATATTTCAGTTGCAAAAAAAGGATCAAAACTACAGGTTATTAATCAAGCAATAAAAAATGCTAAAGATAGTCTTAATAGAAAACTTTATGAAAGTCAGAATAATAAAGAATTGTTCGATGCAGTAGCTCAAAAATTTAATTTAGAAAACAATATAAATTTAATTGAGGTTTACGATAATAGTCATATTCAAGGTACGAATAGTGTTGGAGCTTTAATAGCATACGGTGATGAAGGATTTATTAAAAAAAGATATAGAAAATTTAATATTAAACACAAAAAAAATGAGCAAGATGACTATGGAATGATGAGAGAAGTGTTGAATAGAAGGTTTAAAAGAGCAGTTCAAGAAAAAGACAGCTACCTTGCTTTTCCAGATTTGGTTGTAGTAGATGGAGGAAAAGGTCAATATTCTGTTGCTAGAGAAACCCTTAACGAACTAGGACTTCACGACATTCCAATTATTGCAATAGCAAAAGGCAAATTTAGAAATAGCGGTAATGAAACCTTTTTTCATAATGGCAAAGAATACAAATTTACAAG
This sequence comes from uncultured Pelagibacteraceae bacterium, assembly GCA_902566705.1. Taxonomy (GTDB): domain Bacteria; phylum Pseudomonadota; class Alphaproteobacteria; order Pelagibacterales; family Pelagibacteraceae; genus Pelagibacter. The sequence continues at coordinate 38,506 of CACFJT010000009.1, forward strand.
AAACGACCCTACCCTTTTTTTTCTTCAAAGAATAAGAGATGAGTCACATAGATTTGCCATAAGCGCTCATAGAGCAAAGAGGAAAAAAGGTATTAGCAAATCTTTATTAGACCAAATAGAAGGTATAGGGGCTATAAGAAAAAGGGCTTTATTAAATCATTTTGGATCTGCAAGATCAGTAGAGTCTGCCAGCTTAGATGAAATTAAATCTGTAGAAGGTGTTGAAGAAAAAGTTGCAAAAAAGATATATAACTTTTTTCACGAATAATTATGTTAAAAAAAATTCCAAACATATTAACGATAGGGCGAATAATAATTGTTCCCTTTTTTGTTTTAGCTTTTTATCTTCCAGGATTTTATGGTGATCTTACTGCTTTAATATTGTTTATCGTTGCATCATTTACAGATTTTTTGGACGGTATGTTGGCTAGAATGTTTGGGGTAGAATCGAAACTGGGTGAATTGTTAGATCCAATAGCTGATAAAATCATTGTTGCTACAGCATTAATACTTCTGGTTATGGATGGAACAATCAGAAATTATGAGGTAATTGCCGCAATAATAATTCTTACAAGGGAAATTTTAATCTCAGGTTTAAGAGAATTTTTAGCAAAAGGAAAAATAAAACTTCCCGTTTCAAACCTTGCTAAACTTAAAACAGTATTACAAATGGTATCAATAGCTCTTTTATTATCTGGCGATACAGGAAATAAGATAATTAACTTTCAAGATTATAACGCACAAACAATTGGTATAATTTTTTTATGGTTATCAGCTGCTTTAACACTTTTTACTGCATATGATTATATGCGAAAAGGCATAGATCATGCGATGTCAGAAGACAGTAAAGATTAAGCTGCTTTTTTCTTCCTAACTAATTTTTGATAACTTTCATTTAAATCAATTATCGTATCACAAACTTTAAATTGATTTTCTGCAATACATGATACAGGAGTTACCTCTGCTGCAGTTCCGGTTAAAAAACATCCAACAAAATTTGGTAGTTCAGTTGGACTAATTTTTCTTTCATGTACTTTTATATTTTTTGATTTTGCAATTCCAATTACAGTTCTTCTTGTAATACCATCTAAAAAAGAATCTGGTATTGGAGTGTGAATCTCCCCATTTTTATCTTTGAAAAAAATATTTGCTCCAGTTGCTTCAGCAATATTCCCTTCATGATCGAGCATTAACGAGTCTGTATATCCTTGCTTTTCTGCCTCATGTTTTGAGAGAGTGCAAATCATATAAAGACCAGATGCCTTTGTATCCCATGGTATTGTATTGGGCGCTGGTCTTCTCCAATTTGAAATATTTAATCTTATTCCTTCGACTTTCAGTTTAGGATCAAAATATGATCCCCACTCCCAAGTTGCTATTGCTACATGAATTTTAGTATGTTGCGCAGAAATAGCCATCATCTCACTACCTCTCCAAGCCACAGGTCTAACATAACCATTTTCTACTTTTTGTGTCGCAACAATCTTGTTTGATGCAATATTTATTTCTTCCTCTGTGTAAGGAATTTCAAAACCCATTCTCTTTGCTGAATAAAAAAATCTTGAAGTGTGCTCCTCTAATTTGAAAATTGAACCATCATAAACCCTCTCGCCTTCAAATACACAACTAGCATAGTGCATACCATGGCTTAAAACATGCAGTTTAACATCAGCCCAATCAACTAATTCGTTGTTGTACCATATTTTTCCAGATCTCTTATCGTAAGGTATCATGTGTGAAAATTTTTTTAATTTATAAATGAAAAATATCTTTGTATCTTTAATATGTCAATATAACTTACCTATTATGAAAGAACTTTTGTATTTAAAAGATGACCAGCTAAAAGATCTGATTGAAAAACTATTTGTTAGCTACAGAGAAACCTTTTCTGACTCTAAAAAAATATTAGATAGATATTCAATTGGTTTGGCACATCATAAAGTAATTCATTTACTGTCAATGTATGAAGGGATCTCAATTTCAGAGCTACTTAAAAGGTTAAAAGTCACAAAACAAAGCTTAAATCGCGTTCTCAAAGATTTAATTAAACTTGAAATAATCACGTTTAAAAAAGATGATCAAGACACTAGAGTAAAACATCTTTTTCTCAATGACAAAGGAAAAAAAATTTTTAATGAAATATTTAATATTCAAAAAAAGAGAATTTATAATGCTTTACTAAATTCAAGTTCTGAGGAAGTTATAAATTTTGATAATGTACTAAGTAAAATAATTAATGGATAAATTTAAAGCACATATACTTGTAGTTGATGATGATGATGGAATTAGATCTCTTGTAAAAAAATATTTAAATGAAAATAAATTCTTAGTTTCTACTGCAGAGAACGCAGAAAACGCGCAAGAAAAAATAAAAATAATTAAGTTTGATTTGATAGTTTTGGATATCATGATGCCAGGTAAAAGTGGCCTTGAGTTTATAAAAGATAATAAAAAAATGCTAAAAACCCCTATAATTCTTCTTACAGCTAAAGGAGAAGCAAATGAAAGAGTTGAGGGGTTAGAGATTGGTGCTGATGATTATCTCCCTAAACCATTTGAGCCAAAAGAATTAATTTTAAGAATACAAAATATATTGAGTAAAACAATAAAAACAGATCAGAAAAGAGTTATTAAATTTGAAAATGTAAAAATTGATTTGAATAAATTTTTAATTTTTAAAAGTAATAAAGAATTTAAGATTAATGCAACAGAAAAGGTAATTTTAGAAAAAATGATAAATAATCCAGGTAAAACTTTTTCAAGGGAAGATATTGGTCAATTGATTAATTTAGATAAAGAAAGATCAATAGATGTTATTATTACTCGACTAAGAAAAAAAATTGAAATTGATCCAAAAAATCCAAAATTTTTACAGACAATAAGAGGTGCAGGGTATGTTCTCTGGATTGAGTGATTTCTTCAAAAGAATATTACCAAAAAGATTATTCTATAGAGCACTTCTAATAGTTGCTATTCCAGTTCTGGTTTTGCAACTAATAATTACAATTGTTTTTTTTGATAGTCTTTGGATAAAAACAAACAAAGGTATGACTAGAACCTTAGTAAATGAAATAAGCACATTTATTGAGGCCTATGGAAGTGAACAAACGAATAAACAAGAGCTACTAGATCTTTTTTCCATATTTTTAGATTTAAACATTGAATTAACTAAAAATGAAAAATTACAAAGTACAGATACAGAAAGATGGTTCAGTCCTATAGATAGAACTTTAAGAAGAGAACTTAAATCTAAATTTGGATTAGATGAATATTGGTTTAATACTACAAGTTATAAAGAATTAATTGATTTAAGAATTAAATACGAAGAAGGTTATTTTAAATTTTTAATTCCAAAAGATAGAGTTGCGAGTTCTTCTGCAAGGATATTTGCCCTTTGGATCACTGTGCCTGCATTTATAATGGTGATAATTTCTCTCATATTTTTAAAAAATCAAACTAGACCGATTACAAACTTGGCGCGCGCAGCAGAAAGATTTGGTAAAGGAGAAAATATTGAAGAATTTAAACCTTCAGGGGCCCTTGAAATAAGACAGGCTGGACATGAATTTGACAAAATGAGAAAAAGAATTGAAAGACACATAAATCAAAGAACTGAGATGTTATCTGGTATAAGTCATGATTTAAGGACACCTTTAACAAGAATGAAATTACAACTAGCTTTCATAAAAGATAAAGAAACTGTCCAAAAATTAACTGAAGACATCGATGAAATGGAAAAAATGCTTAATGAATACTTACAATTTACCAGTTCATCGTATGTTGAAAAAGATGAAATGTTTAATTTATCTGAATTAATTTCAGAGGTTGCTGAAAAATATAATAATAAAAATATTTTACTAAGTTTAATTCCAAGAATTTACTATAATGGTAGAAAAAATTTAATTAATAGGTGTTTAAATAATTTAATAGATAATGCCTTAAAATACGCGAACAAAGTTGAAATAGGCTTAAGTAAAAAAAATACAAACTTATTCATTATTATTGATGATGATGGTCCTGGAATACCAAAAAATGAGTATGAGAATGTATTTAAACCTTTCTATAAAATAGATAAAGGTCGAGCAGACTCTAAATCAAGTGTTGGACTTGGTTTGTCTATTTCATCAGACATTATTAAATCTCATGGAGGCAATATTATTTTAGAAAAATCAAAAATGGATGGTTTAAGAGTTAAGATTTTTTTACCCGTTTAACTTTTTTATTTTTATTTTTTTCTAGTTTATTTATTTTATTTTCAAGATTCTCAACACGTTTTGACAGTATTTCAAACTCGTCTTTACTTGTAAGTTTCATTTTAAAAACAAACTCATCTCTTTTAGATTTTAAAATATTAAATAGTTCTGTAGTTAAATCTTTAGAAGATACCAATCCCTGCTCTATTAATTTAGCAAACTTATCAATTATAAATTTAGAATTTTTCATATTTAAGATATACATTATAAGTATTGTTAAAAATGTTCATTAATAATTTTGACCCAGTAGCCCTAGAAATATTTTCTTTAGAAATCAGATGGTATTCTTTAGCTTATATATTTGGAATTATAATAGGCTGGATTCTTGCAAAAAAATTATTTATCCAAGACATAGAAGTTAAAAATAAATTTGATAATTATTTAACTTATTTAATTATAGGTATAATTTTAGGAGGAAGACTTGGTTATATTATTATTTATAATTTAAGTTTTTATATAAGTAATCCATTAGATATATTAAAAATTTGGCAAGGAGGAATGTCCTTCCATGGTGGTTTAATTGGAGTTATTTTCGCATCTATATTTTTTGCAAAAAAAAGTAATCAAAACCCATTCTTATATTTAGATATTGTCGCTTTAGTAGCTCCAGTCGGTTTATTTTTTGGACGAATAGCAAACTTTATAAATTCAGAGTTGTATGGAACCATAACTAATGTACCCTGGGCAGTAACATTTCTTCAGGTAGATAATCTTCCTAGGCATCCCTCACAATTATATGAAGCAATATTAGAGGGTTTATTTTTATTTTTATTATTAATTTATTTTAAAAATAAATTTTCAAACAAACCTGGTGTGATTTCAGGATTATTTTTAATAATTTACTCAATTTTCAGATTTATTATTGAATTTTACAGAGTACCAGATGAACAGCTTGGTTATATACTTTTAAACTTAACGATGGGGCAAGTAGTAAGTTTAATATTTATAATATCAGGAGTAATCTTATTTTATTTAAAATATGAAACTCGCTAAAACAAATAATTTACCGTTAGATCAATTTATAAATTTTGCTCTTTACGATAAGGATAAAGGTTTTTATATGAAAAAAAATCCTTTTGGTGAAGATGGAGACTTTATTACTGCTCCCAACGTTACAAGATTATTTTCAGAAATTATCACAATCTGGACGATTACTTTTTGGAAAAGCATTGGCTCTCCGAAAAAATTTAATTTGCTAGAACTAGGAGCTGGAAATGGTGAAATGATGAAAGTCATAGATGAGACACTTATAAATTTTCCTGAGTGTTACAATGCCTGCAGTTTTGTAATTCACGAAAAAAGTGATTTTTTATTAAATGAACAAAAAAAAAATTTAAATTCTAAAAAATTTTCATGGTTAAAAAATATTGAAAAAATAAACTCAAACCCAACAATTTTTTTAGCTAATGAATTTTTTGACGCCATACCGATCAAACAATTTTTTAAAAAAAAAAATAGTTGGTTTGAAAGATTTGTGAATTTGAGTGATCCAAACAAAGCTGAATTTAAAGAAGAAAAAATTGATATAGAAACAATTGAAAAACATCTTAATTTCGAAATATCGAAAGATCAGAGCGTTATAGAATATTCGCCAGATGCATTTAAATATTTAAGAACAATTTGTGACTTAATACAAAAAAATGATGGAGGAATGTTAATTATTGATTATGGATATGCAGATAACAAAATGCATGAAACTCTTCAGGCAGTGAATAATCACAAATATTCTAACGTTTTAGAAAATATTGGAGAATCTGATATTACTTACAATATAAACTTTCATTCCTTTGAAAAATTTATAAATCAGTTTAAAGAAATAAATTCAATTTTTACAAATCAAAAAAAATTTTTAACAAATATGGGTATTCTTCAAAGAGCGGAAATAATCAGCAAAAATATAGCATTTTCTAAAAAAGCAGATTTATTTTATAGAGTAAGACGTTTAATAGATGAAAATCAAATGGGTGAATTGTTCAAAGTCATGCTTGTAAAAAATAAGAGAAACAATTTTAAGACAGGTTTTCAAAATTGATAAAATCAAAAAAACTTTCAAAAATAAAAATAATTAAACATGGTTTTTTTAATAAAACTGGTGGTAAATCAAAAAAAATTTATAAAAGTTTAAACTGTGGTCCTGGTTCTAAAGATAATCCCTCAGATGTTAAAAAAAATTTACAAATAGTTAAAAAAAAAATAAAAGGCACTGCTAAAAGTATTTTGTTACTTCATCAAATACATAGTAATAAGTTTGTTTATATTAATAAAAAAAATAAATTTAGATCAAAACCAAAAGCTGACGCAATAATTACAAATCAAAAAAATATACCTATTGGTATTTTAACAGCTGATTGTGTGCCCATTTTGATCTGTGATGAAAGAAAAAATATAGTTGCAGCAATTCATGCTGGCTGGAAAGGCGCATACAAAGATATAATTAGTAAGGTAATCCAATTTATGGTCAAAAAAGGATCTAATCCTAGAAATATTACTGCAGCTATTGGACCTGCTATCTCAGCTAAAAATTATGAAGTTAAAGAGGACTTTATAAAAAAATTTATTAAAAAGGACAAAAAGAATAATAAATTTTTTAAAATAAAGTATAAAAAGCTTTATTTTGATTTGCCTAATTATGTAAAATCATGTCTTTTAAAGAATAAAATAAAAAATATCGATTCCATAAACATTGATACATTTGATATTAAGAATAATTTTTTTAGTGCGAGGAGAGCATTAAGACTAAATCATGATGATTATGGTAGAAATATTTCAATAATTATGCTTAATTAACCTTTTTTAATGAAATTATTATCCGGAAACAGCAACAAACCATTAAGCAAGAATATTGCTAAATATCTAAAATCTAAATTGGTCAACTCTAGTATTAGAAATTTTTCTGACGGGGAAATCTATGTCGAAATTAATGAAAATATAAGAGGAAATAGTATTTTTTTAATTCAATCTATTTCATCTCCTGCAAATGATAACCTAATGGAACTACTATTGTGTATTGATGCACTTAAGAGATCGTCAGCAAAAAATATTACAGCAGTTGTCCCTTATTTTGGTTATGCTAGACAAGATAGAAAAGTCGCACCAAGAACATCAATATCTGCAAAGCTAGTCTCAAATCTAATTACTAAAGCAGGAGCAGATAGAGTCGTCACCGTTGATTTACATGCAGGTCAAATTCAAGGGTTTTTTGACATTCCTGTGGATAACTTGTTTGCAACACCAATATTTGCAAGACATGTGAAAAAAAAGATAAAAAATAAAAATCTAATTTGTGTTGCACCAGATGTTGGAGGAACTGAACGAGCAAGAGCGCTAGGTAAAATATTAAATGTTGGATTAGCTATTGTAGATAAAAGAAGACCAAAACCTGGTCAATCTCAAGTAATGAATATAATTGGAGATGTGAAAGGAAAAACTTGTATCCTTGTTGATGATATAATTGATTCTGGTGGAACAATAGTAAATGCAGCTAAAGCACTTAAAGATAGAGGTGCTAAAGAAGTTTACGTTTATATAACTCATGGTGTACTTAGTGGAGAAGCTGTAAAAAAAATTAAAAATTCTGTAATTAAAAATTTGGTTATCACTGACACAATTGATAACATGAAAAGAGTTAAAGGTGCTAAAAACATTGAGGTTCTGTCAATTTCTAGCCTTATGGGTGAAGCAATTAAAAGAATATCTAACTCAACCTCAGTATCAGATTTATTCAAATAAATACCTTGAGTTCTTGAGGAACTTAAGCTAAAAAACCTAGTTTTTATGAATTCATTAGACGCTAACATCAGAAATACAAAGACTAAAGGTGAACTCAACTCACTGAGAAATAACGGTAATGTGCCTGCGATAATTTATGGTGGTGAAGCTGAAAATGAGAAGATTTCTATATCTAAAAAAGTGCTTAAATCACTAATTGAAAAAGAAAATTTTTTATCAAGTATCATAACCTTAAATGTCGATGGTAAACCTCAAAAAGCTCTTCCAAGAGAAATAAAATACGACATTATTTCAGACGAGCCAATTCATGTAGACTTTTTAAGAATAGTATCAGGGATAAAAGTCAGAATAGAAGTGCCAGTGAAATTTTTAAACCACGAAAAATCTCCTGGGTTAAAAAGAGGTGGAGTTTTAAACATAGTAAGAAGAAAAGTTGAACTAAAATGTCCAAGTGAAAAGATACCAGAAAATCTAGTGATAGATCTTGATGGTGTTGATATTGGAGAAAGTTTTAAAATTTCTTCAATAAATCTTGAAAGTGACGTTACACCTACTATTCAAGGAAGAGATTTCGTAATTGCAACTTTAGCAGCTCCGACTGTTATGAAAGAACCTGAAAAACCTGCAGAAACTGAGGAAGCTGAGGGTGAAGGTGCAGAGGGTGCAGAGGCAGCAGCAACTGAAGGTGGTGATAAACCAGCGGCTGATGGTGATAAAAAAGAAGGTGAAGACAAAAAACCTGCTGAAGAAAAAAAATAGTTAATCAAATTTGAATTTTATCCTCCAAAATTAATATTTTATGCTTCTACTTGTAGGATTAGGCAATCCAACCCCAGACAGTGAAAACAACAGGCACAATATTGGTTTCAAAATTATAGACGCGATAAATAAAAAATTTGGTCTTTCAAAACAAAAACCAAAATTTAAAGGACTTCTTACGACTGGAAACGTAGGAGACAAAAAAGTTTATGCTATTAAACCTTTAACCTTTATGAATAATTCTGGAATTTGCATTAGAGAATTAATTGAGTATTTCAAAATAGATGCAGAAGATGTTGTTGTCTTTCATGACGATCTAGATGTAGAATTTGGAAAGATAAAAGCAAAATTTGGCGGTTCTGATGCAGGACACAACGGTATTGCATCAATAGATAAGTTTATTGGTAAAGATTATTCAAGAGTAAGAATAGGTATTGGCAAACCAAAAGATAAAATGGAAGTAAGTGATTTTGTTCTTCAAAATTTTGATGAAGATGAAATGCTTTGGTTGGAAAAAATTACAGACAACATTACAGATTCTATTTCAATACTTATCGACAAAAAATTAGATTTATTCTCTAGCACTGTAAATAATAAATAATGAGTTTTAAATGTGGAATAGTTGGTTTGCCTAATGTGGGTAAATCTACATTGTTCAATGCTCTTACAAATTCGAGTAAAGCTCAAGCTGCAAATTTTCCCTTCTGTACAATAGATCCCAACGTGGGAGTAGTTCCTGTTCCAGATGAGAGATTAATTAAATTATCTGAAGTTTCAAAATCAAAAAAAATAATTAATACGACTATTTCATTTGTAGATATAGCTGGTCTTGTGAAAGGCGCATCTAAAGGTGAGGGATTAGGTAACAAATTTTTGTCTCACATAAGAGAAGTTGATGCAATTATTCATATGATTAGATGCTTTGACTCAGATGATATTCAAAACGTTAATCCTGACGTTGATCCTATAAGAGATCTTGAAATTATTGAAACAGAGATGATGTTGGCTGACCTAGAGTCTACTCAAAAAAGACTTGAGAAAAATAATAAGAAAAATGTAGACGAAGATCAGCTCAAGATTTTAGAGATTGCATTGGACTGCATTACTAATGACAAAGATATATCAATATTAAAATCTCAATATGATACAAAACAACTTAATCAAAGTGGTCTTTTATCAATAAAACCAAAGATTTTTGTTTGCAATGTAGATGAGAAAAGCGTTCAGGATGGAAATAAGTATACTAAAAACTTTATTGAAAAATTTGGAAAAGATAAAACTCTGATTGTTTCTGCGGACATAGAAAACCAAATAAATGCATTAGCTGATGATGAAAAAAAAAATTATATGGATATGATTGGTTTAAAAGATACAGGTCTAAGTATGTTAATACAAAAGGGTTATAAAATATTAGAACTTGATACATATTTTACCTCTGGACCTGAAGAAACAAGAGCGTGGACTATACAAAAAAATTGTACTGCTCCTAAAGCTGCTGGAGAAATTCATACAGATTTTGAAAAAGGTTTCATTAGAGCTGAAACTATATCTTATGAAGATTTCGTTACTAATAATGGATGGGTAAATTCTAAAGCTAACGGAAAAATGAGATTAGAAGGTAAAGACTATATTGTTAAAGATGGAGACGTATTAAACTTCAGATTCAACACGTGACCAGATTTTTTTCATACTAAAGTAAACTAAAACTGTAAGAATAATTAAATACACAATTGCTTTAAAGCCCATTTGATGTCGAGCTTCTAAATGAGGCTCAGCAGACCACATTAAGAAGGTTGTAACATCTTTTGACATCTGTTCTACTGTTGCATTTGTTCCATCACCATACTCTACTAATCCATCTGATAATGGAGCAGCCATTCTAATTTTATTACCATACATATATTTGTTGTAATAAACTCCATCATCTAAAGATACGTTGCTAGGAGCTTCTTCATATCCTTGTAATAAAGAATAGATATAGTCAACACCACCTCCTCTTGCTTTTACTAAAACAGACATATCAGGAGGATACGCACCTCCATTTGCAGCTTGAGCTGCTTTTACATTGTCGTACGGCATTACAAATTTATCAGATAGTTTACCCGGCCTCGTAAACATGTCACCATCAGAATTTGGACCATCTGTTACTTCAAATGAGGCTGCTATAGCTTTAGCTTGAGCCTCGGAGAATTCTGGGCCACCTGGCTCTGCTAAATTTCTGTAACTTAAATACTTCATCGAATGACATGAAGCACACACTTCAGTATAAACTTGATAACCTCTTTGAAGAGAGGCTCTATCAAACTTTCCAAATAGACCTTTAAAACTCCAATCAGTTTTTAGATATTCTACCTTTTCAGCAGCAAAAGAATATGAATTTGAAGCAAAAATTATGATTATTATAGAAAATAATTTAGATAAATTTTTCACCCTATTCAATTTTACTTTCTTTATTTCTGGCGGCAGCTAAATTTGGTGAACCACCGAGAACAGGTTCGGTAATACTTAGAGGAACTGGTAAAGTTTTTTCTTTAAAGCCTAAAACAGGAAGAATAACTAAAAAATGTAAAAAATAATACGCCGTAGCAACTCTTGCTATCAACAAGTAAAGTCCTTCAGCTGGCATCGCGCCCACATAACCAAGTACCAAAACATCTGCAACTAGTATCCAGTAAAATTGTCTATATAAAGGTCTGAATACTGCGGATCTTATTTTTGAGGTATCTAGCCAAGGTAAAATTGCTAAGATTAATATTGCTGATAACATGGCCACAACTCCTAGCAATTTATCAGGAACTGATCTTAATATTGCATAAAATGGTAACAAATACCATTCAGGAACAATGTGTGCAGGAGTTACCATTGGGTTGGCCTCTATATAATTGTCCGCATGTCCTAAAATATTTGGAGCGTAGAATACAAAGAAAGCAAAAACAATCATGAACATTAATAAAGCAAAACCATCTTTTATTACAATATAAGGATGGAAAGGCACAGTGTCTTTAGATGGTTTTTTTATATCAATTCCAACTGGATTGTTGTTACCAGGAACATGTAAAGCCCATATATGTAAAACAACTAATCCTAAAATTAGAAATGGTATTAAATAATGCAAAGTAAAAAATCTCGTCAACGTAGGGTTGTCAACTGAATAACCACCCCATAACCAAGTAACTATTCCCTCTCCTACTAGAGGAATAGCACTAAATAAATTTGTAATAACTGTTGCTCCCCAAAAACTCATTTGACCCCATGGCAACACATAACCCATAAAAGCTGCAGCCATCATCAATAAATAAATTATTATTCCTAAAATCCATATTATTTCTCTTGGAGATTTGTAAGAACCATAAAACAAAGATCTAAAGATATGAATATAAACTGCTAGGAAAAACATTGATGCGCCATTTGCATGAATATATCTTATTAACCAACCATAGTTAACATCACGCATAATATGCTCCACACTTTCAAAAGCCATATCAGCATGAGCAATATAATGCATTGCAAGAGTTAATCCTGTTACAATTTGAGTGATTAAACAAAAAGTTAAAATTCCACCAAAGGTCCACCAATAGTTTAAATTTTTAGGAGTTGGATAATCCGTTAAATGATTTGCGAGAGTTAATAATGGAAGTCGATCGTTAAACCACTGCCCTACTTTTGATTTTGGTCTGTAATCGTGATCACTCATTTTTTTCTTTATCCAATTTTAATTGTATTTGCATTAACAAATTCATATTTGGGAACTTCCATGTTCCAAGGTGCTGGACCTTTTCTAATTCTTCCTGAAGTGTCATAATGAGATCCATGACATGGACAGAACCAACCATTGTAATCTCCTTTGTCATTTAAAGGTACACATCCTAAATGTGTACAAACACCCAACATAACAAGCCACTCTGGGTTTTTTGCTCTATCTTCATCTTTCTCAGGATGAATTAAATCCTCCATCTTCACAGCTCTTGCCTCTTCAATTTCCTCTTTAGTTCTTCTTCTAATAAATACTGGCTTACCTCTCCACAAAACAGTTAAAGTATTTCCAGGTGTTAATGAACTTACATCTACCTCTGTGCTAGCTAATGCTTTGACAGAAGCATCTGGATTCATTTGGTCTATCATAGGCCAAACTACTGCGGCAGCTCCTACAGCTCCTACAGCTGTCGTAGCTGTAAATAAGAAATCTCTTCTTTTTGTTTTTTTTTCAGACACTTTTAGTAGCTTTTGTTATTATCTCTTTTTGATTAAAAACAGTTAATATACGAATTCATATAATATAAAATAATTATTTTACTACTGAAAGAATGACACATAATTCAACAATTTTAAGACCTAAAATAGCTTTATATGAGCCTGATATACCTCAGAATACTGCCGCAATCATTAGAACTTGCGCTTGTTTAGGTGCTAAACTAGAAATAATTGAACCATGTGGCTTTCTATTATCAGACAAACGCTTTAAAAGAGTGGTTATGGACTATATGGACTATAGTCAAATAGAGTTTTATCAAAGTTTAGAAAAATTTTTTGTGGCTAAGGAACAACAGAGAATCGTATTGATGACAACTAAGAGTTCAATAAATTATACTAAATTTAAATTTAAGCCTGATG
>CACFJT010000010.1 GCA_902566705.1 uncultured Pelagibacteraceae bacterium
AGGTTTTACTAACTGATAACCATTCTTTACCAATATTTTAAAACATTTATTAGTAAAGGCATTGTTTAAGTCAGATAATGAATTGCTATTTTTAAATTCATTTATAGTTTCTGATTGATCAATTATTTCTATTTTATCTTTTTTTTCATATTCAAAATCAATTTTTTCAATTCTGCCATTTATAAAAACTATTTTATTGTGCTCTAATCCATCTACAAATACAGAGGTATCAACCTTATTAGTAGAAGCTTGATCATTATAAAAACTAAGTGCTCCAATATTATTTTTTATTATTTGTTTAAGATCTGAAAATTTCCAATCTTCTTCTTTTTTATTTGGAAAACCTTTGTCTATAAAATTATCTAAACAAAATTTTTTAATCTCAATATCTTTTTGAGATAAACTTAAATTTTTTATGCTATTATCAAAATCTTTTTGTAATTGTTCTTTCATTTAATTAAAATTTTCGTATCCTTTTTTCTCTAATTCCAAAGCTAAATCTGGACCACCGGATTTTACAATTTTTCCATTCATTAAAACGTGAACAAAGTCAGGTTTTATGTAATCAAGTAGTCTTTGATAGTGTGTAATAATTAAAAATGAATTACTTTTATCTCTTAATGTGTTAACACCATCTGCAACAATCTTTAAAGCATCAATATCTAAACCAGAATCTGTTTCATCTAAAATTGAAAGTTTTGGGGCTAGCAACGACATCTGTAAAATTTCATTTTTCTTTTTTTCACCTCCAGAAAACCCAACATTTAATTGTCTGTTTAATTTTTCTTCATCAAATTTTAATTCTTTAGATTTTTCTTTAACCAATTTAAGAAACTCAATAGCATCAAGTTCTTTCTCACCCCTAGCTTTTCTAACGGCATTTAAAGAGGTTTTTAAAAATATATTTGTATTTACACCTGGAATTTCTAATGGATATTGGAAAGCTAAAAATATACCCTTGTGTGCTCTTTCTTCTGTTTCAAGTTCAAATAAATCTTTTTCTTCAAAAAGAACTTCCCCTGAAACTTCATAACCTTTTTTTCCAGATAGGATATTTGATAATGTACTTTTTCCAGATCCATTTGGACCCATAATTGCATGGACCTCACCAGGATTTATATTTAAGGAGAGCCCATTTAAAATTGACTTATTATCAATCGTTGCATTTAAATCATTTATTTTAAGCATATTAACCCACACTTCCTTCAAGACTGATACCTACAAGTTTTTGAGCTTCTACAGCGAATTCCATTGGCAATTGTTGCAAAACCTCCTTGCAAAAACCGTTGACAATTAAGCCAACAGCTTCCTCTGGATTTAATCCTCTTTGCTGACAATAATGTAACTGCTCTTCACTAATCTTGGATGTAGTTGCCTCATGAGCAATATTTGACTCAGAGTTTTTATTTTTTATATAAGGAACAGTGTGGGCTCCACATTTGTTACCCATTAATAAAGAGTCACACTGAGTATAATTAGTTGAATTTTTGGCTTTTGATGAAATATCAACTAAACCTCTATAAGTCATATCTGAACTCCCAGCTGATATTCCTTTCGAAATTATTTTACTTTTAGTATTTTTACCTAGATGTATCATTTTAGTACCTGTGTCAGCTTTCTGATAGTTGTTAGTAATTGCTATTGAATAAAACTCGCCAACAGAATTATCTCCTTTAAGAATACAACTAGGATATTTCCAGGTAATTGCAGAACCTGTTTCAACCTGTGTCCACGAAATTTTTGAATTTTTTCCTTTGCATAATCCTCTTTTTGTTACAAAATTATAAATCCCACCTTTGCCATCTTTATCGCCTGGATACCAATTTTGGACTGTTGAATATTTTATTTCCGCATTATCAAGTGCAATTAATTCTACATTAGCAGCATGTAATTGATTTTCATCTCTCATTGGAGCTGTACATCCCTCTAGGTAACTTACATAACTTCCCTTGTCTGCAATAATTAAAGTTCTTTCAAATTGACCTGTGTTTGATGCATTAATTCTAAAATAAGTTGATAGTTCCATTGGACATCTAACACCTTCTGGTATGTATACAAACGAACCATCTGTAAATACTGCTGAATTTAATGTTGCAAAAAAATGATCACTTGTTGGAAT
Source organism: uncultured Pelagibacteraceae bacterium (assembly GCA_902566705.1). Lineage (GTDB taxonomy): Bacteria > Pseudomonadota > Alphaproteobacteria > Pelagibacterales > Pelagibacteraceae > Pelagibacter. The sequence goes on from CACFJT010000010.1 coordinate 2,120, forward strand.
AACAGATCCTAAATACTTTTTAACTAACTCAGAGTGATTTTGAATTGCCTCTGATATAGGGCAAAATATAATTCCTTGTTTAGTTAATTCATCTTTAAATGTAGTAGCTACAGAAACTGAATCAAATACAGCATCAACAGCTATTCCATTTAATCTCGCTTGCTCTTGCAAAGGAATTCCAAGTTTTTTATAAGTTTCTAAAAGTTTAGGATCTAGTTCATCTAAGCTCTTTGGCTTATCTTTCATACTTTTAGGTGCAGAGTAATAATATAAATCTTGATAATCTATTTTTGGAAATTTAGGTTTCTGCCAATCTGGTTCTTTTAATACTTTAAATCTTTCAAAAGCTTTTAGTCTAAACTCAAGCATCCATGCAGGTTCTTTTTTAATATTAGATATAAATTTAATGACATCCTCATTCAAACCTTTTGGTGCTTGAATATTTTCTATGTCTGTCGAAAAACCATATTTATAGTCTTTCAAATTATTTATCTCTTTTTGTCTGTTATCCATTCTAAACTCTTGATTCTTTATTGTTATTTAACAAATCTTTTAAGCTTTTATTTTCAAAAAATGTATTTATATGAAGCTCTAATTCATCCCAAAGATTGTGAGTTATACATTTTGTTGCTTTACCGTTACATCCTCTTTTTGATTCTTTTTTACACTGAACAGTTTTTACTTTTTCATCAACAGCATTAAAAATATTTGTTAATTTAATATCGTTTGGGTTTTTATTGAGAACATATCCTCCTTGAGTTCCTCTAATACTTTTAACAATTTCGTTTTTTTTTAATTTTGAAAAAATTTGCTCTAGATAATCTAATGATATACCTTGTCTCAATGATATGTCTCTTAATGATACTGGATTGATGTTATCAAACCTAGCTAAATCAACTAAAGCCATGACGGCATATCTACCTTTTGATGTAAGTTTCATTTTTTACCCTTAAATTCTGGGTTTTTATACATACCTGACCAAAATGGTCAAGTTTAGAGTATAAAAAAAAACTAACATATTGTCGCTGACTTGTGATAAACGTACATTTTTTTTGAGAATAATAATCAATATCGGTTATGGATAATAAAATTTTAGAAATATTTATACCTGGTCCTGCAGGAAGACTAGAGGCTAAATATTTTAAAAGTAAAAAAAATACTTCACCAATTGCTTTAGTATTACAACCCCATCCTCAATATGGAGGAACAATGAATAATAAAGTAGTAGTAGATACTTTCCAAACATTTATGGATAACGATTTTTCCGTTTGCAGAGTAAATTTTAGAGGTGTTGGAAAAAGCGATGGAGAATTTGATAATGGTCAAGGCGAACTTGCTGATGCAGCAGCGGCTTTAGATTGGTTAGAAAGAGAAAATTTTGACAATTCACAATGTTGGGTTTCAGGATTTTCATTTGGATCTTTAATTGCAATGCAATTATTAATGAGAAGACCAGAAATAAACAGATTTATAGCTATTTCACCTCAACCAAATGTTTATGATTTTTCTTTTTTATCTCCATGTCCAACCTCAGGCTTGGTTGTTTATGGTAAAAAAGATGAATTAGTACCAGTAGAATACATTACAGAATTAGATAAAAGATTAAGTGCTCAAAAAGGAATTAAAGTACAATTTAATATGATTTCTGACGCTAATCATTTCTTTTCCAAAACAAGTAATGCTTTGATTAAAGATCTTGACAAATATATAAAAAAAGAAACAGCACTATATTAAAAATTTTCTTCAAGTTTTCCACATACTGTAAATTCTTTACACCCGGTTGTTGTACTAAAAGAAATTGGTAAATTTAAAAATGATCTTATAGCCAAAAAAGCAAATGCTTGGGACTCAATATAATCGCCATTTAAATTGTAATTATCTATAATTTCTAAAGTAATATTATTTTCATTTGATATGTAATTTTTTATACGATTAATCAAATTACTATTTTTTCTACCACCTCCACAAAGTAAAAATGTAATACTATTTTTTTGATTAATATGTTTTAATCCTTCTGCAATCAAATACGCAGTAAAATCTGTTATGGTAGCACAACCGTCTTCTAAAGATAAACCTCTTGCAAAAGATACATCAAAATTTTTAATATCCAATGACTGGGAGTAAGAATTTATTTTAAAATTATCTATTACCTGATTTAGAATTAATTGATCAACTTTTCCTGCTTTAGAAAGTTCGCCATTGTAATCAAATTTTTTATTAGAATTATTTCTCACCCATTCATCGATTAAACAATTACCAGGACCTATATCAAAAGCAGAAAGGTTATTTTGAAAATTATTTGAATCATTAACAACTTTTGTAACATTTGCGATACCACCAATATTTAAGAAACCTATTGGAAATTTAATATTAAAATTTTGATTTATTTTTTTTGATAAAATATGATGAAAAATTGGTGTTAAAGGTGCGCCTTGGCCATTATTTTGAATATCCGCTTGTCTAAAATCATATATGACTTTTTTTTTAACTATTTGAGATAACAATTTCCCATCTCCTAATTGATTAGTAATTTTCTCATTTGGGTTATGAAAAATTGTTTGACCATGAAAACCTATGAGATCAATTGGATCTCTATATTTTTTTAATGATTGGTTTACTGCATCTGCATGAAAAAGGGTTAAATTACGCTCCAATTCTCTTAATTTTTCTGAATTTTGTATAAGATCTTTCTTTGTTAAAACTAAATCTCTTAATCGAACTAACTGGTCCTGAAGATTTTTATCATACTCATAATAATCATCTAAAATGTTTGAAAATTCATCGTATCCATCTGAACTAATTATAGATAAATCAATACCATCCATAGATGTTCCGCTCATTAGTCCAATTGCAGTATATAATTTTTTTTTCATTGATATGTTTTTTAAAAAAAATTTGTATATTGTAATTATAAACTTATGAATAAATTTTTAAAAGAATTTAAAGATAGAGGTTTTTTCTATCAATGTACGAGTGAAGATGAACTTTCTAAACAATTAGATGAAAAAAAAATCAAAGGTTATATAGGTTTTGATTGTACAGCTGAAAGCCTACATGTTGGTAGCTTACTGCAAATAATGTGTTTAAGACTACTTCAAAAAAAATGGACATCGACCAATAGTTTTACTTGGTGGAGGAACAACAAGAATTGGGGATCCATCTGGTAAAGATAAAACTAGAAAAATATTAAGTGAAGATGAAATTGAAAAAAATATTAAAAATATAAAAAATATTTTAAAGAAATTTTTAGATAATGATGATCCAAACACAAAGCCAATATTTGTAAATAATTATACTTGGCTTAAAGATTTAAATTATATTTCGTTTTTAAGAGATGTCGGAAAACATTTCACGATAAATAGAATGCTAACATTTGATAGCGTAAAACTAAGATTAGATAGAGAACAATCTCTAAGCTATATGGAGTTTAATTATATGATTTTACAAGCATTTGATTTTCTTGAATTAAATAAGAAAGAAAATTGTGTCTTACAAATTGGAGGTTCAGATCAATGGGGTAACATTGTTAATGGTGTTGAGTTAATAAAAAGATATTCTAATAATCAAACCTTTGGTTTAACAACTCCATTAATTACACTAGCAACTGGTGCTAAAATGGGAAAAACTGAAAGTGGGGCTATTTGGTTAGATGAAAAATACTTATCAGCTTATGATTATTGGCAATTTTGGAGAAACATAGATGATAGAGATGTAATTAAATTCTTAAAAATGTTTACTGAAATTGAAATTAAGGAAATAGAAACAATTAAAGATAAAGATATAAATGAATTAAAAATACTACTTGCTAATAAAACCACAGAAATGTTGCATGGAAAGGATGCAGCTAAAAATTCTGAGCAAGCAGCAAAAGAAGCTTTCTCCGGAAACACTCTGGGTTCGAACTTACCTAAAATTAACATTCAATCAAATAAAATAGAAGAAAAAATAAATATAGTAGACCTGGTTTTATTATCTAAACTGGAAAAATCGAAAAGCGAAATCAGAAGACTTATAAAAGGGGATGCGGTAAAAATTAATGACGATGTCATTTCAGATGAAAAATTCGAAATCAAAAAAAATTTATTTAAAAATAATTATCTTAAACTTTCCCTTGGAAAAAAAAGACATATTAAAATAGAATTAAATTAATTTTTTTTAATTTTCTCTAAAGTTCTAGTAATAAACCTGGGTGTTAAAGTTTTTATAGGATTCACAGTAGTTTCTAAATCTTTAGGGGGGCCTTTAATTTTAAAGCTTACTCCAAAAACACCCTCACCCACTTTCTTTCCAATCAGTAAATCTCCAAGTAAAGGTATTGAAGCAATAGATCTATTAATTGTTGTAGCTGGAACCAAGGTTCCTCTTAAACTGATTAATTTATTCTCCTCAATGTATCCTTCCAATAAAATAGATATTGCTGGACCAATTGCATACAATTCTTGAATTTTCATTAGTTTATCTTGATTGGTAAAATTCATTTCAAAATCTGTAAATCTTATGCCCTCTCCTGTAAGTAAATCTGCTATTCCTTGAAGAGATGCAAGAGCCAACAACTTAGCTAACGCTGGAATTTCTTTAACTTTAAAATTATCAATTACTAATTTTGAAGTTGAAACACCATCTTTTTTCAAGGAATAAAAGTCTAAATATCCTTCTCTATCATCTTTAAATCCTTTGATGAATTTATATCTATCTACTAGAGGTTTTGCCTTAGATGAGAAAAGAGTAGTAATTTTTTCACCTTGATCATTTGTTCTAATTGTAAATTTTATATTTTGTGAATTATTATAAATGGCCAAAATATCTGCTTCTTCGACTTTATTATTAATAATTTTTATCTTTCCAGTTAAATTTTTTACAAAGTGTATTTTATCTAAGTAAACTTCCTTAAAATTTAGGTCCATACTTACGTTATTTTTAAAAAGATTGTTATCTTTTTTATCATTGGCATCTAGTAAATTCGAAATTAAAGAATTTGCATTAAATGAAGTACCATCAATTAAATATTTGTGGCCTTCTACTTTTTTTATATTGTAATTATTTTTTTTATTTTCTGTATCTAAATAATTAAAATTTGCCTGATCAATTTTTATTATTTGATTAGAATCGTTAAGAAATAAATTCTTAATTTTAATATTATTATTTTCTTCATTAATAATAAAACTATTTATATTGAGATTTTTATTATTTTTTATTTCTCCATTAATCTGAAGATTCATTTTACTTTTATCTTTTTTTTTATAATTAATGTTATCAATTTTAAATTTTGTATTTTTTAGAGTTAAATTAGTATTAAAACTTAATTTATTTTCATTTTTCTCAATAAAATAATCAATTTCTTCAAAATCTTTATCAATTTTAAATTTTCCAGAACCTGAAAAAGTTAGATTATTATTGTTAAAGTTAATTTTTAGTTTTTGATTATTAAAATTTATATTTTCATTAGTTTGAGGAAAGAAAATTTTAAAAAATTCTAGCTGCTCTAAATCTATATTTTTTAAAAATAATTCAGAATCTATGCTTAAATCCTTATCTTTTTTATTTATAAAATATTTAATTTCATCTATTTCTCCAGTATTTAACTGAATTTGACCCTTGCCGTTAATTGATAAATTTTTGTCCTTATAATTTAAATTTAATTTATGATTATCTAGTAAAATTAGATCATCAACTTCTGGAAAATATTTATTTATTATTTTTAAATTTTTATATTTTAGCTGAGTAATATTTATATCAGAATTTAAAATAATATTTTTAACTTTGAATTTTTCATCTATTTCTAGAGAAAATTCATTATTTGTTTCAAATTTAGCATCATCAACAATTATATTTTCAAAACTTAAATTTAATATATTTAATATATTCGAATTTAAACTTGATTGATCATTTTCAACAATAGCATCAATTAAAAAGCTATTTTTTTTCTTTTTTACGTTTAGTTTTTTTGAAATAAAATTTACTTCTTCTGTTTTAAAATTTATTTCATCAAAATGATAATTATCTTTTTGAAAATTAAAATTAAAATTTATATTTTTAAAGTTAGCTTTATCTAAAAAATTAATACTTCCATCTTTTATCAAACCTTCAATGATATAATCATTTTTAATTTTACCATTTTCATTGATGTTTAAACTAAGATCTATAATTACATGACCTTTTTTTACAATTTTTTCTAATATAAATAATTCAGGTTTGTTAGTTGTTGTACGAATAAATTTAATTAAATCATTTAATAATATAGACTTAGTTTTTACTTCTATATTTGATGATGAAATCTTATTTTTAATTAAAGAACTGAGCGAAACTTGCGTTTTAATGCTTTCTAATGCTAAAGGTCTTTTTGCAAAATATACCGTTGTACCAATTGTTTTTGCATAAATTTTTAGTTCAAAAGGATCTAGAGTTAATTTAATTTTTTTTAAATCTATATCTATATTGTTGTTTAATTGTAAAATTCTTTTTTTAATTTGATTGTTAAATTTATCTGTCTCTATTCCTACTGTACTAAAATAAACTATCAATATAACTAGCACAGACAGAAGTAGGACAATATATTTTAAAATATTATTTTTCATTTAATTTATAAAGCGATTGTTCCAAAAATTCATCGATATCACCATCTAATACTTTATCAGGACTCGTGCTTTCAAAATTAGTTCTATTATCTTTTACAAGTCTATAAGGTTGAAGAACATATGATCTAATTTGATGGCCCCAGCCTATTTCAGATTTAGAACTCTCAACATTTTGACTTTCTTCCTCTCTTTTTTTAATTTCATAATCATACAATCTTGCTTTCAACATGTTCATACATGTTTCTTTATTTTTATGTTGAGATCTTTCATTTTGACATTGGACAACAATTTTAGATGGAATATGCGTTATCCTCACTGCGCTATCAGTAGTGTTAACGTGCTGGCCACCTGCTCCACTAGAACGATAGGTGTCTATTCTTAAATCTTTTTCTAAAATTTCTATATTTATATTTTCATCTACAACTGGATAAATCCAAACACTCGCAAAACTTGTGTGCCTTCTTGCTCCAGAGTCAAATGGAGAAATCCTAACTAATCTATGTATTCCCGACTCTTTTTTTAACCATCCAAAAACATAATCACCATCTAATTTGATAGTTGCAGACTTTATCCCAGCCTCGTCACCTCTATGTTCACTAATCAAACTTGATTTAAAATTTTTTTTATCAGACCATTTTAAATACATTCTTCTTAGCATATCAGCCCAATCTTGGCTTTCTGTACCTCCAGCACCGGCATGAATTTCTATGTAACAATTTAAAGGATCTGCTTCATTAGATAAAAAACATTTAATTTCATTTTTTTTAACTTCACCTCTTAAATCTTTAATATTTTGTAGAACTTCATTTTGGACTTGTAAATTCTGTTCTTCATACGCTAGATGATTCAAATCATCTAAATCTTTTAGTTTTTCAATATTACTATTTAAAGAATTAGTTAAATCTTCATAAAATTTCTTTTCTTTGATTACTCTTTGAGAGTTATTTTTATCTTGCCAAAAATTGGCACTCAACATTTGTGAATTTAAAGATTGCAGTTTTGACTGTATATTGTTTTTTTCAAAGATACTCCTGTATTTTTTGATTTATCTTTTCAACCTCTTCTTTAAATTTTTGATAATTATTATCCATTAATAAAACTTTAATATATTATTTGAATCTAATCTATCTGAATTTGTATAAAGTACTTTTCCATCAACCACATTTTCTTTTTTAAAAACCTCAATAATAGTATTCTTTGAGTTAAATTTTGCTTTTTGACCTGTTAAAGGGTCAACAACCATCATTACTGTTCCTTTAGCAGCCTTAAACGGTCTTGCATCATATTTATTAACAGAATCACTTATAAAATTTTTGAATATTGGCAAAGCAGTTTTTGATCCAGTTTCATATTTTCCTAATGGAGTTGGATTATCCGAACCAACGTAAACACCAACTAATAGATTTGAAGTAAAACCTATAAACCAAGTATCTGTATTTTTATTTGTTGTTCCAGTTTTACCTGCAATATTTAAATTTAAGTCTTTTAGTTTTTTAGCTGTACCTCTTTTAACAACTCCTTCTAAAATTGATGTCATTTGAAAAGCTGTTTCTGGAGAAAAAATTTGCATATATTTATTTTTAATCTCTGGATAATCGTTAGTTAAATAAGAAATTTGATCACAATTAATACATTTTCTTTTTTCATTGTTAAAAATAGTGTTTCCTTCGCTATCCTGAATTCTATCTATCAGTATAGGTTCAACAAGCTTTCCTCCGTTAACGAAAACTGAATAGGCAGATGTAAGTTTTAATAAAGTTGTTTCAGCAGATCCCAAAGATATAGATAAAAGTTCTTCTGGATTTTCATAAATTTTTAATTCTTTTGAAAAATCAACTATTTTTTTAACACCAAGATTTTGGGCTATTCTTACAGTCATTAAATTTCTAGATTTTTCCAAACCAACCCTTAAAGTTGAGGGCCCATAAAATTTTTTTCCATAATTTTCTGGTTTCCACATTTTTAAATCGTCTCCTTGATCTAAAACTAGTGGTGCATCTAAAACTAATGATGTTGGTGTAAAATTATTCTCTAAAGCTAATGCATAAACAAATGGCTTAAAAGCCGATCCAGGTTGTCTTTTAGCTTGAGTTGCTCTGTTAAACTCACTTTGCTTAAAACTAAAACCACCACTTAATGCTAAAATTCTGCCAGTAAATGGATCCATCACAACAATTCCACCATTTACTTTTGGTAGTTGTTTTAAATCAAAAAAATTTTCTTTAATTTTTTCAACATAAATAACATCACCAGGTTTTAACAGCTTATTAAATTCTTTCTTTGTCCAAGAAATACTCTTATATTCTATAATACCTTGGATATTATTTTCAGTTTCTATTTCTGCCGAAAACTTATTTATTTTTTTAACTATTGCTAATTTCCAATTAATTGAACTTTCTAACTTATATTTTTCTAAATCTTTCTTCCATCTTGAATTATAAATCTTGTTAGTAAGAGGTCCCCTCCAGCCTTTTCTTTTATCATATGCTATCAAGCCATCCCGAAGAGATTTTGTTGCAATGGTTTGTAAATTTAAATTTATTGGAGTGTTAATGTTAAAACCTTGTTTATAAACTTTATCATAACTCAAAGTTTCAATTACATTCTTCCTCACATCCTCAATAAAATATTGGGCATCTTCTAAATAAATTTTTTTATTTTTTTTTAAAATTAATTCTTCTTCCGTTAGTTTTTCATACCATTTTAATGATAAATAATTGTTTTCTAATAAATTTTTTAAAACTAAATTTCTTCTAAATTTCGCTACATCTGGATTTCTATAAGGATTATATCTGCTAGGTGCTTTTGGCAAGGCTGCTAATAAAGCAGCTTCTGAGTAATTTAAATCTTTAATAGATTTGTCAAAATATTCTAGACTTGCAGCAGCTACACCGTATGCTCCACTTCCAAGATAAATTTGATTTAGATAAAGTTCTAGAATTCTTTCTTTAGATAAAGCCCTCTCAATTCTAAAAGCTAGAATTGCTTCTTTAATCTTCCTATTAAAACTTACTTCATTTGTCAGTAAAAAATTTTTTGCTACCTGTTGAGTAATTGTAGATGCTCCCTCCAATCTTTTAGATGATAAAATATTTGAAATATTATTAATTACAGCTCTAATAACACCTTTAGCGTCAACACCAGGGTGTTTAAAAAAGTTTTTATCTTCAGCAGATAAAAACGCATTAATTACATTTTTCGGGATTGAATTAAATGGAACAAACACTCTTTTTTCTTTAGAAAAATCTGCCACCAAATCGCCATTACCAGAGTAAACCTTACTAGAAACCGGGGGTTTATAATTTTTAAGAAATTTATAATCTGGTAAATCATTAGAATAAGTCCATAATATACTTATTATCAAAATACCTGATAAAAGAATAAAAGACGCCAATAAAATAAAGGTATACTTTAAAAATTTATTCATTTTAATTCCATTATATCCTGGAATTTGTTAAAGATATGGCAAAAGAATTAAACAATATTTAAAAAAAATTTAATAAATAATGAAATCAAAAATCAAAAAATTATGGAAAAAAATTTATATATTGATGCTTCGCATCCAAACGAAACTAGAGTTGTGCTCAAATCAGGTGATAATATTGAAGATTATGAGTACGAGGGTTTAAAGAATAACTTAATTAAAAATAATATTTATTTAGGTAAAGTAAGTAGAATAGAACCTTCCTTGCAAGCTGCTTTTATTGATTTTGGAAGAGAAAGACATGGTTTCTTATCCTTTAACGACATTCAATCAGATTATTATCAAATTCCAAAAGCAGATTTAGAAAGAATTAAAGAAGAGGAAGAAAAAGCAAGAGAAGAACTATCAAAAGAGGTTGAGGCTAAAGAGGATGAAAATATTGCAGAAGGAAAACTAGAAATAGATGATCCTATAGAAAAAGAGATCAATGAACAAATTGATGAAAACCAAAATAATAAAGAAAATATTATAACCAACGGAATTTCAACAGATGACAAAAAAAAACGAGAAAATAGATATAAATTTAAAAGATATAAGATCCAAGAAGTAATAAAACCCAATCAAGTAATACTTGTTCAAGTTTTAAAAGATGAAAGAGGTCAAAAAGGTGCAGCACTTAGCACTTTCATCTCGATTGCAGGAAAATATATAGTTTTAATGCCAAATACTCCTAAAGGAGGAGGTATCTCAAGAAAAATATTTAATCCCACAGAAAGAAAAAAAATTAGAACCATATTAAATGAAATACAAATACCAAGGGAAATGGGCTTGATTGTAAGAACAGCTGGAAGCAATAAAACAAAAAATGAGATAAATAATGATTTAATAACTTTAATTAATACATGGGGTCAAATAAAAGAAAATGCTATTAACTCAATTGCTCCATCTTTAATCCATCAGGAAAGTGAAATTATCAAAAGAACTTTAAGAGATATGTATGATGAAGATACTAAAAATATAATTGTTGAAGGAAATGAGGGATATAAAAAAGCCCAATCATTTATGAAAACAATGATGCCTTCTAATGTTAAAAAAGTAAAAAAATATAGAGGAAAAATTCCATTATTTATTCAAGAAAATATAGAACAAAAGTTAAATCAAATTTTTGAATCAGAGATTAAACTTAAGTCAGGGGGTTATCTAGTAATTAACCCAACTGAAGCATTAGTATCCATTGACATAAACTCTGGAAGTTCAATTAGAGGTAAAAATGTTGAGAGCACTGCACTTGACACAAATATTGAAGCAGCAGAGGAAATTGCTAGACAAATAAAAATAAGAGATTTGTCAGGATTAATTATAATTGATTTTATAGATATGCTTAGCTACGGAAACAGAAGATTAGTTGAACGAAAACTTAAAGAAAAATGTAGAAGTGACAGAGCTAGAATTCAAATAGGCAGAATAAGCAATTTTGGACTTCTAGAGATGTCCAGACAGAGACTTAGAGAAAGTGCAATTAAATGGAAAGTTACATTAACAGATGAGTCCTTTGCTCAGAAACTTTTAAAAATTGTTGAATTAAAAGCTATAATAAATAAAGCTAAATTTGTTGAATTAAAAGTATGTAAAAAAATTTCTGATTTTTTAAAAGAAAATTTTGTAAATGATTTAACATATTTTGAGAAAAAAAATAAAATGACAATAGATATTATCAGTGATAATTCATTGATAATACCTGAGTACATAATTAATATTCAAAACAAATCAAAAAAAACTATTGAGTTAGTAGAATATTACGAAAAATTAAGGAACCTTGAAATTAGAACTAAAGAAAACAAATTAATAGAAAAAAAAGGTAAAAAAAAAATAATTAAAAAAACTTATAAGAAAAAAAGATATTTCAAAAAAACTAAATAATTCCCTTTGAAGGAGAGGAAGGATTACCCATTAAAATTTTATCTATTCTACCTGACTTGTAAGATTGTCTGCCTGCAATAACAGCATTTTTAAATGCGAGTGCCATCTCAAATGGTTTTTTTGCTTTAGCAATAGCAGTATTAACTAAAACGCCATCACATCCTAATTCCATTGCAATAGTTGCATCAGAGGCTTGTCCTAAGCCTGCATCAATTATAAGGGGTAGTTTGGTCTGTTTTCTTATTATTTGAATATTGATCTTATTTAAAATTCCTAAACCTGATCCAATAGGTGCTGCTAACGGCATAATTGCATCTGCACCAGAGTTTTCTAAACGTTTAGCCATTAATGGATCATCATTACAATAAACCATAACTTTAAATCCTTCCTTAGCAAGGGTTTCAGTTGAATTTAATGTTTCAATCATATCTGGAAATAGATTTTTTTTATCTCCCAAAACCTCTAATTTGACCAATTTCCATCCACCTATTTCACGAGCAAGTCTTAGGGTCCTTAAAGCTTCTTTTGAAGTAAAACATCCTGCTGTATTTGGTAAATAAGTAATTTTTTTTGGATCAATATAATCCATTAATAAAGGTTTATTTTTATCGGAAATATTCACTCTTCTAACAGCAACTGTTACAATTTCTGCACCTGAAAGCTTAATTGCTTTAGCGCATTCAGACATACTTTTGTATTTGCCAGTCCCAACGATTAATCTCGAAGTAAATTTCTTATTTGCAATAATTAAATTATCTTTTTTCAAATTAACCACCCCCTATAAAATGAACTATTTCAATTTTATCATTTTTTTTCAATTTAAATTTATTAATTTTTTTTTTATCTATTATTTCCTCATTAAGCTCAATAGCTACTTTATTTAATGGTATTTTGTGTTCTTTTAACAATTCCGAGAGTTTTGAATACTCGTTTATAGTTTTGGTTTTGCCATTTAATTTAATTTTTATTTTTTTTATTTTTTTCATCGTATATAAGTGCTGAATGAACAATAAAATAATTATTATTAATGGCCCAAATCTTAATCTATTAGGGGAAAGAGAACAATCACAATATGGATCAACTACCTTAGACCAACTTAAAGAAAATTGTTCTAAAAAAGGACAAGAAATTGGTCTTGACGTTGAATTTGCTCAATCCAATGTTGAAGGAGAACTTGTTAATATAATTCAAGATGCTAGGAAAAAATTTGATGGTATGATTATAAATGCCGCCGCATTTACCCACACATCTGTTGCCATAAGAGATGCTTTAGATTTATTCAAAAAACCAATAATTGAGATACATTTATCTAATATTTATAAAAGAGAAGAATTTAGACATAAATCACTTATAAGTGGTGTCGTAACTGGAGGAATTTTTGGATTAGGTGCCGAAGGATATATTTTGGCCATAATTTCATTACAAAAGTCATTTCAAAATGAAAATAGATAAAAAAATAATTAAAGAATTAAGTGATTATTTAAAAGAATTTAATCTTACTGAAATAGAGGTAACTGAAAAAGATACAAAAATTAAAGTATCTAAAAACAATGTTTCAATAAGTAATCAACCACAAGTTATTTCACCCTCATCACCTGCAACAAATTCATCAATTAATCAAACTCAAAATATTAAATCAGGAACTGAAATTACCTCACCTATAATTGGAACAGCATATCATGCGCCAGAACCTGGTGCTAAAAAGTTTGTTGAGATTGGAAAAAAGATTAAAAAAGGTGATACCATAATGATTGTTGAGGCAATGAAAACAATGAACCATGTTCCTTCAACAGCAGATGGTGTAGTAAAAGAAATTTGTGTTGAAGATGGTCAACCCGTAGAATTTGGTCAAACTATTATTATCCTTGAATAAATAATGTTTAAAAAAATTTTAATTGCAAACCGTGGGGAAATTGCGGTTAGAATTATTAGAGCGTGTAAAGAATGGGGAATATCTACAGTAGCTGTTCATTCAGATGTAGATAAAGAAAGTATGCATGTCAGAATGGCTGATGAAAGTGTGTGTATTGGTTCTCATCAACCTGCAAATAGTTATTTAAATATTCCAGCATTAATGTCAGCAATAGAACTTACAAATGCTGATGCTGTTCATCCTGGCTATGGTTTTCTTTCAGAAAATGCAAATTTTGCAAGAATTTTAGAAGAGAATAAAATTAATTTCATAGGAGCTTCATCAAAACATATTGAAATGATGGGTGATAAAATCCAAGCAAAAAGAATAGCTAAAGAAAATGGATTGCCTGTGATTGAAGGCTCTGAGGGAGGAGTAAAAGATGTTTCTGAAGCAAAAGAACTATGTAAAAAAATTGGTTTTCCTGTCTTAATCAAAGCCTCAGGTGGAGGTGGAGGTAAAGGTATGAAAATAGTTTATAAAGAAGAAGAATTTGAAACGTTGTTTTCAACTGCAAAATCAGAAGCACAAAAATACTTTGGTAATGATGAAGTTTATATTGAAAAATTTTTTCAAAATCCAAGGCATATTGAGGTTCAAATATTAGCTGGAAAAAATAGAGCAGTTCACCTACACGAAAGAGATTGTTCGGTTCAAAGAAGACATCAAAAATTAATAGAAGAAACACCAAGTCCAGTATTAAATGATGAAATAAGAAAAGATTTATTTGAAAGAACAGTCAAAATGGTTGCAAAAATAGGTTATATGGGAGCTGGGACTGTTGAATTTATATATGAAGACGGGAAATTTTATTTCCTTGAGATGAATACAAGAGTTCAAGTTGAACATCCTGTAACTGAGATGGTCACTGGTATTGATATAATTAAAGAGCAAATTTGGATAGCTTTTTCAGGAGAAACAGCCTTAAAACAAAGTGATGTAAATCCTAGAGGACATGCAATTGAATGTAGAATAAATGCTGAAGATGCTAGTAAAAACTTTCAACCTTCACCTGGAATTATAACTATGTGTCATCAACCATCTGGTTTTAGAACTAGAGTAGATGGTTCAATATTCCAAGGATATAAGGTAACACCTTACTACGATAGTATGGTTTGTAAATTAATTTGTCATGGAAGAAACAGAACAGAGGCTATTCAAAGAATGAATAGATCTTTAGATGAATTTGTTATTGAAGGAATAACTACAACAATACCTCTACATAAAAAATTACTTAACCACAAAAAATTTATCAATTCAGATTTTAACGTAAGTTGGTTAGATAAAGATTCGATTTTTTAATAACAGCTTACCAACCATACATCATAGACAGGGTGGTCAAAAGGTTCGATTGAAGGACTTGATGAAAACATCCAACCATTAAAAATAAAAACTTCATCATTATTTTTATTAGTCAAATCTCGAACTTGAATATAAGCTGTTATTTCTGGATTATCATCAAATTCAGAATTTTTACATTTTAGACTTTTAATTAATAAATCTTTAAACTTTATTAATTCTCCATTTTTAAGTTTAAGCAAGGTGTTTTTTGAACTTATTTTATCCAAAATTTTTATATCAGTAAAAGTTCCCTCTAAATTACTTTTTGAGTTTGAGTTTAAAACTAAACAAAAATAAAATAAAAAAACTAAATAGATTAATTTAAAATTATTCTTTCCAACTTGAGTATTTCTTTTTAATACCATTTTGATTTTTATTTGGATAATATGCTTCGTCAGTTCCAGTTAAATTTTCTTTATGTGGTTTTTGCCATTCATATTTTTCTAAAGTATGTTTTTTTTCAATTTTATTTGGTGTAAAATGCATCCAAGAATACCATTCAACAGGAATTTTTGATGCATCAATCGTATTTGAATAGATAACCCATCTTTTACCGTTTTTACTCTCATAGTATTTATTACCTAGCTCATCAGTACCAACTAGTTTTCCAAAAAATATAGTCTTTAGTCTTGTCCCAAAAGTATCTTGATTCCACCATGTGAAAATTTTTTTTAAGAGTGTCAACATAATATTTTTTTATTTATTCAATTAAAAATTGTAAAATTTAAATTAGACTAAAATATGAATATGTATATAAATTAATTGATTCATTATTCAAATTAAAATTTAAATTGAGGTCAAATGGCAAAGTATTTAGTTGAAACATATTATACCTGTACATTTAAAGTAAATCATTATTTAGATGATATTAATGAGGCAGAGTTAAAAAATTTAGAAAAAAGAGATGATGGTAAATTTGAAGTTATAGACGTTAAACTAGATAACAGAAAAACAAAAAGTTTAGATCCTAAAAACAACAAAGTGCTTGAAAACAACAAAGTAGAAGTAGTTTCTAAAATAGACAAAAAAAGCCCAATAAATAAAGAAAGTATAATAACAAGTATAAACACTGCTAACGAGAAGTCAGGTAAAAGATTTAGCATGCCTGACAGAAGAAAAGGATATATTCAAAAAGCTACTATTGGTGACCACAAAGTTTACCTACATACTGGAGAATATGAAGACGGAAAAATTGGAGAAATATTTATTGATACCAGTAAAGAGGGTGAGCTTGTTAAAGCCTTGATGAATAACTTTGCAATTGCTGTTTCTTTAGGCCTTCAATATGGTGTTCCTTTAGATGAGTTTATAAGTGCATTTGTTGGCACAAAATTTGAACCATCAGGCAAAGTACATGGTAATGATAGAATTTTAAGTGCTACATCAATTTTGGATTATATTTTCAGAGAATTAGCTATTTCATATCAAAATAGAGAAGATCTAGCCCATACTCCAGCTATTGGAGGAAATGATGCCATCAATGCAGAAGATCAAAGCTCTGAGGATCAAAATCAATTATTGAAAATTGTTAAAGACATTACCAGTAAAGGTTTCGTTAGAAATAATTATAAAAAAAATCTAGTTGATCTTTCTGATGTAAAAATAAGTTTAAAAGGTAAAAAATAAGTTATTTTTTTGTTTTTAAAGCTAAATTTAATTCTTTCAATTGATCTGGATTTACCTCAGATGGTGCATTCATCATTAAATCTTGTGCGTTTTGGTTCATTGGAAACATAGTAACTTCTCTAATATTCTTCTCATTAGCAAGTAACATCACTATTCTATCAATACCAGGTGCTATTCCTCCGTGTGGTGGTGCCCCATAACTAAGTGCATTAATCATGCCACTAAATTTTTCATCTACTTGATTTTTATCATATCCTGCAATGGAGAAAAGTTTATACATAAGTTCTGGTTTATGATTTCTAATAGCTCCAGATGATAGTTCGATTCCATTACAAACGATGTCATATTGATAAGCAAGTATATCTAATGGATTTTCATAATCTTTTTCACTTAATTCACCTTGAGGCATTGAAAATGGATTGTGACTAAATTCAATCTTGTTTGTTGATTCATCTTTTTCAAACATTGGATAATCTACAATCCAACAAAATGCGAAAACATTTTCATCAATTAAATTTAAATCTTTTGCAATTTTATCTCTTGCTTGTGCAGTAATTTTTTCTAATTCGTCTTGTTTTCCGCAAGCCATGAAAATACTATCCCCTATTTCACAGTTTGTTTTTTTCATGATTTCAACCAGTGCATCTTGGGAAAAGAATTTTCCTATAGGGCCTTTTGCTGAAGTATCTTTATCTTTTTCAAAAGTAAAATAAGCTAAACCAGAAGCACCTTCTTCTTTAGCCCATTTATCAATATTATCAAAAAAACTTCTGGGCTTATCTTTTGTATTTTTTGTAATAATACATCTTACTTTAGATCCAGATTTTACTAATTTTTTAAATATTTCGAATGAAACATCTTCTCTTGTGAAAATTTCAGTTATATCATTTACAATAAGTGGGTTTCTTAAATCAGGTTTATCAGTTCCATATTTAAGCATTGCATCCTTGTATGAAATTTTTGGAAATTTATCAAACATCAGTTTCTTGGTAGAAAAATTTTTAAATGTATTAACCATTAACTTCTCAACAACATTAAATACATCCTCTTGTTCAACAAATGACATTTCCAAATCTAATTGATAAAACTCTCCAGGACTTCTGTCTGCTCTTGCATCTTCATCTCTAAAACAAGGTGCAATTTGAAAGTATCTATCAAAGCCCGAAACCATTATTAATTGTTTAAATTGCTGAGGAGCTTGAGGTAGTGCATAAAATTTTCCTGGATTTAAACGACTAGGTACTAAAAAATCTCTTGCACCCTCTGGACTAGATGAAGTTAAAATTGGGGTTTGAAATTCTAAAAAACCTAATTTAGTCATTTCATTTCGGATATATGAAATAACTTTAGATCTTAAAATAATATTTTCATGAATTTTTTTTCTTCTTAAATCTAAAAATCTATATTTTAATCTTATTTCTTCAGCATACTCTTGATCGCTAAAGACAGGCATGGGTAACTCTTTACAAGCACCCAAAACTTCATGTTTATCAATTACAACCTCTATTTCACCTGTATCAATTTCAGAATTGATTGTTTCTTTAGATCTATTTACAACTTTTCCCTCAACTTTAATTACTGTTTCTAATTGCATTTTTTCTAAATCAGAAAAATATTTATTATCTTTATCAATTATACATTGAGTAATTCCATAATTATCTCTCAAATCAACAAATAGTAAATTTCCATGGTCTCTTTTTTTATTTATCCAGCCTGAAAGAGAAATTTTTTTATCTACATCCTCTTTTCTTAATTCATTACACTTGTGTGTTCTGTATTTATTCAATTAAACCTCTAACGCTTCTTTAATAATTTTAAAATCAATCGGTTTTTTTCTTTTTAAACTAATTTCGTCGATTTTATATATGAAATCAGAAATTTTACTATAAGTTCTATCAATTCTCTTAATAATAAATTCAATTAGTTTTTGATCTATTAATATTTGACGGTCAGAAAGATTTTTTAATATTAATGCATAAATTAAATCGTCACCAGGTTTTTCAATTTGAGATAAAATAAAATTTGTAGATCTTGAATTTAGATCATTTAGTTTAAATTTAAAGTCAACTATTGGTATTTTTGAGGTTATTATCAAATACTTATTATCCTGATCTACTATATTAATTAATGAAAATAATAAATTTTCATCTATTTTTTCAGTCAAATCCTCAATAACAATGTTTTCATATATTTTTATTTTTTGAAGAAAATTATTACTAAAATCCACTGAATTAATTTTAATTCCTTTGTTTTTTTCTAAAAATATATTTATTAAATGACTCTTCCCTGAAAACTTTTCACCTATTAAGTTTATGAAATTTTTATCCCACTTTGGCCAACTATTTAAAAGACTAAAGGAATGTTTATTGCTATTCGAAACATAAAAATCCTGATCTTTAAAATTTTGCTCATAATCAAATTTCAGTATTTGTTGATTAAGATTTGTCATTTAAAACCCAAATTTTATTTTTAATTTCAAAATTATAATTTTTATCACGCATAACTTCTAAAAATTTGTCAGGTGTTCCATTAAAGATAATTTTATAAAAATTATTTTTATTATCAAATTTATAAATATAAAAATTATATATCAAATCCATATCAGACAAAATTTTTTCAAATTTATTAATTTTTATATTATTAGAATTATCAATAGAAATATTTAAAGATAACTTTACTGAAGTATTGATTTGATTTTGTGATTTCCAAAAATCTTCGTAGACTAATTTTAAATTGTCAATAAATTCAAATAAGTCTTCTTCATCATCAAAATTAACCTCAGTATAATTTAAATTTTTTAAATTGTTATTTTGATTAAAAAAAATTTTGTTAAATACTCTTATTTTATTATTATCCTTAAACACAATCATAATAATGTGGTCATTAATATTGTATTTATTTATAATTTCTTTGAAGTCATAAGTTTCTAAAATATTAATATTCTGTTTTATCAATCTAAAATCATCTAAATCCTCAGTAGGTAAAATATAATTTAAAAGACTGTATTTTTTGTTATTTATATTCCAACTGGAAAATAACTTGTTCTCAGAGAACATTAAAACTTGATTTTTATTTTGATCAACAAGTACAGGGATGAATAAAAAATCTTTTTTCACAGGTAAAGATGGAAAAATATTTTTCGTTTCTAATAAATCAAATATATTTTTTTTATTAAATGAAACGTTTAAGGCAAGATAATATATTTCATCAACAAACTTTTCTTCCTTAATTGAGAAAGTTTCTATCATTCCTTTTATTTGATTAATTGATGTATTTTTTAATTTTAACTGATCTTTACTTTGGACAATCGACAAAATAAGTTCATTAAATGCCTTTTCAAATCCTTCATCGATAATTTCATTTTTATTAAAATTTATTTCAAAAGGTGTTGATATTTCAATGTCATTTATAGAAAATGTCTTTGCATGACTTTTTCCTGTGGAAAAGAAAATATTTATTAAAGCAAGAAATAAAAAAAAATTATATAAAAGCTTTAAATTACTAAGAAGAGAAATTAATTTCATAAAACATATTAATGAATAAAAAAAAATTTACCTATAAAAAAAGTGGAGTTAATATTAAAGCTGCAGATAAGTTTGTTGATTTCATTTCTACAATTTCAGCAAAAAAAAGAGGCAAAAAAAAGTTCTCTAATATAGGTGGGTTTGGTTCAATCACAAATATACCAGGTAATATTAAACAACCTAGAATCGTTGCTTGTACTGATGGTGTAGGAACTAAAGTTGAAATTGCTAATACATTAAATAAATTTGATACTATTGGTATTGATCTGGTTGCTATGAGTGTAAATGATTTAATTGTTCAAGGAGCTAAACCTTTGCTTTTTTTAGATTATATTTCAATAAATAAAATTGATCTTAAAAAACTAAAAGCAATTATAAAAGGAATTAACAAAGGCTGCAATCAATCAGAATGTGAACTAGTTGGTGGAGAAACTGCTGAAATGCCAGGTACATATGAAAAAGGTAAATTTGATATAGCAGGTTTTGCTGTAGGAGTTGTAGGAAAGGATAGAATTTTAAATAAAAATAAAATAAAAAAAAATAATCTTATAGTTGCAATTCCTTCCAGCGGTTTACATTCTAATGGTTATTCTCTTGTAAGATATTTATTAAAACAAAAAAAAATAAATATTAAAAAAAATAAATTTTTAAAATCTGAGCTTCTAAAACCAACAAAAATATATGTTAAAGAAATAATGAATTTGATAAATAACAACTTAATCAATGGCTGTGCAAATATAACTGGAGGAGGGTTATCAGATAATATTAAAAGAATTATACCAGATAAGCTCTCTGCACACATAAATTTAGATAAAATTAAAACTTCTAAAATATTTAATTGGCTTAAAAATAATGGAATTTCTGATAAAGAAATGCTTAAAACATTTAATTGTGGAGTTGGTTTTTGTCTTATTATTGAAAGTAAAAATTTAAAAAAAATATCTAAATTTTTTTCAAAAGAATACATGCCATATGTTATTGGAAAAATTTTAAATGGTAAAAACAAAGTTAAGTTAAATGGTTGTATCAACTGGTATCAATAGAATTAGAACAGCTGTATTTATTTCAGGCACTGGCAGTAATTTAAAATCTTTAATTAAATTTTCTAAAACTAAATTATCTCCTATATCAATTAACTTTATTGTTTCAAATAACTCTAAGGCAAAGGGTTTAAATTATGCCAAAAAATTTAAAATTAAAAAAAAAGTTTTAAATTTTAAAAGCAAAAAATTAAGCGAAAATAAGCTACTTTCCGTCCTAAAAAAAAACAATATTGAAATGATTTGTCTAGCTGGATTTATGAAAATTTTATCAAAAAATTTTATAAAAAAATTTAAAGGAAAAATTTTAAATATACACCCCTCTTTATTGCCTAAATATAAGGGATTAAATACTCACCAAAGAGTATTAAATAATAAGGAAAGATACTCAGGATGCACTGTTCATTTTGTAAATACTAGATTAGACTCGGGAAAGATTATCCTACAAAAAAAAGTAAAAATTTTAAAAAAAGATACTGTGTCTTCTCTTGCTAAAAAAATTTTAGTTCAAGAGCATAAACTGTACCCAGAAGCTATATTAAAAGTTTTTAATCTTTAAAGAAAAAATCTATTTCAATTTTAGCATTTTCAACACTATCTGATCCGTGAACGGAGTTTTTGTCTATTGAAATCCCGTATTTTTTTCTAATAGTGCCTTCTTCTGAATCTTCTGGATTTGTAGCACCCATTAATTCTCTATTTCCTAAAACTGCATTCTCTTTTTCAAGAATCATTACAACAATCGGACCTGATGATAAATAGGCACATAAATCATTATAAAATGGTTTGGTTTCATGAACTTTATAAAACTTTTCAGCTTCTGATTTTTCAATTTGGATTTTTTTTTCTTTTAAAATTGTAAAACCATTTGATTTAAACATTGCTTTAATTTCGTTTTCTAGATTTCTCTCCACTGCATCTGGTTTTATAATTGATAATGTTTGTTCTAAATTACTCATAATTATCCTCTATTAGTTTGTTTAATAATCTCACTCCGTAACCTGTTGCACCACCAGAATTTAATGCTCCTCCATATTTAGAAAATGCCATTCCTGCTATATCTAAGTGTGCCCAGGGTGTTTTATTTAAAATAAATCTTTGCAAAAATTGAGCAGCTGTTGTTGAACCTGCTCCTCCAACATAATTAATATTTTGCATATCTGCATTTTTTGAATCAATTAACTTGTCAAAATTTTTATTCAGAGGCATTCTCCAAACTTTTTCTTCTACTTTCTCCCCAGCATTAATTAATTGTTTCGATAAATTGTCATCATTTGAAAATAAACCTGCATATTCAGAACCTAATGAAACAATTATAGCTCCTGTTAAAGTAGCTAAATCTACTATTAATTTTGGCTTAAATTTTTCTTCTGTGTAAGTTAATGCATCAGCTAGAACTAATCTACCTTCAGCGTCTGTATTTAAAATTTCTACAGTTTTACCACTGTAAGATTTAACAATATCTCCAGGTCTTTGTGCATTACCTCCAGGCATATTTTCAACTAACCCTACAACACCAACAGCATTTATTTTTGCTTTTCTAAGCGCTAAACTTTTCATTAGTCCAACTACTACGGCTGAACCAGCCATATCATAAGTCATATCCTCCATGAATTTTGCAGGCTTTAAAGATATTCCTCCAGTGTCAAAGCAAACTCCTTTTCCAACAAATGCTAATGGTTTAGATTTTTTACTTAAGCCATTCCATTCCATTGTAACAAGATATGATCCTCTTACACTTCCCTGCCCAACACCAAGCAAAGTATTCATTCCAAGTTTTTTTAATTTTTTTTCGTCATATACGGTTACTTTTAAACCGTGTTTACGAAGTGAATTTAATCTTTTTGCATATTCATCAGGATGTAGAATATTACCAGGTTCAGAAACCAAATCTCTAGTATAAAATGTTCCATCTTCTATTGCTCTAAATTTAGTTTTGTCTTTAAGTGATGGCTGATTTTTACCAGTTATTGTTATTAAAATATTTTTATTATTTTTTTTTGTTTTATATTTTTCAAATGTATAAGATTTTAATTTTATACCATGTGTAAAATACCCTAAGATATTCTTTTGTTTGATTGATAAAGTTTCCGATTCTAAGTTGAATTCGTTTATTTTGTTACTTTTAAATTGATTATAAAAATGTGCACCCAAATTTTCTGCTTCAGAATTAGTGATGTTTTTATTCAATGAAACTAGTATTATTTTCTTTTTTGAACTTATATCAAAAGCTAATATTTTCTTTTTTTCATCTCTTTTTTTTATCAAGTCTGAAATGAAATTATAATCTGAGCTTGAAATATGTTTCTTTAGGCTGGAAATATTGAACTTTTCATCAACAAATAAAACCATATTGGGTTTATTTTTTTTTGAAAACGTATTTTTATAATTAATTTGAACACTCATAAATTTTAAATACACTCTGGAAGTGTAGAGTGCTATATATGAGTAAAATAACTATATTTCAATGAAAAAAATATTATTTCGAAAATTACTAAGTGACTATATCAGTTTTTTTTTAATAGCTCTTTTGAGCTCAAGTATAATTATATGGGTTTTTCAAGCAGTTAATTATCTTGATATAATGATAGAGGATGGTCGAGATTATATTGTATATATTAATTATTCTCTTCTTAATTTTCCAAAAATTATAAGTAGGTTGTTTCCTTTTGTGCTTTTTTTTAGTCTTTATTACGTGACAACAAAATATGAGAATAATAACGAGCTTATAATTTTTTGGAATTTTGGAATTCATAAAATTGAACTAACTAATTTTGTTGTAAAAATTTCTTTAATCTTAATGATTTTTCAAATTTTACTATCTTCAATAATTGTTCCAAAAACGCAAGATGCTGCAAGAAACTTTCTTAGAACATCTAGTATAAATTTTTTTGAAAATTTTATAAAACCTCAAAAATTTAATGACACAATAAGGGGAGTAACAATTTACAGTGAAAGTAAGGACCGAAATGGAAATATGAACAATTTATATTTAAAAAAAGAAAATAAAGATGGATTTCAAATTACATATGCAAAAAAAGGAACTTTTAAAGAATTTAACAAAATACCTGTACTTGTTTTATATGACGGTGAAACTATAAAAGGAGGTATTTCTGGCATAACAAATTTTAGTTTTACTAAATCTGATTTTCCATTGAATAACTTTAAAACTAATACAACTACATATATAAAAACTCAGGAGTTATCATCCATAAAACTTTATAAATGTATTAGTTCTATATATCTTTCAAAACAAAAAAAACCTGATGAAAATATTGAAAATTGTTCATTAAAAAATTTAAAAAATATTTATAAAGAAATATATAAAAGATTAATTATCCCTTTTTACATTCCATTATTGGCATTAATTACATTCTTATTGATTTTATCTTCAAAAGAAAATTCAGATTATTATAAACTTAAAATTTTAACATTTGTATTTGGATTATTTTTTATAATTTTTTCTGAAACGACTGTTAGATTAATATCAGATAGTTTACCCATAAATGCAGTTATCGCTTTTATGCCATATTTGAGCTTTGTACTTCTATATTTTTTTATATTTAAAAAATTAAATTTTAAATCTTTTTCAAAATGAGAGTTTATATTAAATTTTTAACTTATAGTTTTTATAAATCCTTTTTTTATGTAGTTTCAATAATGCTAAGTTTAGTATTTATCTTAAATTTATTAAACGAATTGGAATTTTTTAAGGATATTGATGTTAATATCAATAGTACATTATTACTTTCTCTACTGAATTCTCCATCTATGATATTTGAAATGTTTCCTTTTATTTTTCTTATCGCGACACAATTATTTTTTATCAAACTTTTTAATAACAATGAGTTAGAAGTTTTAAAATATTCTGGATTTAAAAACTCTGGAGTTATTTTAATATTAAGTGTAGTTGCAATAATTACAGGAATTTTTGTTACTACAATATTTTATAATCTATCATCAAATTTTAAAAATATTTATCTTGAAATTAAGTCTAAATATACAACTGATGGAAAGTACCTGGCAGTGATAACAAAAAATGGTCTATGGATTAGAGATAAAGTGGGGGAGAATATATATATTATCAATTCATCAAAAATTGAGGGAAATTATTTAATTAACAGCTTTATTACCGAATTTGATAGTGATTATAATGTAGTAAAAAATATTGAAAGCAAAAAAATAGATTTAACAAAAAAGAAATGGAAAATATACGATGCAAAAATATATGAAAATAATACCTCCGAAAATAAAAAGATCTTAAATATAACTACAAATTTTGATTATAAAAGAATTCAGACATTATATTCTAGTTTGGCATCATTTGATTTATTCAAATTATTTGAATTAAGAAATAATTACAAAAAAATGAATTACTCTTTAGTTGAAATTGACCTACAAATACTCAAACTAATTACCTACCCCATCTATTTAGTATTAATGACAATATTCTCTGCTTTAATAATGTTTAGAGTTAAAAGATTAGACAACACAACTATCAAAATTTCTTTAGGCCTATTTTTTTCTGTAATTATATATTATATAAACAACTTTTTTTTTGTTATGGGAACGACTGAAAAAATGTCAATTTTACCTGCTGTATTTATACCACTAATAATTTTAACTGTGTTAAACAGTATCATGCTGAAGAATATCAATGAAAAATAAAATTAAATACATATTTATTTTTTTTAGTCTAAGTTTATTTTTTTTCAATTTAGCTCGTGCTGATCAGCAGTTTAGTTTTGATGTGACTGAAATCGAGATAATTGAAAAAGGTAATATAGTTAAAGGTACCAATAAAGGTACAATCAAAACAAATGATGGCATTACAATTAATTCAGATACATTTGTGTATAATAAAGCAAAAAATATTTTAACAGCCACTGGGAATGTTGAAATTGTAGATCAAAATAACAAAATTAGAATTTTGTCAGATAATGTAACTTATAGAAAAAATATTGAAACCATAACGACAAATAATAATTCAAAAGCAATCTATGATGAGAATAAAATAATTACTGCCAAAAAATTTAAATATATAAAAAAAAGTAATATTTTAAATGCTAGTGAAAATGTAATTATAGAAGACAAAGTAAAAAATTATATAATAAAGACAGAGGATCTTACCTATTACAAAGCACAGGAAAAAATAACAACAAAAGGAAATACCGAATCTTTAATTAATAGTAAATATAAGATTGAAACTGAAAATTTAGTTTATTTAATTGAACAAAATATATTAAGTTCTGATAAAAAAACAAAAATATTAAATAAAAAATCGCAAGTTTATCATCTTGAGAAATTCCTTTATTCAATAAATGAAGAAATATTAAAAGGTAAAAATATATTAATAATTACAAATTATAATTTACCAAAAAGTGATAAATTTTATTTCTCTAATGCTGTAATTGACTTAAAAAATCAAAAATTTTTTGGTAAAGATCCTGAGGTTAATATACATGAGACAATTTTTGGTAACCCTGAAAATGATCCGAGATTAAAAGGTGTTTCGGCAAAAGCTGATAATAAAAAAACAATTATAAACAAAGGTATATTTACAAGTTGTAAAAAAAATGAAAAATGTCCACCTTGGTCTTTAAAATCAAATAAAATAACACACGACAAAATTAAAAAACAAATCATGTATGATGGAGCGTTATTAAATATTTATGATGTGCCTGTTCTTTACTTTCCTAAATTTTTTCACCCTGATCCGACAGTAGAAAGGCAAACTGGTCTTTTAAAGCCTGAGTTGAACAGTTCAAATATAAATGGTAGCTCTGTAACTGTACCTTACTTTAAAGTAATTTCTGAAGATAAAGATCTAACTTTTAAACCAACGTTATTTGATAATCAAATGTTTATGACACAAATGGAATATAGGCACGTTAAAAAAAATTCTAACCTAATTGCTGACTTTGGCTATGTAAATAATTATAAATCATCTACTGATAAGGAAAAAAAAAATATATCTCACATATTTGCTAAATATGATTTAAATTTAAATTTAGAGGATTTTATTTCTAGTGAATTATCAATGTCACTTGAAAGAGTATCAAATGACTCTTATCTAAAAATATTTTCGTCACATATAACAGACTCAAATTTATTAAGACCAAATAATTTTGATAAGTTAGAAAGTAAATTTAAAGTATTTTTAAACCACGAAAAATATTTTTTAGAAAGTGGTTTAGAAACATTTGAAACTCTAAATTCATCACCAAGTGATAGATATCAATATATTTTGCCATATTACAATCTTGATTGGTTTATTGATCAAAATTTTTTTAATGGTTCATTTAATTTTAATTCCAATGGAGCAAATGATTTAAACAATACAAACAGGCTAGAAACTAATATTATCAATGATTTAAATTATTATAGTAATGAAAGTTATTTTGACTCGGGAATAAAAAGTAATTATTCAATTAATCTTAAAAATTTAAATTCTGTAGGAAAAAATAGTTCAAAGTATAAATCCAGCCCACAAATAGAATTAATTAGTTTATTTAATGCTGAGGTAAGTTTGCCTCTTATAAAAAAATTTGAAAATTATACAAATTTACTTACTCCAAGATTATCGTTTAGATTTAATCCAAGTGATATGAAAGACTACTCTACTTCTAATAATAAAATAAATATAAATAATATATTTTCAACAAATAGACTTGGCCTATCCGATACTTTTGAAACAGGAAGATCAATTACTCTAGGTTTTGACTATAAAAAAAGTAAAGAAAACGATTTAAATGATATTAATGATTATTTTAAATTCAAACTGGCAACTGTTTTAAGAGATAAAGAAGAAAACTTTATCCCTAACAAAAGTTCATTAAATGAAAAACATTCTAATCTTTTTGGAT
Source organism: uncultured Pelagibacteraceae bacterium (assembly GCA_902566705.1). GTDB lineage: Bacteria > Pseudomonadota > Alphaproteobacteria > Pelagibacterales > Pelagibacteraceae > Pelagibacter. The sequence goes on from CACFJT010000010.1 coordinate 30,348, forward strand.
CTGTAGAAAGTCAAATATCTAAAAATATCAGTTTGGGATATGATTTTTCTATTGATAATAATTATTCAACTTTTGAGTATAATAATATAAATGCTACATTGTCACTAAACAACATTGTTACAAAATTTAACTTCATAGAAGAAAATAACGAAGTAGGTGATACAAATGTTATTTCAAATTCAATAAGTTACAAATACGATGAACAGAACCAATTTACATTTAAAACTAGGAGAAATAGAAAAATAAATCTCACAGAATATTATGATCTAGTATATGAGTATAAAAATGATTGTTTGGTTGCTGGAGTAAAATATAATAAAACTTACTATTCTGATGGAGATTTAAAACCATCGGAAAACTTGTTATTTACAATATCTTTAGTTCCATTAACAACCTATGAATATGAGGCAGATAAAATATTTGGAAATTAAGCTTAAGATATGAAATATTTAATTGCTATCTTTGTTGTTGCTTTTTCATTTAGTTTAATCACGGATGAGATCAATGCAAGTGAAAATAAAATCTTATTAAAAATCGATAACCAAATAATCACATCAATAGATATTGCTAATGAAATAAAATATTTAAGAACAATCAATAAAGATTTTTCAAACTTAAATAAAACAAAAACTATAGAAATTGCAAAAAAATCATTAATTAGAGAAAAAATAAAAGAAATAGAGTTAAAAAAAATTGTAAAAGAATTAAAAATTGATGAAGATTTCTTAAACAAATTTGCAATTAATAATTTTAATAGATTCGGTATTTCCTCTGTGGAAGATTTTAATATTTTTTTTTTAAACCAAGGGTTAGACCCTAACTCAATAAAAGAGAAAATTACTTTAGAAATTCTTTGGAATCAAATGATTTATAGTAAATTCATTAAAAGTGTTAGAATAGATAAGCAAAAGATTAAAAAAGAACTAATGAGAAACAATAAACAAAAAGAATATTTATTATTGGAAATATTATTTAATTTAGCTAACGATGAGAAATTGAATACTAAATTTAGTAAAATAAAAAAATTAATTAATGAAAAAAATTTTTCGCAAGCCGCCTTATCTTATAGTATTTCAAGTACAAACAACAATGGCGGTAATTTAGGCTGGGTTAAAGAGTCAGCTTTAAGTCCAAAAATTAGAAACGAAGTAAATCAAATTCAAGTTGGAGAAATCACAAATCCAATTTTAATTCCTGGCGGTTTTTTAATACTAAAAATTGACCAAATTAAAGAGTCAGAAAAAAATTTAAATTTAGAAAAGGAAATGCAAATAGTAATAAATCAAAAAACTAATGAGCAACTAAATCAATTTTCTAATATTTATTTCAACAAAATTAAAAAAAATATTATTATCAATGAATCGTAGTCCTATTTTATTAGTAAATGGAGAGCCAAATAGTATTTTTTTAGAAATTTTTTTTAAAACCTTGAAATCACAAAAAATTAAAAGCCCACTTATTTTAATTTCTTCCAAAAAAATACTAGAAATGCAAATGAATAAACTAAAATTTAAAAAAAAAATAAAATTGCTGAATCAAAAAAATTTACACCTTCAAAAACTTAATAACAAAACAATAAATTTAATAAACGTCGATTTTGATCAAAAAAAAGCATTTGATAAAATTTCAAGTAAATCAAATAAATTTATTAAAAAATCTTTTGAAATTGCATTTGAAATAATAAAGAAAAGTAAAATTAAAAAATTAATTAATGGACCTATTTCAAAAAAATATTTTTTAGGAAAAAAATACTTAGGAATTACTGAATATATTTCTCATAAATTTCATTGCAAACAAACTTGCATGCTAATTTATAATAAAGAGCTCTCAGTTTCCCCTGTTACTACCCACTTACCTATTAAAAAAGTTGCAAATAAAATTAATAAAAATCAAATTACTGAAAAAATTAATTTAATAAATAAATTTTACAAAAAAAATTTAGGTTTTTATCCTAAAATAGCTGTTTTAGGGCTAAATCCTCATTGCGAAAGTATTCATAAATTTAATGAGGATGAAAAAATTATTAAACCATTGATATATAATTTAAAAAAAAAATATAAAATTTCAGGGCCTTTCTCCGCAGATACAATTTTTATTAAAAATATACGTAATAAATTTAATGTAATTTTAGGTATGTACCACGATCAAGTATTAACACCTATAAAAACTATTTATGAATATGATGCTATAAATATAACTTTAGGCCTGCCTTTTATTAGAATATCTCCAGATCATGGACCCAATGAAAATATGCTTGGTAAGAATATATCAAATCCTATCAGTTTAGTTCAAGCAATTAAATTTCTGGATAAAAATTGATAAGAGCAAAAAAAAGTTTAGGCCAAAATTTTCTTATCGATCAAAATATCCTAACAAAAATAACTAACAGTGTGACAATAGAAAATAAAGAAATTTTTGAAGTTGGGCCTGGAACAGGCAATTTAACATCTTTAATAATTCAAAAAAAACCAAAAAAATTTTTCGTAATTGAAAAAGATAATATTTTAGCAAAAAAACCTTGAGAGTAAATTTAAAGATAAATTAATAGTAATTAATGATGATATTTTAAATGTTAATGAAAACTCCCTTTTTAAAGAAAAAGTAACTGTTTTTGGAAATTTGCCGTATAACATTTCTACAGAAATTTTATGTAAATGGATTATTAATTCAAATAATAATTTTTGGTTTGAGTGTCTTGTATTGATGTTCCAAAAAGAAGTAGCTGATAGAATTATTGCAAAATTTAATACATCAAATTATGGTAGATTATCTATTTTAAGTAATTGGAAACTTGATATTAAAAAAATTTGCGACATAAAGCCAGAGTCATTCAGTCCTAAACCTAAAATTGATAGTTCATTATTAATATTCTATCCAAAAAAAAATTATATAAAAATAAAAAATCCTTATAATTTAGAAAAAATTACAAGAATTTTCTTTAATCAAAGAAGAAAAATGTTAAAAAAACCTTATAATCAACTATTTAATGGTGATGAAAGAATTTTAAATAAACTTAAATTAGATTTAAATCTGAGACCACAAAACCTAAATTTAGAAACTTACTATGAACTAACTAGTGAATATGAAAATTTAAATAGTTAGTTTTTCAACATGACTTCTTATATAATCAGGATCATAATCTTTAGACCCATTTGTTAAAATAGCATCTATCAAATTAGATATTTTTAAATAACATTCATTTAAATCATTATTTATAACTACATAATCATAATTTATCCAATGTAAGACATCTCTCTCAAATTGTTTCATTCTTTCCTCAGCTATTAATTTATCATTAGCATGTCTTTTTGATAATCTTTCATACAAAACTTCTTTGCTAGGAGGTAAAATAAAAAAGGTAATAAGCTTATAATCTAATTTTTTGTTTTTAATTTGATCAGCTCCTTGCCAATCTATATCAAAAAGGACATTTTTGCTTTTATTTAATTTGTCTATAACTGGTGTTCTTGTTGTGCCATAAAAATTATTAAAAACTTTTGCATATTCCAAAAATTCTTCATTTTGAATTAATCTTCTAAATTCTCTTTCGTCGACAAAAAAATAATCTTTGTTTTGGTTTTCGTCAGGTCTAGGTTGTCTGGTAGTATGTGATATTGATATTTCAAAATTATCTTTTTTTGACAATTTTTTAACCAATGTTGTTTTACCTGCTCCGGAGGGAGAAGATAATATTATCATTACTCCATCTTTTTCTGATGGCATTTAAATTTTTAGTTAGCTTTTCCTTCGATAAATTTAACTGCATCACCTACAGTTAGAATTTTCTCAGCTTCACTGTCTGAAATTTCAGATCCAAATTCTTCTTCAAAAGCCATCACTAATTCAACTGTATCTAAACTATCAGCACCCAAATCATCTATAAAACTTGACTCTTCAGTTACTTTTGCTTCATCGATACCTAAGTGATCTGCTACAATTTTTTTTACCTTGCTTGAAACGTCTTCTGACATATTGATCCTTTTTTGTTATAGATTCTTAATAGTTTAAAAACCTATTTTGTCAAGCCATATACATACCTCCATTAACATGCAAGGTTTCACCATTTATATAACTTGCTTGATCAGAGCATAAAAAAAGTACTGCATTTGCAATATCATCCGGCTCTCCTAGTCGAGCAGAAGGAATTTTTGATATTATAGATTCTTGAATTTTATCATCTAATTTATCTGTCATAGCTGTTTTAATGAAACCGGGTGAAATACAGTTTATATTTATATTTTTCTTTGCATATTCTATTGCTAAACTCTTTGACATAGCAATTATACCTGCCTTAGATGCTGTATAATTAGCCTGTCCAAGATTCCCTGTATGGCCAACAACTGATGTAATATTAACAATCTTACCTGATTTATTTTTAAGCATTTTTTTAATTGCAGATTTACTTAATAAAAAAGTTGAAGTTAAATTAATATCAATTACTTTTTGCCATTCTTCTAAACTCATCCTTATTGCTAAATTATCCTGTGTAATACCAGCGTTATTAACTATACAATCTAAGCCACCTCCAAGTTGTTTAGTTGCGTTTTCAATAAATTCTTCAATTTTATCACTTTGAGAAATGTCAAACTTAAATATTTTAATATTTTCATATTTGTTCTGCAGTGCCTCAAGTTTTTCTATTTTTGTACCTGAGGCTAAAATGTTTGCTCCTGTTTTACTTAATTTTTCAATTATTGAATTTCCAATCCCGCCTGAAGCACCAGTAACAATAATATTTCTATCTTTTAAATTTATCATATTTTTAGTTTCTCAATATCGCCTAGACTATTAATGGTGTCAATTTTAACATCTCTATTAATTCTTTTTATCAGACCTGACAAAACTTTCCCAGGTCCAATTTCTATAAAATGGTTTACGTTATTTTGTATCATATTAATGACACTTTCTCTCCATCTAACTCTATTCTCTATTTGTTTAATTAGAAGATTTTTTAGTTCTTCTGAATCTTTAATTTCATTTGCAGTAACATTTGAAATTAGTTTATTTTGTCCATTTTTAAAATTAAGTTTATTTAACTCTTCTTTCATTATTTTTGTAGCCTTATTCATTAAATTACAGTGAAATGGTGCGCTCACTGGAAGCATGATATTTTTTATTGATGCATCTTTTAAAATTTGAATTAATTTTTCTAAATCATCTATTTTTCCACTTAAAACAATTTGACCTTCGGAATTATCATTTGCGATTTCCGCTTTAAAATTTTCTTTATTTTCTTCCAAAATTTTTTCAATTAATTCAACTGTTGAACCTAACACTGCAACCATTCCTCCCTGCCCTTTAGGTACTGAGTTTTGCATGGCATCACCTCTTATTCTTAATATTTTTAGTGTATCTGGAAAATCTAGGTATCCTCCACACGATAAAGCAGAATATTCACCTAAAGAATGTCCAGCAAAATATTTTGCTCTATTTAAATCTAAATTAAATTCTTTTTTCATTACACTAAATATTAAATAACTTACTAGATATATTGCTGGCTGTGTATTAGTTGTTAAATTTAACTCTTCTTTTGGTCCATCTAGGATAAGTTTAGAAATAGAAAAATTCAGTGTATCATCTGCCTGTTTAAACAGATCTTTTGCTACATTAAATTTATCATAAAACTCTTTTCCCATTCCTACTATTTGAGATCCCTGACCTGGAAAAATTACTGAAAACATATAAAAAAAAACTAATATTTTGCCTTTTTAACTATTGTAATTGAACTTTTATAATAGTATATCCTCATTTTTTATTAAAGAACTTAAATGAATTTATACGAACATACAATTATAGCTAGGCAAGACACTTCACCGAGTGAATTAAAGCAATTAACTGAGAAATATTCTAAAATTGTTGAAAAAAATGATGGTGAAGTTATTAAAACGGAAAATTGGGGATTACTAAACTTATCATATTTTATTAAAAAAAATAAAAAAGGAAGTTACATACACTTCAAAATAAAAGGTAAGGGAAATGTAATTGATGAACTTGAAAAAAATGAGGCTATTGATAAGAAGTTGCTAAGATACTTGACGGTTAGAGTGAAAAAATTTGATTTAGAAACAAACTATTTTGGAAAAAAAGATGATAGTGAAAAAAAAGAAAGTACTAAAAACTAATGCCAAAAAGACAAAGCGGTAATAAAAAAGGTAAACAAAGCAATTTTGCAAAATTAAGCATATTTCAACCAAATAAATACAAGTTTAAAAAAACCTGTCCATTATCAGTTAAAGGTGCGCCTAAAGTCGATTATAAAAACATAAAACTTCTAAAAAAATATGTTTCAGAAAATGGTAAAATTTTACCTTCTAGGATTACTAACGTGTCTCAAAAAAAACAGAGAGAGCTATCTGTTTCAATTAAAAGAGCAAGAAATTTAGCATTAATATAAAATGAAAGTTATTTTGTTAGAAAACGTTAAAAGAATTGGATCTATTGGAGAAGTTATAGATGTTAAGAGGGGTTTTGCTAGAAACTATCTAATTGCTAATAAAAAAGCGCTTTATGCATCGAAAGAAAATATAAAAGAAGTAGAAAAAATTAAAGCAGAATTATCTAAAAAAGATAATGAAAAAAAACAAGAAGCTTTAAAAATTTCTGAACAAATTAATGATAAAGAATATTCTGTTAAAAAATTAAGTACAGAAAATAATGAATTATATGGATCTGTTAAACCAACAGAAATTTCAAAACTTATTAATGATCAAAATAAGATTGATATCAAACCCTCAATGATACAACCAGTTAATGAAATTAAATCTTTAGGAAAATTCAAAGTTAAAATTTCTTTACACTCAGAAGTTGACGCTGAAATCACTATCAATGTTTCTTCGGCTGATACAATTCAATAAATTATACATTCTTTTCCCCAGCTTTTTTTTACGATATGATTTAAATATACTTGATGTAATTTATTTGGATGGAAAATAATTTAAGTATAGTGAAAGATCAATTTAATGAGTTGCCAAATAATATTGAAGCGGAACAAGCTGTCATAGGATCTATTCTTGTAAGTAACGAGATATTTGATGATGTAAGTAATATTATTGATGCTTCTAATTTCTATGATCCCATGCATCAAAAAATTTTTGAGTCTATCTCAAGTTTAATTTATAGAGGACTTCTAGCAAATCCAATTACGCTAAAAAATTATTTTGAAGATGAGAAAGATGATTTAAACATTCCTGAGTACTTAGTAAAAGTGACTAAATTTTCTACATCAGTTAGGCAAGCTCTAGAGTATTCTAAAATTATTTATGATATGTTTGTTAGAAGAGAATTAATTAAAATTTCTGAACAAACAGTTGATGATGTAAAATCAAATGATCTTGAAACAAATGGACAATATATCATTGAGAAAACTGAAAAATCATTATTTGACTTAGCAGAGAAAGGTTCCTTTAATTCAAATATAATTAAATTTGACGAAGCAATGAAACAAACTATTGATATGGCTTCAGCTGCCTATAAAACAGAAGGTGGTATCGTAGGTGTTCCAACAGGACTTCGAGATTTAGATTATAAGCTTGGAGGTTTGCATCAATCTGATTTAATTATTATAGCTGGTCGTCCTTCAATGGGTAAAACATCTTTAGCAACAAATATCGCATTTAATGCAGCAAAAAATTTACAAGATAGTGGTAAAAAATCTTCAATTGCATTTTTTTCACTCGAAATGTCATCAGAACAACTTTCAACTAGAATAATTTCTGAACAAGCAAGAATTAGTTCAAACGACATTAGACAAGGTAGAATTTCTGATGAACAATTTGATAAATTTTTAGAAACTTCTAAAGATATAGCTGACCTACCACTCTTCATTGATGAAACACCTGCAATAAGTATTGCTGCTATGAGCAATAGAGCGAGAAGAATAAAAAGACGAAGTGGCTTAGATATGATTGTGGTTGACTATATCCAATTAATGAAAGGAACTACTTCCAATAAAGATGGTAGGGTCCAAGAAATTTCTCAAATTACTCAAGGATTAAAAGCAATTGCTAAAGAACTATCTGTTCCTGTCGTAGCTCTTTCACAATTATCTAGACAAGTTGAGCAAAGAGATGATCATAAGCCTCAATTAGCAGACTTAAGAGAATCTGGTTCTATTGAACAAGATGCTGATGTAGTTATGTTTGTCTATAGGGAAGGATATTATTTGCAACGAAAAGAACCTAGGCCCGCAACTGTGGAACACGCTGAATGGCAAGCAAAAATGAACGAGGTTGCTCACCTAGCTCAGATTATAATTCAAAAACAACGTCATGGTCCTATTGGTAATGTAACTCTTGAATTTGAAGAAAGATTTACAAAATTTAAGGATACTCAATTAAGTTAAATTCCAATATAAAGAGCTTGAATGAAAGCTCATTTTTATCAAAACGTTATCCTTAAAAATCCCAAAACAATATTTGTATTGTTAATTATTGCTATTTTAAGTTTTGGATACTATTCAAAAAATTTTAGGCTAGATGCTTCATCAGAAACCTTATTAATAGAGGGTGACCCTGATTTAGCATATTTGAAAGAAGTCTCTGAAAGATATGGGTCTAAAGAATTTTTAATTCTTACCTATACACCAAATGAGGGAATGGCAACTGATTCATCAATTAATAATTTATTAAGTTTAAAATATAAAATTCAGAGCCTCAATTGGGTCCATAGTGTGATTACATTATTAGATATTCCACTTTTAAATAATTCAGAAGCTCCGCTTCAAGAAAGACTAGAAAGCTTCAAAACATTAAAAGATGAAGATGTTGATAGAGATCGAGGTTTTAAAGAAATTTTAAATAGTCCTGTTTTTCGAAATTTTGTAATTAGCGAAGATGGTAAAACTAGTGGAATTATTGTTAACATTAAACAGTCTCAAATATTAGAAGATATAGAAAATAAATCAAAAAAAGAAGTTGAACTAATAAAAGATCAAATCAAAAAACAAAACCACCAGAATATTTTAGAAATTAGACAAGTTATTCAAAGTTATTTTGATGTTGGAAAGATTTATCTTGGAGGAATACCAATGATTGCTGATGATATGATGACTTTTATCAAAAGTGATATAGTAGTTTTTGGTGTAGGAGTTCTATTATTTATAATTGCTACTTTATGGTTTGTTTTTAGAAACCCTATTTGGATTGTAGTTCCTATAAGTAGTTGTCTTTTTTCTGTGATAATAATGATAGGTTTACTCGGATTGCTAGGATGGAAAGTTACAGTCATCTCATCAAATTTTATTGCACTTATGTTGATTTTAACAATGGCAATGAATATTCATATGAGTACTAGGTTTCTTCAACTTAAAAAAGATTTTCCATCAAAAAATAATTTTGAAATTATTTCCTTAACAACTTCAAAAATGTTTTGGCCAATTCTTTATACTGCTCTAACGACAATTTTCGCTTTCTTATCTTTAATTTTTAGTGAAATAAAACCTATTATTGATTTTGGCTGGATGATGACTTTTGGTTTAATTACATCATTTATTATTACATTTACTTTACTTCCTACCCTTTTAAACTTTGCACCCACAAATAATATTTCAGTTAAAAAAGAACAGAAATCTAAACTCACAAACTTACTTAGTTTAATTTCTATAAATAATAAAAACTCTATATTCTTAGTGACCGGAATAGTTGTAATATTCAGTATTATTGGAATAAGTAAGCTTGAGGTTGAAAATAGTTTTATAAATTACTTTGATAAAGATACTGAAATTTATAAGGGTATGAAGCTGATAGATGAGGAGCTAGGTGGAACTACTCCTTTAGAGGTTATTATAAAATTTCCTGAGAAAGAAAAAGTAAAAAAATCTGAGGAAGATGATGAATTTGAGGATTGGGGAAATGAAGAGGATACTAATGATGAAAAATACTGGTTTACCAAAGATAAAATTGATCTTATTACATCTGTTCATAATTACTTGGATAGCTTACCAGAAATTGGTAAAGTTTTATCTTTTTCATCAATTATTGAAGTAGCTACTCAATTAAATAACAATAAGCCTTTAGGTACTTTAGAGATGGGAGTACTTTACTCTAAAATTCCTGAAAGTATTAAAACTGAAATCATTGATCCCTATCTTTCAATTAAAGATAATGAGGCTCGAATTAGTTTAAGAATTATAGACTCGCAGGAGAATTTAAGAAGAAATGACTTAATTAATAAAATTAATTTTGATCTAAAAGATAAATTTGGTTTAGAAGATAAGGATTATAAGTTAGCAGGTGTATTAATATTATTTAATAATTTATTACAAAGCTTATTTAAATCTCAAATTTTAACATTAGGATTGGTTATGATTGGAATATTTTCAATGTTCATAATTTTATTTAGAAATATAAAACTTTCATTGATTGGTGTTGTTCCAAATTTTATTGCAGCTTTTTTTATACTAGGAATAATTGGTTTATTAGGAATACCGTTAGATATGATGACGATAACGATTGCAGCAATTACAATAGGTATCGCAGTGGATAACAGTATTCACTATATTTATAGATTTAAAGAAGAGTTTAATAAAATAAAGGATTACAACAAAACAATAAAAACTTGTCATTCAACTGTTGGTGTCGCTATACTGAACACTTCAATAACGATTGTTTTTGGATTTTCAATTTTGGTGTTATCAAAGTTTATTCCAACAATTTATTTTGGTGTGTTTACAGGACTTGCTATGCTATTAGCTATGATATCGGTATTAACACTACTTCCTGCTTTAATCTTAATTATTAAACCTTTTGGCAAATCATCTTAATGTTAGAAATCATAAAAGATTTTTATGAAGCAATATCAATAATTGATTTAATTTATTTAATTTTAACAATCCTTTCTTTAGTAAATTGTTACAAAAAGGGTTTCATTTTAAGCATTCTCTCAATGGGTAAATGGTTGCTTGCATACATAATTACATTAATTCTATTTCCAAAAATTAAACCCTATGTAAAAGACATAATTGATAATGAGTATGTTCTCGATATTGGTTTGGGAATAGTAATATTTGTGGTTGTTATCTTTTTGGTTTTATTAGTAAATAAAGGAATCAGCAAAGCAGTCAGATACACTGGAATCGGTGGCTTAGATACAACATTTGGATTCTTTTTTGGTTTTATAAGAGCTTACATTATTTCTGTATGTATCTTTTCAGGTGTTCATATCGTTTATAATTATGATAAATGGCCAATAAATTTTGACAAATCATACGTCTTTCCATATTTAGAAAAAGGTAGTAGTTATCTGATAAAAGAATTTCCTAATGAAAAAACATATCAAGATTCTAAAGAAAAAATTACTGAGCTATAATCCAAGACTAAAGGAAGAATGTGGAGTTTTTGGTATTAGCAATGCAAAAGATGCTTCGGCTCTGACTGCACTAGGACTACATGCTCTGCAACACAGAGGTCAAGAAGGTTGTGGTATAGTCACCTTTGATGGGGAAAAATATTATTCTGAGAAAAGATTTGGCCTAGTTGGTGATAATTTCAACAAAGAAAAAGTGCTTAATAATCTTAAAGGAAATTATGCAATTGGCCATAACAGATACAGTACAACTGGAAATAATATATTAAGAAATATACAGCCTTTTTTTGCTGACACAAATGCAGGTGGAATTGGAGTTGCACATAATGGAAATCTGACCAATTCAATAGCTTTGAGAAACAAATTAGTTGAAGATGGAGCTATATTTTACACTACTTCAGATACTGAGACTATTGTTCAATTAATTGCTAAATCGAAAAGACCAAAAACAATTGACAAAGTAATTGATGCAATTTTTCAAATTCAAGGTGGTTATGCATTAGTAATGTTGACTCAAAATTTATTAATTGGTGTTAGAGATCCTTATGGAATTAGACCTCTAGTTATTGGTAAACTTGGTAACAGTTATGTCTTAGCATCTGAAACTTGTGCTTTTGATATTATTGGTGCAAAATTTGTAAGAGAAGTTGAAAATGGTGAGTTAGTTTTAATTGAAAATAATCAATTAAAAAGTATTAAGCCTTTCCCTCTTAAAAAAGTAAGACCATGTGTCTTTGAATATATATATTTTTCAAGACCTGATAGCTTGATTGGAGGCAAAACAGCTTATGAACATAGAAAAAACCTAGGTAGAGAACTTGCAAAAGAAAGTAAAATGGATGCTGACATTGTGGTTCCAGTGCCAGATTCTGGAAATGCTGCTGCTATGGGTTTTGCTCAAGAATTAAAAATGAATTTTGAACATGGATTAATTAGAAATCATTATGTCGGAAGAACTTTTATTGAACCAAGCCAGAAAATAAGAAGCTTAGGTGTTAAACTAAAACTAAATGCTAATCAATCAACTATTAAAAATAAAAAAATAATACTAATTGATGACTCACTTGTTAGAGGAACAACGTCTCATAAAATTGTAAAAATGCTTTATGATGGCGGTGCAAAAGAAGTTCATGTTAAGATTGCATGTCCTGAAATAAGATACCCAGATTTCTATGGAGTAGATACACCAACCAAAAAAGAATTGTTGGCTGCAAACAAAACTAATGATGAAATTTGTAAATATATCGGTGCTAAATCTTTAAGTTTTTTATCAATAGATGGATTATATAAAGCAATAGGTTTTGAAAACAGAAGCAAAATTTATCCACAATTGACGGATCATTATTTTACAGGTGATTATCCTGTAAAATTGGTTGATGAGTTGGGAGAAAATAAAATTACTCAATTATCATTATTGAGTTCAGCATCAAATAATTAAACTATGAAAACAGTTAAATTTACTGAAATGAAAAATGGTAGTAAAGATGACTATCAACTTTTAGAAAAACTAGAGAAGAAATTTGAAAGACAAACAGCAGATAGAATTCTTAGTTATTTGAGTAAACAAACCACAACTTTAGAGGGTTACAAAATCAGTAGACTAGAACATTCTTTGCAGGCTGCAACAAGAGCTTTTAAAAATAAAGAAAGTGATGAAATGGTTGTTGCGACTTTGCTACATGATATTGGAGACGATTTAGCACCAATGAATCATTCTCAATATGCTGCATCCATACTTAGACCTTATGTTTCAGAAAAAACCTATTGGATTATTTTACACCATGGTCTTTTTCAAACTTATTACAGTGCTCATCATTTAGGTGGTGATAGAAATGCAAGAGATAAATTTAAAGACCACAAATATTATCAAGACACCATAGATTTTTGTGAAAAATATGATCAATGCTCTTTTGACCCTGATTACAAAAGTATGACTTTGGATGATTTTAAGCCATTAGTTAAAAAAATATTTGCAAAAGAGCCTTATTATTATCTTTAAATTTATCTATAAATCACTATTTACAGCGCATGATTGATTCAAAAGAAAAAATTATTAATTATTTTAAGTCAGGTGTTAAAGAGCCTAAAAATTTTAAAATTGGGTTAGAGCATGAAAAGTTTTTGTTTAATAATACAGATAATAAAAGGATTGATTATTCAAGAATAAAAGAAATGTTTTCAGCCTTACTTGAATTTGGCTGGAATCCAGTTTTTGAAAAAGAAAATATCATTGCTCTTAATAAAGGTGGAAAAAATATAACTCTTGAACCAGGTAATCAAATAGAATTGTCTGGAGATAAATTAAATCATATGCACGAAGCTTGTGCAGAGTCACAAGATTATTTATTTGAACTTAAACAGGTGACAAAAAAATTAGATATAAAAATTGTTAGCGCAGGATTTGATCCTATTTCTAAATTAAATGAAATCCCAGGCAACCCTAAGCAAAGATATGAATTAATGACTAAGGATATGCCTCTAGGTGGTGAACTTAGTTTAGATATGATGTATCGAACATGTGGTACTCAGTTAAACATAGACTATAGCTCAGAAGAAGATTTTATTAAAAAGTTCAGAGTAGCAAACTCAATTGTACCCATTGCAATTGCTTTATTTGCTAATTCCTCAATTGTTGAGAAAAAAAATAGTAACTATTTATCTTATAGATCTAAAGTATGGCAAAGCACTTCTAGAGGTGGACTGCCTAAATTATTTTTCGAAAACATGAATTTTGAAAAATATGCAGATTTTGTAATTAATTTTCCTATATTATTTATACAAAATAAAGATCAGTATATTTCAGGTAGGAAATATATTTTTAAGGATTTTATGGGAGGAAAGGTTCAAGAAATTGAAAATAGACTTCCAAATGAAGCAGACTTAACAACTCACTTAAGTACAATATTTACTGAAAACAGAGTTAAGAAATACATTGAATTGAGATCAATGGATACATGTGGATGGGATTGTTTATGTGCGGGACCAGCTTTCAATATAGGAATGCTTTATGGAAATTTAGACGAAGTTCATGAACTAATTTCAAAATGGGATATTGATAAAATAATTAACGCTTATCTAGAGGCACCACAAAAGGGATTTAATACTCAATTAATGGGTAAAGATCTTCTTTATTGGTCATCTACACTTTTAGATCTTTCAAGAAGAGGTTTAGAGAATAGAGATGTTTTAAGTAAAAAAGGTAATAACGAGACTATATTCCTAAATCATCTACAAAAAGTAATTGATAATAAGACAACAAACGCAGATCATATGATTAGTAAATTTTCAAAAAACGAAAATTTAGATGAATTGTATGATAAATAAAATTGTTGCTGTTCAAGGAAACCATCCTTCTAAACTAAATCCTTTAACGGATACAAGTGTTTTTTTAGCAAACGAAATTCAAAGCAAAAAATATAAAATTTTCTATTACGATCCAAAAGACTTATCAGTTGTTAATTCAAAAGTTATAGCAAGAGGTTTTTTTATTAAATTTAATTACAGTAATAAAAAATTCTATAAAATCATAAAGAAACAAAATCTAGACTTAAGTAGATGTAAATTTGTTCTTATTCGCCAAGATCCACCATTTAATCTTGAGTATATTTCAACAACATACATTTTGGATACAATTAAGACCAGAGTTAAAATAATTAACAACCCCACTTCTGTAAGGAATATTTCTGAAAAATTATATTCATCTAAATATCAAAAATACATGCCAGAAACTATTTTTACTCAAAATATTGATGAAATAAAAAAATTTTTCAAAAAAAACAAAAAAGTCATTTTAAAACCCATCCATAGTTTCAGTGGAAATGATATTCATTTATTAACTAAGTTTAATTCAAAATTAGTAAATAAATTTATAAAAAAACATGATCATATCATGTGCCAAAAATTTCTTCCTAGAATAAGTAAAGGAGATAAAAGAGTTTTTATTATTAATGGGAAAATATCTGGTGCAATTTCAAGGGTTCCAAAAAAAGGTTCAATTTTAAGTAACATGAGTAAAGGAGCAAAACCAACTAATATAAAATTAACAAGTAAAGAAATTAAAATTTCAAAACTAGTTGCAAGAGATTTAAAAAATGAAAATATTTTTTTTGCAGGAATTGATTTTATAGATCAAAAACTCAATGGAGATATAAATGTTACATCTCCAACCGGACTTAAAACACTTAATGATCTATCGGGAATAAATTTAGCTAAAACTTTTTGGAAAGAGCTCAAAGCGTGAATAATCTAACTAATCAACAAAAAGGCTCTTTGATGGCATTTGTTGCAATTATGTTTATAACTCCTGACTCTTTACTAATTAGATTATCAAATATTGATACTTGGGGAATGCTATTTTACAGAGGAGCAATACCATTTTTTGTAGTTTTAGTAGGTCTTCTTTTATTTTATAAAAATAATTTCTTAAAAGCTTTATTTAAAATTGGTTACCCAGGTATTTTTTATGTAATTAGTTTTTCTATTTGTAACATTACTTTTATTATCTCAATACAAAATACCAATGTAGCAAATACTTTATTAATGGTAGCCCTTGCACCTATGCTATCAGCAATATTGGGGGCTATTTTCCTAAAAGAAAAACCGGATAATAAGACTTGGATTGCTATTATAATTACATTTATTGCTTGTGTTTATATTTTTTACGACTCATTAAGTCTTGGTAATTTTTATGGTGATTTATTTGGCTTAATAACATCCTTTGGATTAGCCTGTAACGCAAATATAGCAAGATATGCAAAATCGACCGACTTAGTGCCTGCTGCTGTAATTGGAAAATCATGTGTCGCTATATTTGCCTTTTTCTTTGTAAAAGATTTTGCTTTAGTGGGAAATGATCTTTTTTATATACCTTTAATGTGTGTAATGTGTGTAGCTATACCTTTTGTTTTGGTAACTATAGCTCCAAGATTTATAACTGCTGCTGAAGTTAATCTTTTTTTTCTTTTAGAGACAATTCTTGGACCTTTATGGGTTTGGATGGTAATCAAAGAACAGCCTTCTCCTGAAACGATCTATGGGGGCATTGTTATCATTATCACGATAGCAATTCACTCTTCACTAGCCATAAAAAAAACACAAACCAAAACTACCTAGCGAAGAATTATTAAATTTTAAAAACTAAACATGCAAAAAGAAGTAAAAAGGTCTTGGGCTCTATTTATTGGGATAGGAGTAATGATGATTGCTCATGGATTGCAAATGCAAATTATGGGTATTCGGTCAGTACTTGAGGATTTTAGTGTTTTTACAACTGGTATCTTTATGTCTGGATATTATGTTGGCTACTTTATAGGATCGAAAACTACTCCTAATTTTGTTTCAAAAGTTGGTCATATAAGAGTATTTGCTGCATTCGCTTCGCTTGCATCTTTAAGTGCTTTAGTGGCAGTCGTATATGTAAATCCACTGATGTGGACAATTAGTAGGTTTATAACAGGTATAAGCTTGGTTAGTTGTTATGTGGTTACTGAGAGCTGGTTAAACGATAGAGCAACTAATAAAAATAGAGGGCAACTATTATCTGCTTATATGATGGTAATTTATTTTGGTTTAGCTGTAGGTATGCTTCTACTTAATATAAGTAAACCTGAAGCTTATGAACCCTTTATTTTGGTATCTGTTTTACTTTCTGTTGCTCTAGTTCCTATTTTATTAACAAAAAGAACTGCTCCTAAATTTAAAAAAATTGAAACAATAAGTGTTGTAGAACTTTATAAAATCTCTCCTCTTGGCTCTTTAAGCTCTTTCTTTACTGGAATAATTCATGCAGCTTTTTTTTCTTTAATTTCTGTTTATGCAACGATCGCAAAATTTACTTTATTTGAAACATCTATACTTTTATTTGTTGCAACAATTGCTGGAGTTCTAGGTCAGGGTCCAATTGGTTATTTTTCAGATATTTTTGATAGAAGGAAAATAATAGTCATAACAACATTTGGTAGTTCACTTTTAGCATTTATTGCAATTTTAACTTCAAATGATCCTATACAAAATATTTATTATATGGATGAATTTGCTTTTAAAAAAATAATATTTTTTATAGCTGTTGGACTTTATACAAGTTTATGTCTACCATTATTCTCACTTAATCTTGCACATACAAATGACTTTGTTCCAAAATCTAAATTTGTTGCTGCAGGTGGTGGATTACAATTAATTTTTGGTATAGGAGCAATTAGTGGTCCTATTTTGTGCGCAATTTTCATGGAATGGTTTGGATTAAATGGTTTGTTTGTATTTTTGATTATTGCACATTCAATAATTGGTGTGTTTGGTTTGTATAGAATGAAAGTTAGAAGTACTGTTGAAAATCCAGACTCAACATTCACACCAATTCCAGCAACTATTACACCTGCTGGATTGGAACTAGATCCTGATGCGCCTGCAACACTCGATGAAACTCAAGTTAATGAAACTGCAAAAACTTAAATATTAACTACCTCTATTTTGTCACCAATATTTATTTTTGAAGAAGAGAGAATTTGACACCTTAGTCCACCCTTCCTCATAAATTCTTTAATTATATTTTTTTGGTCAAGCATTTCAGTTAAATGTCTGCATGGACGACATAACTCAATCGCCTTTAATTCAACATTTCCGATCTTTAGTTTTTTTTCAATTAAATCATTTAATTTAATGCCTTTTGTAATTACATTTCGTCTAAAATTTATATAAGGAATATTAAGACCAAATTTAATATTATATTCATCTATATTCTCTGACTCTATTAATGATATTTGATTGTAAGGATCATTAAAATCATGAAAATGTCGATCACCTATTATTCCTTTATTTGCTAAAACTTCAATTGAGTCTACTTCCGTGATTGGTTGATTGTTGTTTGCAGCAATTCCTAATTTAAATACTTCAGCCATAAATTATTGAAGAAATTGTTGAGCTCATATAATCTTTTCAAAATAATATGACTTATCTATCATCAAATCAACTTAAACAGTATGAAGATCAAGGGTACATATCACCTATTGAAGTTTTGTCGAATAGTGAAGCATTAGAGGCAAGAAAAGAAATAGAATTAATTGAAAAAAAAATGCCAAATGAAATAGATAATGCAGGAAGATATAATGTTCATTTAATTTCGCCAAAACTTGATTCGATTGTTCATAATTCAAAAATTTTAGATGCAGTAGAAAGTGTTATTGGAAAAAATATCTTAGTTTGCAGCACTACTTTGTTTATTAAAAACCCTAAAGAGCAAGGTTTTGTAAGCTATCACCAAGATGCAAAATATATAGGATTAGAACCTCATAATTGGGTCACAGCATGGGTAGCATTAACAGACTCAAATGAAAATAATGGGTGCATGAAAATGTGGCCTAAATCACATTTGAATATTAAATATCACACTGAAAAATTTAATGAAGGCAACTTGCTTACTCGAGGACAAACAGTAGAGAATGTACCTGAAGACGAAGTTAAATCTATAGAACTAAAAGCAGGTCAAATGTCTTTGCACCATCCAAGAGTAGTACATGGATCAGGAATAAATAGGAGTAATGATAGAAGAATTGGATTTGTTATCCAAAGTTACATAGGCACAAATGTAAAACAGACCTTAGGTAAAAATAGTGTTCAAGTTGCAAGAGGAGAGGATAAATATCATCATCATGAAATTATAAATAGAACTAATGCTTTGATGAGTGAAGAAAGTATTTTACTTCGAAAAAAAGAAAATGATTACTTGCAAGAAATTTTTTATAAAGGTGCTAAACAAAAAGGTTCTTATTAGTTTATGAAAAAAGCACTTAATCTTGGAGTAATCGGGATAGATCATGGTCATATTTTCGATATGCTAAATGAAATGATCAAAGAAGGTTGTAGCTGTAATTGCTTTTGGACAGATGGTAATCCTTTAACTCTTAAAGAATTTAATAAAAAATATCCAAATATTAAAAGAAAAGCAAATAAAGAGGAAATATTGAGTGACTCATCGATTGATATGATTTTAATATCTTCAATCCCTGTAGATAGAGCTGGTCATTCAATAGATGCTTTAAAAGCTGGAAAAGATGTTATGGTAGATAAACCAGGCTGTACTACCTTAGATCAATTAAATAATTTGAAAAATACTGTTAAAGAAACTGGAAAGATCTGGTCTGTAAATTTTTCTGAAAGATTTCACGTTGCTGCAGTTGCTAAAGCTGAAGAATTAGTTAATGAAGGAAAAATTGGTAAAGTAAAGCAAACGATTGGAACTGGTCCCCATAGACAAGGTAATTATGAAAGACCTGATTGGTTTTATAATCGTCAAAGTTATGGAGGAATCATTGCCGATATTGGTTCTCACCAAATTCATCAATTTTTAGTTTTTACGAATTCAAATCAGGCAAAAATTAACCATGCATTAGTTGAAAATACCACAAAGAAAGATACACCTGGTTTTCAAGATTTTGGTGAGGTGAATCTTACTGGTAATGGTGGGCATGGTTATATTCGTCTGGATTGGTTTACTCCAGATGCCCTTCCAACCTGGGGAGATGGAAGATTGTTAATCCTTGGAGATAAAGGTTTTATTGAAATAAGAAAATATACAGACTTAGCAAAATCAGAAAAAGGAAATCATTTATTTTTAGCAAATAATGATGAGGTGAAGCATATTGATTGTTCTAATGTTAAACTACCATATTTTAGTAATTTAATTACTGA
>CACFJT010000011.1 GCA_902566705.1 uncultured Pelagibacteraceae bacterium
TTATAAATATAATTTCTTGTAAAATCCCACTAATTTTTTTTTTATTAATTAGTAGGTCATTTGGTTTTTTAAATAGAATTTTTTTTTTTGTATATAAAGAGAGCAATTTTTTAACTAAAAGACAATTTATCTTAGTTATAGTATTAATAGATAAATTTGTTTTATTTAATACGTTGAAAAAAGAAATAAATAAATTTCCTTTTGAGGATATCCATTTTCTTCCATACTTTCCTCTTCCATTTATTTGTATTTCAGCAACAATCATACCTAAGTTGTATTTATTTTCTTTAATAATTCTAATCGCAGTATTGTTTGTACTTTTAACTTTTTTAAATTTGAATTTTTTAAATTTCATTAAATAATATTAATTCTTGAAACAACTTCAATTAACTGACTTGGGAATATGAAGTATAAAAGGATTAATATAGTTGAAACTGTCAGTGAAAATTTTAGCCATAAGCTATGGTCTGTATCGTATTTATCTTTTTCTTTATCAAAATACATAATTTTTATAATTCTCAGATAATAAAAGGCTGCAACTACAGTTGATAATAAACCTACTATCGCTAAGAAATACATTGATTGTTCCAATACTGCTTTAAAAACATAAAATTTTGCAAAGAAACCAGCTAGGGGTGGTATGCCTGCTAAAGAAAATAGTATTAACAACATACATAAAGACAACAATGGATGATTTTTTGATAATCCTGAGAGATCATTAATATCTTCATAATATTGATCTTTTCTTCTTAACATTAAGAGACATGAAAAAAGAGCTAAATTCATAACAACATAAATGGAAATATAAATTATCGAACTTTGAATTCCTTCGTTTGATGCTGTAGCTAATCCAGCTAATGTATAACCAATGTGTCCTATAGAACTATAAGCAATAAGTCTTTTAATATTAGTTTGACCTATGGCAGCAACTGCTCCGAAGACCATAGATGCTATGGATAAAAAAACTATTATCATTTGCCATTGATCAATTAAATTTAAAAAAGGAACATATAAAAATCTAATAAATACAGTCAAAGCAGCTATTTTTGGTACTATTGTAAAAAACAAAGTTACAGTTGTTGGAGATCCTTCGTAAACATCAGGTGCCCACATATGAAATGGAACTGCAGAAATTTTGAATGCTAAACCAACTAATATGAAAACAATACCAAAAGTTAAAACATATTCCTCAGAATTTAGTTGACTTGATATTGTATCAAAATTAGTGGAACCTGAAAAACCATAAACTAAAGAGCATCCATATAATAACAGTCCTGATGATAATGCACTTAAAACAAAATATTTCAAACCAGCTTCTGATGATTTTAATTGATCCCTGTTATATGTAGCTAAAACATAAAGAGCTAATGATTGTAATTCTAAGCCCATATAAAAAACAATTAAATCATTTGAGCTAATCATTACCATCATTCCAAGAATAGAACTCAAAATAAGAATTGGATATTCAATATTATATATTTTAAATGTTTTTAAATAAGTTGATGAAATTACTAATACTAAAAAACCTCCAATTAAGGTTATAATTTTCATCAGAGAGGACATACTATCAATAACAACACTTTCATTGAACAAAGTTTCTCTAGTTACAGAAAAAGTTTCATTAATTGTTATTATTATTGTAATTAAAATTGCAAACAAAGATAAATTGAAAGTAATTTTAGAACTGTCATTTTTAAACACGCCTAAAATAAGTAGAAACATTATTGAAAGAGAAATAAAAATTTCAGGTAATATTAAATTTAAATTTTCCATATTATTTACTAGCTATATTTGTGTTATGCATATTAATTAAATCAGTAACAGAAACTTCAATAGTGTTTATTAAAGGATCAGGATAAAAACCAAAAAATAAAATTGGTGCAGCTAAAGAAGATAAAATAAAATATTCAGATTTATTTAAATCTAAAATTTTTTTAAGATCTTCATTAAGTAATTTTCCAAATACTACTCTTTTGTAAAGCCACAACATGTATGCGGCTCCTAAAATCACACCTATACTTGCTAAAACAGCTACTAAAAAATTATCTTTGAAAGCTCCCATTAATATTAAAAACTCACCAACAAAACCACTTGTTCCAGGTAAACCAAGAGATGCTAAAGCAAATAACATAAACAATATCGAATATTTTGGTATCACAGAAACTAGTCCACCATATGTACTTATCAATCTTGAATGCATTCTGTCATAAACTACGCCAACAGTTAAAAATAATGCTGCTGAAACTAAGCCATGGCTTATCATTTGAATTATACTTCCTTCAATTCCTTGTTGTTGTAAAGTGAATATACCCAAAGTTACAAATCCCATATGCGCAACTGATGAGTAAGCAATTAACTTTTTCATATCTTCCTGCATTAAAGCAATCAGTGAAGTAAATATGATTGCAATAACACTCAAGGTGTAAATTAATGGTGTAAATACCTCTGATGCAACCGGGAAAAGACCTAAAGAAAATCTTATAAAACCATATCCAGCCATCTTTAACAAAATTGCAGCAAGTAATACAGATCCTGCTGTAGGAGCCTCAACGTGTGCATCAGGTAACCATGTATGAACAGGCCACATAGGTGTTTTAACTGCAAATGAACTAAAAAATGCTAACCATAATAGATTTTGATATTTAATATCAATACCAATTTCATATAGTTGAACCACGTCAGTTGTTCCTGTAATCCAATAAATTGAAATTATTGCAACTAACATCAAAACAGAACCTAACAATGTGTATAAAAAGAATTTGAATGCCGAATAAACTCTTCTTGCCCCACCCCAAATACCAATAATTAAAAACATTGGGATTAATCCAGCTTCAAAAAATAAATAAAATATGACCAAATCAAGCGCAGAAAAAACACCAATCATAAAACTTTCCATAATTAGTATTGAAATTAAAAAATCTCTTAATCTATTTTTAACTGAGTTGTTTACAGATATAATACATAATGGTGTAATAAATGTTGTTAGTATAATAAACAAAATTGAAATACCATCTACTCCAACTTTATAATTAATAAATCCTTTAATCCATGTTCTATCTTCTATAAATTGAAAAGTGGAAGTAGACTGATCAAAAGCAATCCATAAGTAAATAGAAATTAAAAAATTAACAACTGTAGTGAATAAGGCTACGTATTTAATCGTAGAATTATCTCCTTTTTCTTTTATAAAAAATAAAAATAGAGCTCCTATTGTTGGTAATAATATTAGAGATGAAAGAATAGGAAAATTCATTATTTAATTATTAAAAAAGTTAGTAAAGCTGAGAAACCTAATAACATTACAAATGCATATTGATAAATAAAACCACTTTGAAATTTAGTTGCTTTAATTGAACATTTTTTAATCAAAGAAGAAATTCCATCAGGACCAAAACCGTCGATTATAGTTCCATCACAAAATTTCCACAAAAATAATCCTAGTTTTTTTGAAAATTTAATAAACAATACATGATACAACTCATCAAAGTACCATTTGTTCACTAAAAAATTATATAAAGGTTTATTCATAGAAACTATAGAATTAGGTAATTCTTTGTTTTTAACAAATAAGTAATAAGCAATTGGAATAGACAATAAAACCAAACAAGGTGTTAAAAGCAAAAACCATAAAGGTGGATGTTCAATGCTTAAAGGCTCTAAAAACATTATAGACTCTGCCCAGAATAAATTATTACTGTGACCAATAAAGAGTCCTTTAAATAGAAAACCAGCAAATACTGCTCCAATTGATAAGATAAACAAAGGAACAAGCATTACTAGTGGAGACTCATGTGTTTCCTCTATCTTGACCTCTTTATTATTATACTCTCCATGAAAAGTTTTAAAGATTAATCTCCATGAATAAATAGATGTTAAAAATGCAGTAATTATTCCAATTCCAGCTGCATAATAACCAGTAGTATTACCTTTTAAATACGCAAATTCTATAATTGCATCTTTAGAATAAAATCCTGATAAAAATGGAAAACCTGTTAAAGCAAGTGTTCCAATAATCATTAAAGCATAGGTGTATGGTAACTTTTTCCATACACCACCCATATTATTTATATTTTGCTCATCTTTAAATGCGTGAATTACTGAACCAGACCCTAAAAATAATAAAGCTTTAAAAAATGCGTGAGTAAATAAGTGAAACATAGCAACATTGTATGCACCTACTCCAGCTGCAAAAAACATATAACCAAGTTGACTACATGTAGAGTAAGCAATGATTTTTTTTATATCTGTTTGAACTAGAGCGACAGTTGCTGCAAAGAATGCCGTAGTCATTCCAACAATAGTTATAAAATTAAGTATCAAAGGTGAATATTCATAAATTGGTGAACACCTTACTACTAAGAAAACACCAGCTGTTACCATCGTTGCTGCATGAATTAATGCAGAAACTGGAGTTGGACCTTCCATCGCATCAGGTAACCAAGTATGTAGCAAGATCTGTGCAGATTTACCCATTGCTCCAATAAATAAAAGTAAACAAATTAAATCTATTGCTTTAACTTCAAAACCCAAAAAAGATAAATTTTTATCTACAACTGTTGGAATTTGTTGAAAAACTTCTGAGTAATTAACAGTGCCAAACAAATAAAATATTAAGAAAATTCCTAAAGCAAAACCAAAATCACCTACTCTATTTACGACGAATGCTTTTATTGCTGCAGCATTTGCACTTTCTTTTTTGAACCAAAAACCAATTAATAAATAGGAACATAAACCAACACCTTCCCAACCAAAAAATAATTGTATAAAATTATCTGAAGTAACAAGCATCAACATCGAAAATGTGAACAATGATAAATAAGCCATAAATCTTGGTTTATGAGGGTCATGAGACATGTAACCAATTGAATAAATGTGAACTAAAGCAGAAACTGAGGTTACAACTACCAACATCACAGCTGATAATGGATCAATTAACATTGACCAATTTACATCAAGTGACCCAGAGCTTATCCAAGTAGCAATTACAATATTTTCTTCATACTGATTTACGATTACTTGAAAAAGAACAAAAATTGATAAGAGAGCTGAAATTGAAACAAGTACGCTAGTTAGTAATTCAGAATTTCTATCGCCAATATATTTTCCAAAAAAACCTGAAATAATTGATGCAATAAGTGGAAGAAATATAATTGACAGTTCCATGATTATCCTTTCAACTTATCAATTTCTTCAACTCGTATTGTTCCAGAATTTCTGAAATATACGACTATAATTGCTAGTCCAATTGCTGCTTCTGCGGCCGCGACTGTAAGAATAAATAAAGTAAAGACTTGTCCTGCCAAATCACCTAAAAAAATTGAAAAAGCAACTAAATTTATATTTACAGCCAGCAATATTAATTCGATGCTCATTAATATAACTATTATGTTCTTTCTATTAAGGAAAATACCAATAACACCGATTGAGAAAATCACTGCTCCTAAAGTTAAATAATGGCCTAATCCTATCTCAGTCATCTATTTTAACCCCTTTATTGCTTTGAACCTCTAGCACCTCAACACCTTCATTTCTTTCTCTAGATATTTGCCTTATATAGCTTTGTCTTTTAACACCAGATCGTTGTCTAAATGTTAAAACAATTGCGCCAACCATAGCTACTAAAAGGATCATGCCACTTATTTGAAACACATGAATATAGTCAGTATATAAAACCTGACCTAATGAATGTGTGTTACTTACACTGGTTTGAGATAGAGAATTATTAACATCAAATAAATCTGGTTTATACTTCCAACCACCAATTACTATTATAATTTCAACAAAAATTAGAGTGCTAATTACCAGACCTATTGGAATATGTTTTGAACTATCTTTTGCAGCAAACCATTGATTTTTTTGCTGGGCTACGTTTAACATCATAACAACAAATAAAAACAGAACTGCCACAGCCCCAACATAAACAATTAGCATTATCATTCCCAAAAATTCAGCACCAATCATAATGAAAAGACAAGAAATACTTATAAAATCAAGGATTAAGAAAAATACTGAATGAACAGTATTTTTAGAAGCGGTAACCATTATAGCTGAAACAACGGCAATTATAGAAAAAGTATAAAAGAAAATAGCATGTGCAATCATTTTTATCTATGAATATTGTCAGCTTTAATATTAGCGTCCAAAACATTCTCCCATCTATCTCCATTATCTAACAATTTTTCTTTTGTGTAATATAGCTCTTCTCTTGTTTCTGTAGAAAATTCAAAATTAGGACCTTGAACAATTGCATCAACTGGACAAGATTCTTCACAAAGACCACAATATATGCATTTCATCATGTCTATGTCATATCGGGTTGTTTTTCTACTACCATCTTCTCGTTGTGCAGATTCAATTGTAATAGCTTGTGCGGGACACACGGCTTCGCATAACTTGCATGCTATACATCTTTCTTCACCGTTTGGATATCTTCTTAAAGCATGTTCGCCTCTGAATCTCGGACTTAATTTACCCTTTTCAAAAGGGTAATTTATTGTTTTTTTTGGTTTAAAAAATTCTTTAATAGCCATAAATAAACCTCCAAGGAAATCAGCCATAAATATAGTTTTTAAAAATCTAGAAATATTCATAATTAGTTCACAGGTAAAAGATTAAAATAAAATAAATAACTTGCAGTAAGTACTACCCAAATTAAAGAAAAAGGAAGAAACACTTTCCAACCTAGTCTCATAAGTTGATCATATCTATATCTTGGAACAATAGCTTTAACTAAAGCAAATAAAAAAAATAAAAGTAATATTTTAAAAATAAACCATATTGGTCCAGGTATCAATGTGAATGGATATAATTCAATAGGTGATAACCAACCACCTAAAAATAATATCGCACCCATTGCACACATTAATAAAATGTTTGCATATTCGCCTAACCAAAACATTGCATACATCATGCCAGAATATTCAGTTTGATATCCAGCAACTAATTCCGCCTCTGCCTCTGGTAAATCAAAAGGAGGTCTATTTGTTTCAGCCAGAGCTGAAATAAAAAAAATTACAAACATTGGAAATAATGGAATTACAAACCATACATTTTGTTGAGCAATAACAATGTCATTTAAATTAAGTGAGCCAACACATAATAATACGTTTATTATAATTACTCCAATAGACACCTCATAAGATACCATTTGAGCCGCAGACCGAATTGCTCCAAGAAAAGGATATTTGGAATTTGAGGCCCAACCGCCCATTATAATTCCGTATACGCCTAATGATGAAACTGCAAATAAGTAAAGAATTCCAACATTTATATCCGCTAATACTTGAGTTGCGCTAAATGGAATTACTGCCCAAGCTATTAGGGCTAATGTCATTGTTACTATTGGAGCTAATATAAATATAACTTTATTTGAACTTGAAGGAATAATCATTTCCTTAAAGATATATTTTAAAGCATCAGCCAAAGACTGTAATAACCCAAAAGGGCCAACCACATTTGGTCCTTGTCGCTTTTGTACAAAAGCCCAAATTCTCCTATCAAGCCAAACAATCATCGCCACAGACACTAGAACCGGAACTAATAAAAATAATATTTTATATACTTCATCGAAAACAATATTCAGGTATTCCATGCTAACCTTCTGTGCCTGTAGATTTAAAATTTAGTTTTGAATTATTACATTCAATCATAGTCTTCGAGCATCTTGCAATGATATTTGAAAAATAATATGGTTTTAGATCTACAGTTAATTTTTCGGCATTAAAATCTTTTACAATCTTTTTTTTGTATTCTTTACTTTGTTTTTCTTTTTGAAGACTGAGGTAATTGAACATGCTACTTTCTAGTTCTTCTTTGTCATTAAATAATTTTCTATTGTTCATAAATTCAGCAATTTCATTAATTATTTGCCAATCCTCTTTAGCTTCTCCTGGTGGGTAAGATGCTTTATAAGCTTTCTGAACCTTTCCCTCAATGTTAGTATAGTATCCGTCTTGCTCTGTATAAGCTGATCCAGGTAATATAATATCTGCAATTTCAGCTCCTTTATCCCCATGACTACCTTGATAAATTACAAATTCATCTTTTTTAACAAAATCTAAATTATCTTGACCAACTAAATAAACAATATCAAATTTATTGGACTTTAAATTATTTAGTAAATTATTTTCATTATTAATTAAACCAAGATCAAAATTTCCAACTGTAGCAGCATCACAAGAAAGTATGTTTACAGGATTCCATTGCTCAGAAAATTTTTTATTAAGTTTTAAAAATTCTACTATTTTTTCATACAAAAACTCTGCTGAATTTAGTCTTAGAAATGACTCTCCAAGTATAATCATAGGTTTTTTTGAGTCTGAAATAATTTTAGATAAATCATCTGTACCTTCAAAAATATTTTTTAGTGTTTGGGTATTTCCATCTAAACTCTTGTAAGGATATGTTAAATCACCATTATCATTTAAAGATAAAATTTTAGTATTTTTGTTTAAATGAGATTTTCTTATTCTAGCATTTAAAATAGTTGCCTCATATCTTGGGTTAGTACCTATTAAAAATATTAAATCTGCTTCTTCTATTCCATTAATAGATGCATTAAATATATAATTTTCTCTTATGGAAACATCTACAAATCTATTGTCTGCTCTTGACTCATAGTTCTTTGTATCAAGTGTTCTCTCAAAAAATTCTTTAAATATATAGCTAGTTTCCATGTTGGTTAAATCGCCAACAAATCCACAAATTTTTTCTTTTGTTGTATTTTCAAATTTAGATTTAATTATTTTATAGACTTCGTTCCACGAAGCTTTTTCAAATTTTTTGTTATATTTAATAAATGGAGTATCTAATCGTTGATGAAGAAGTCCATCACATGCATATCTAGTTTTATCAGAAATCCACTCTTCATTTATATCCTCATTAATGATTGGTAAAACTCTCTTTACCTCCCAGTCATAAGTATCTACTCTTATATTAGAACCGACCGCATCCATTACGTCAATTGTCTCTGTTTTTTTTAATTCCCAAGGTCTAGCCTCAAATACATAAGGTTTAGAAGTTAGAGCTCCTACTGGACAAAGGTCGACTACATTTGCCGATAGTTCTGATTGCATTGATTGTTCAAGATACGTGGTGATTTGCATATCTTCACCTCTACCTATAGCTCCCAGTTCAGGTACACCCGCAACTTCAGTTGCAAATCGTACACATCTTGTGCAATGTATACATCTTGTCATCTGGGTCTTTATTAATGGTCCCATATTTTTTTCAGGAACTAATCTTTTGTTTTCTTTAAATCTTGATTTGTCTACACCATAGTACATAGATTGGTCTTGTAGATCACATTCACCACCTTGATCACATACGGGACAGTCTAAAGGATGGTTGGCCAATAAAAATTCCATCACACCTTTTCTTGCTTTTTCAACAAATTCAGTATTTGTTTTTATACTCATCCCTTCAGCTGCTGGCATAGCACATGAAGCAATCGGTTTAGGCGATTTTTCCATCTCCACTAAACACATTCTGCAATTACCGGCTATAGATAATTTTTCATGATAACAAAATCTTGGAATTTCTACTCCAGCTTTTTCACATGCTTGTAGTACCGTTAAACCCTCTTCTACTTCAACATCAATATCGTTAACTTTTAATTTAAGCATTTTTTTTATCCAATAAGTGTTGGTCCACTAAATAAGGAATATTATTTTTTTTCTGAACAATAGGATCCAAATTATTTCGCTTCTCTATTTCTTTTTTAAAATGTCTTAAAAGCCCTTGAACAGGCCATGAAGAACCTTCTCCAAAAGCACATATTGTATGTCCTGCAATTTGATTAGTAACATCACCTAACATGTCAACCTCATCTTTAGTTGCATCACCGTTTGCCATTCTTTCGAGCATTCTCCACATCCAACCAGATCCTTCTCTACAAGGCGTACATTGACCACAGCTTTCGTGTTTATAAAACCTTGCAATTCTAGCCATACATTTAATGATATCTTGGTCCTTATTAATCACAACAATACCAGCTGTTCCTAAACCACTTTTTTCTGCCATAAGAGAGTCAAAATCCATAGTCAATGTCTCACATTTTTCTTTTGGAATTAATGGCATTGACGAACCTCCTGGAATAACTGCTTGCAAGTTATCCCATCCCCCGATAACACCTCCAGCATGAACCTCTATTAACTCTTTTAATGGGATATTCATTTCCTCCTCAACGTTACACGGTGTATTTACATTTCCTGATATACAAAATATTTTAGTACCAGTATTTTTTTCTCTTCCAAGAGAGGCAAACCATTTTCCACCTTTTCTAAGAATTGTTGGGACAACAGCTATAGTTTCCACATTGTTTATAATAGTTGGACATCCATAAAGACCAATTAAAGCTGGGAATGGTGGTTTCAATCTAGGTTGCCCTTTTTTACCTTCTATACTTTCTAATAATGCTGTTTCTTCTCCACAAATATAAGCTCCAGCACCATAATGAATATAAATATCTAAATCCCAACCGGTGCCAGCTGCATTTTCACCTAATAATTTTTTTTCATAGGCTTCATCAATAGCTGATTGAAGTTTTTGACCTTCAACGAAATATTCACCTCTAATATAGATATAACAAACATGCGCTTGAACTGCGTATGATGCAATTAAACAACCTTCAATTAATTTATGCGGCTCAAATCTTAATATATCTCTATCTTTACAAGTGCCTGGTTCTGACTCATCACCATTTATTACCAAATAGTGTGGTCTAGAACCTACTTCTTTGGGAGCAAAAGACCATTTTAAACCAGTTGGAAACCCTGCGCCACCTCTACCTCTAAGTTGAGAGACTTTAATTTCATTAATAATCCAATCTCTACCTTTATCAGTAATTTCTTTAGTGTTAATCCAATCACCTCTTTTTTGAGAGGAGGCAACGTCAGAACCCATATCGTTATACAAATTTTTGAATATTCTATCCTGATCCTTAAGCATTTTTATAATCCATTAATGTTTTTCTATTATTTTCAGGTTCATTATTTATTCTACCTCTATAAGAACCTGGTTTTGGAGTTTCACCTTTTAAAATTTGATTTAAAATTTTTAGCGTTTTCTCTTTATCTAAGTCTTCATAATATTCATCATTAATTTGCATCATAGGCGCATTAACACATGCTCCTAAACACTCAACCTCCATCCATGAACAGCTTTTATCACTTGATAGTTCGCATTCATTTTCAGATATTTTTTCTTTACAAGCTTCAACTAATTTACTTGCTCCTCTAATCATGCAAGGAGTTGTAGTGCACACTTGTATAAAATATTTTCCAACAGGAGATAAATTATACATAGTATAAAAAGTCGCTACTTCATAAACTTTTATGTAAGGCATGTCTAAAAATTTTGCTATATACTTCATTGCAGCTAATGGTATCCAATTGGCATTTTGTCTTTGAGCTATGTAAAGTAATGCCATTACAGCACTTTGCTGTTTACCCTTTGGATATTTTGATACAATTTTATTAGCAGCACTTAAAGATGAACTATTAAATTCAAAATTTTCTGGTTGATTTTTTGCAGGTCTTCTCAAACTCATCTGTCAACCTCTCCAAATACAATATCAAGTGAACCAAGCACTGCAGGAACATCAGCTAGCATGTGGCCTTTTATTAGGTAATCCATTGATTGCAAGTGAGAAAAACCAGGGGCCCTTATTTTACATTTATAGGGTTTGCTAGATCCATCAGATATCAGATAGACTCCAAATTCACCCTTTGGAGCTTCAACAGCAGTATATATCTCGTCTTTAGGAACTCTATAACCCTCCGTAAAAAGTTTAAAATGATGGATGAGTGCTTCCATTGATTGTTTTATATCTTTTTTAGATGGTGGACTAATTTTTCCATCCAAAGATTTGATAGGTCCTTTTTCCATTTTTAATAAACATTGTTTTATTATAGATACACTCTCTTTCATTTCCTCAATTCGACATAAGTACCTATCGTAACAATCCCCATTTTTACCAACTGGTACTTTGAATTCTAAATTTTCATAACAATCATAAGGTTGAGATTTTCTTAGATCCCATGGAACCCCCGATCCTCTAATCATTACTCCAGAAAATGAGTAATCTAGAGCATCTTGTTTAGTAACTACTCCGATATCAACATTACGTTGTTTAAATATTCTGTTATCTGTTAATAAGCTTTCTAAATCATTTATTATTTTAGGAAAGTTCTCACAAAAATTAGCTATATCTTCTTCAAGTCCTTGAGGTAAATCTTGATGAACTCCACCGGCTCTAAAATAGTTTGCATGAAGCCTAGAACCAGAGACTCTTTCATAGAAGCCCATTAATTTCTCTCTTTCTTCAAAGCCCCATAAAGTCGGTGTTAGAGCACCAACATCCATTGCCTGAGTTGTAACATTTAAAATATGACTTAGAATTCTTCCAATCTCACAAAAGATTACCCTTATATATTGAGCTCTAATAGGAACGTCTATATTAAGAATTTTTTCAATTGCTAATGCAAATGCATGCTCTTGATTCATTGGAGCCACATAATCTAATCTATCAAAATAAGGTACTGCCTGCATATAAGTCTTGTTCTCTATTAATTTTTCAGTGCCTCTATGTAGTAAACCAATATGTGGATCAGCTTTTTCAACAATTTCTCCATCTAATTCTAAAATTAACCTTAAAACCCCGTGTGCTGCTGGATGCTGTGGCCCAAAATTTAAATTAAGATTTTTAATTTTTTTTGTCATTGCTGTCTATTTCTTGCTTAATATATTTGGTACCTTCCCATGGACTTTCGTAGTCAAAATTTCTAAAATTTTGCTCTAGTTTCACTGGTTCACTAATGACTTTTTTTTCATCTTCACTATATCTAACTTCAGAATGACCAGTGAGTGGAAAATCTTTTCTTAGCGGATGACCTTCGAAACCATAATCAGTTAATATTCTTCTTAAATCTGGATGATCTTTAAATGAAACACCATACATATCAAACACTTCTCTTTCCATCCAGTTTGCAGAAGGGAAAATACTTGTTAAAGATGGTATGACTTCATTTTCTGAAATTGAATATTTCAAAACTAATCTTTGATTAAATTCATGACTTAAAAATAAGTACACTACATCAAATCTATTGTTCCTTTCAGGATAATCTACTACAGTGATATCAATTAATTGTCTAAATTTAGTATCATTATTTGTTTTTAAAAATAAACATATGTCTATTAAATCATCTTTATCAGTTTCAAGATAGATCTGATGATGTTTAATTTCTGTTTTATTAATTTTAGTAGTTAGCTCTGAATTAATTTTTTTTTCTAAGTCCTCTAAATTTTTCATAACTACCTAATAAATGAGCCTTTATCTCTAATTTTTTTTTGCAATTGAAGTATTCCATATAATAGCGCCTCAGCTGAGGGTGGGCACCCTGGTACATAAACATCTACTGGTACAATTCGATCACAACCTCTAACAACTGAATAAGAGTAGTGATAATAACCACCACCATTTGCACAGCTTCCCATCGAAATTACATATCTTGGTTCTGGCATTTGATCATAAACTTTTCTAAGTGCTGGTGCCATTTTATTAGTCAATGTACCAGCTACAATCATTACATCTGATTGTCTTGGTGAAGCTCTTGGTGCAGCACCAAATCTTTCAAGATCATATCTTGGCATTGAAGTTTGCATCATCTCAACAGCGCAACATGCAAGGCCAAATGTCATCCAATGAAGTGATCCAGATCTTGACCAATTAATTAAATTATCAAGTGATGTTGTAATAAATCCATTCTTGCTAAAATCATCTGCAAGTTGTTTAAATTCCTCTGGTACTTGATCTATTTTATTGTTCATTTTGATTTTCTTTATTCCCAGTCTAAAGCGCCCTTTTTCCATTCATAAATAAAACCAATTGTCAAAATGAATAGAAAAACCATCATTGATGAAAAACCAAGTAGCCCGATGTTGCCTAAAGAAATTGCCCAAGGAAATAAAAACGCTATTTCCAAATCAAATATAATAAATAAAATTGCAACTAAATAAAATCTAACATCAAACTCAAGCCTAGAGTCTTCAAAGGGTTCAAATCCACATTCGTAAGCTGATAGTTTTTCTGGATCAGGTTTTTTTGGCGATAGAATAAAATTAATTACTACGAACGCACAACTCAACCCTAGAGCTATAATTAGAAATATTATTATTGGTAAGTAGTCCTTAAGAAAATCAGATAACATGGATGTCTATATATCAGTTTTTGTTTGTTGTTGAAGGGTTGATACGTCACATTTTTAATAAAAAAAAAGTCAATAAATTCAATTACTTATAATTAGTAGCAAAAAAAAATTAACAATATCAGTGGTTTATTAATTTATAAGAAAAGAGTTTTAAAATGGCGGGAGTGAAGGGACTCGAACCCTCGACCTATCGCGTGACAGGCGATCGCTCTAACCAACTGAGCTACACCCCCATTTGTTAACTCTTTGGTGGGCAGTAAAGGACTCGAACCTTTGACCCCCTCGGTGTAAACGAGATGCTCTACCAACTGAGCTAACCGCCCCAGACCAAAAATACAGTGTTTTATATCTTATAGTACAATAACGTCAAGATTTATTAGTTATTTAAAATCGCTAAAATACTTAATTTAAAAAGAAATTTAAATTAATTGTATTTAAATGATATCTAAAGATAACAAAACATTATTTCAAATTAATTAATATAATGAAAAATTTAAGAAACTTATTTGTGGAAGCTTTAGAGCTTCATAAAAAAAAAAAATTTGAAAAAGCAGAAAAAATTTACCTCAAAATTTTAGAGTCTAAACCGTCTCATTCAGATAGCTTGAATAATCTGGGTTTAATTTATAAGTCCAATGGAAATAATGATAAAGCTGAAAAATTTTTCAAAAAAAGTTTAAATTTTAATCCAAACAATGAAATTTCACTGTTTAATCTTGGAAATTTATATTTGTTAGATGAAAATTTTGACCAAGCCATACATCAATATTCTAAACTAATTGAATTAAATCCTAATCATATACAGGCTCACAATAATTTAGGGATAATATATCAAAAAATAAATAAAAAAAATCAGGCTATAAAATGTTATCAAAATGCATTGAAATTAGATAAAAATTTTATTGATGCAAATTATAATTTAGGAGCTCTTTATAATAAATTAAAAAATTATAATTTGTCAAAAAAATATCTTAAAAAGAGTATTGATTTAAGTCCTAATGATGAAAGAATATTTAATGAACTGGGTATTCTTTTTTACAATTTAAATATGTTTGATAAAGCTAAAAATTGTTTTGAAAATATTATTAAATTAAATAACAAAAATTACGAGGCATACTACAATCTAGGAAAAATATTGAATGATGAAGAAAGACATGAAGAAGCCATAAAATTTTTTAATAAAACATTAGATCTTCAGTCAAAACATTCAAACGCACTAAACAACCTTGGAATTGCATACAATAAACTAAGTTTAACTTCAAAAGCAAAAAAGAGCATAGAAAAATCTATTGAAATTGATCCCAATAATCCATTTAGTTATAATAATTTAGGAATTATATTTGATAACAACTATGATACTATTAATGCTAAAAAAAATTTTGATCAAGCGCTTAAAATTGATCCCTTTTTTATAGATGCATTATGGAATCTTCAATGCTGCTCAAAAACAATTGATGATGCTTTAATTATTTTTGAAAAGATTAATCAAATCGATAAAAACCATATTAAATCAAAAATCATGCTTTCTGCACTTAAAGTATATAAAAAAGATTTTAGTGATTATAAAAAACTCATGAAGTCAAGTGACTCCGATCACCCTTATGCTAGATCAATTAAGTGGATCTTTTCGTTGAATAAACTTCCTAAAATTTTTTTTAATAAATGGGATTTTTTTAATTTTTCAATTTCTTTAACTGATAAGAAAAGACCGTTTTATGAATATGGTGTAAGGATGGGACATTCATTTAAATACCTTATAAAAACTTTTAAAAAAGGCTATGGTTTTGATACATTTACCGGTCTTCCAGAAAATTGGCATGGTAGTAAAGAAAAAGGTTCTTACTCTAGTTTTGGCTCAGTACCCAAAATTAAAGGAGGAGAATTTATAGTAGGTAAATTTGAGGATACTCTTCCAGTTTTTTTTTCTAAAGAGAGGGAAATGGCATCATTAATTAATTTTGATGCTGACTTATACTCTTCAACAATATGTTCATTAAATCATTCCAAAAATATAATTGATAACAAAACAATCTTAGTATTTGATGAATTTTTAATGAACAGTAATTGGGAAAAAGATGAATTTAAAGCTTTAAATGAATTCTGTGAAAACTTTGAATTTTCTTATGAGGTTCTGGCAATAAGTCTTTTTACGAAGCAAGTTGCTGTTAGAATTATATAATTGTATTAAATTTATTGAATACTAGCTTGAGATTTATCATCTTTTTTAGCTATATCGACCTCTACCCACTCTGTTGGCTTTAGTTCTTTTGTCATAGCTAATTTTATCACTTGATCAGCATTTTCCACAGGAGTAATTTTAATATCATCAATTATTTTTTTTGGCATATCGACTAAATCTTTTTCATTTTCTTTTGGAATTAATACTTCCTTAATACCGGCTCTATGTGCAGCTAATAATTTTTCCTTTAAACCACCTATTGGCAAAACTTGACCAGTTAAAGTTACTTCTCCGGTCATAGCCACATCTCTTCTAACAGGTATATTTGTAATTGAAGAAACAATTGAAGTAACCATTCCTATACCAGCAGATGGTCCATCTTTAGGTGTTGCCCCTTCGGGAACATGAATATGAAAATCTTTCTTCTCAAAAATAGGAGGGATAATTCCATATTCTAAACATTTTGATCTCACAAAAGACTTAGCAGCTTTAACTGACTCCTGCATAACATCACCTAACTTACCAGTAATTTGCATTCTACCTTTACCAGGCATTGTTACAGTTTCAATTTTTAAAATTTCTCCTCCGTACTCTGTCCAAGCGAGTCCAGTAACTATACCTACTCTATTCTCTGCTTCTAACTCTCCAAACTTAAATTTAGGAACACCTAAAAAGTCAGATAGATTTTTATTATTTATTTTTACTTCTTTTTCCTCACCAGCGACAATTTTTTTAACAACTTTTCTTGCAAGTTTAGAAATTTCTCTTTCAAGATTTCTTACTCCTGACTCTTTTGTATAACCCCTTATAACCTCTTTTATAATGTCATCATCCATTTTCATTTCTTTTTCTTTGACACCATTATCTTTAATTTGTTTAGGTAATAAATATTTATTTGCAATACTTATTTTTTCATCTTCTGTGTACCCAGCCAATCTAATCACCTCCATTCTATCTAATAAAGGTGGTAAAATATTTAAAGTATTAGCAGTCGTTACAAACATGACATCAGATAAATCATAATCTACTTCCAAATAATGATCATTAAATGTTGTATTTTGTTCTGGATCAAGAGCCTCTAATAAAGCTGAAGAAGGATCACCTCTGTAATCATTTCCAATTTTATCTATTTCATCTAGTAAAATTAAAGGGTTTTTTGTTCCAGCTTTTTTCATCATTTGAATAATTTTTCCAGGTAAGGAACCAATATAGGTTCGTCTGTGACCACGTATTTCTGCCTCATCTCTCATTCCACCAACTGACATTCTAACAAATTCCCTATTTGTAGCTTTTGCAATTGATTTTCCTAAAGATGTTTTTCCAACTCCAGGGGGGCCAACCAAACATAAAATTGGACCTTTAATTTTGTCCATTCTTTTTTGAACAGCTAAAAATTCTATTATTCTCTCTTTCACTTTCTCTAATCCAAAGTGGTCTTTGTCAAGAATATCTAATGCTTTCTCTAAATCTATACCTACTTCACTTTTTTTATGCCAAGGGAGTTCAGTCATCCAATCTAAATAATTTCTTACAACGGTAGCTTCAGCTGACATTGGACTCATATTTTTAAGTTTTTTTAATTCTTGCAAACATTTTCTTTCTACCTCTTTTGGCATCTTAGCTTTTGTGATTGCTTTATTAAGACTGGTTGTTTCGTCTTTTCCATCTTCAATTTCACCAAGTTCTTTTTGAATAGCTTTTAGTTGTTCGTTTAGATAATACTCTCTTTGAGTTTTTTCCATTTGAGTTTTAACTCTACCTCTTATTCTTTTTTCTACACCAATAATACTTGTTTCATTTTCCATTATTTTAATAATGGCATTTAATCTTTTCTTAACGTCAACAGTTTCAAAAATTTGTTGTTTTTCAGAGATAGTAGCTGTTATGTGAGATACAATATTATCTGCTATTTGAGAAGGATCCTTTAATTGCTTAATGGAATTAATTGTTTCATTAGAAATTTTTTTATTTATTGAAGTTAATTTTTCTAATCTCCGCAATGCTGTAGTAGCAAGTGGAAATAAATCCTCATCTTTAGGTAAAACATCATTATAATATGTATAGTCACAAGTTATAAATTTATCATTATCTTTAAAATCTAAAATTTTTATTCTTTTAATTCCTTCGACTAAAACTTTTACAGTTCCATCTGGTAATTTTAAAAGTTGGAGAATACTTCCTTCACAACCATACATAAATACATCAGTTTTCTTTGGATCATCGATTTCAGAATTTTTTTGAGTGACTAAAATTATTTTTTTGTCTTTTTTCATCACCTCATTAAGTGCTGAGATAGATTTATCTCTCCCAACAAATAATGGAATGACCATGCTTGGGAAGACTACAATGTCTCTCAGTGGAAGCAGGGGTAGTGAAATTTTAACGTCCATAATTACAATATGGATATTATATTTGATAATGCAATAGGTATTTATTACTTATTAAGGATATTAAGCCGCTGTGGTCTTATTTGACTTAGATTTACTATCGTCTTTTGAGTGAACTAAAATGGGTTGAGACTGTCCTTTTGCTGCACCAGCATCAACAATAACCTCTTCAATATTATCTTGACTCGGAAGATCATACATTGTTTTCAACAAAATGTTTTCTAAAATTGATCTCAAACCTCTTGCTCCAGTTTTTTTGCTAATAGCTTTTTGCGCTATTTCTTTTAAGGCATTTTCTTTAAATGTTAGTTTTGCTCCATCCAATTTAAACAACTCTTGATATTGCTTTGTTAAAGAATTTTTTGGTTCTTGTAATATTTTTATTAAAGATCTTTCATCTAAATCTTCAAGTGTTGCTATCATTGGAAGTCTTCCAATAAATTCAGGAATTAATCCAAATTTTAATAAATCTTCTGGCTCTAAACCTTTCATCCATTCACCAGTTTTCTTATCTTGTGAATTTTTTACATCTGCACCAAAACCAATCGAAGTACCTTTGTCTCTTTGAGATATTATTTTATCTAGCCCTGCAAAAGCACCGCCACATATAAACAAAATATTTGTTGTATCTACTTGTAAGAATTCTTGTTGAGGATGTTTTCTACCACCCTGAGGAGGAACACTTGCAACTGTACCTTCCATTATTTTAAGAAGTGCTTGTTGAACACCTTCACCAGATACATCTCTAGTAATTGATGGGTTTTCAGATTTCCTGCTTATTTTATCAACCTCATCAATATAAACTATTCCTCTTTGAGCTTTTTCAACATTATAATCTGATGCTTGTAATAATTTTAAAATAATATTTTCAACGTCCTCACCAACATAACCTGCTTCAGTTAGAGTGGTTGCATCAGCCATTGTAAATGGAACATCTAAAATTCTAGCAAGCGTTTGTGCAAGCAATGTTTTTCCACAACCTGTAGGACCCACTAAAAGTATATTAGATTTTGAAAGCTCAACATTTTTGCTTGTTTTGCTCTCATAATTTAATCTTTTGTAATGATTATGAACTGCAACAGATAATACTTTCTTCGCATGAGTTTGACCAATCACATAATCATCTAAAACTGAACAAATTTCTTTTGGAGATGGAAGGCCATCTTGATGTTTTACAAATGTATCTTTGCTCTCTTCTTTTATGATATCCATACATAGCTCAACACACTCATCGCAAATGAAAACGGTTGGACCAGCAATCAATTTTCTTACTTCATGTTGGCTCTTGCCACAGAAAGAACAGTAAAGGATATTTTTATTATTTGTTGTCATTTTAATTTTTATAACGAATCAATTTAATTACTCTATTATAGAAGACTCATAGTTATCAAGTTTCTATTAATGATATCTCAACATATTGTGTATTAAGATCTTTTTTCTACTACTTTGTCTATAAGACCAAAAGATTGTGCAACATCTGCAGTCATAAAATTATCTCTTTCAAGAGCAGATTTTATTTCATCAACATTTTTTCCAGTGTGTCTCGAATAAATCTCATTAAGCCTTTTCTTTAAAGACAAAACTTCGTTTGCATGAATTTCAATATCAGTTGCCTGACCTTGAAAACCTGCTGATGGTTGATGAACCATTATTCTTGAATTTGGTAAAGAAAATCGTTTTCCTTTAGTGCCTGCAGCAAGTAAAAAGGAACCCATTGAAGCTGCTTGACCAATACATAAAGTAGAAATATCTGGTTTCACATATTGCATTGTATCATAGATACCAAGACCAGCTGTAACTAAACCTCCAGGGCTATTTATATATAAATAAATTTCTTTTTTTGGATCCTCTGCCTCTAAAAATAATAATTGGGCAGTAACCAACGAAGCAACATTGTCGTTAATCTGACCAGTTAAAAAAATAATTCTTTCTTTTAAAAGTCTTGAGTAAATATCGTAAGCTCGCTCACCTTTGCTAGATTGTTCAACTACCATTGGTACAAGATTGCTCAAATGTTCTGATAATTTTGTTGTCATAAGTTGATTCGTTCTACTTATACAACTTGAGATTACTTTTTGCTAACTTTTTTTGTCTTTTTTGCTTTAGGCTTTGATTTTGCCTTTTTAGTTGCTGGTTTTTTTTCTTTCACGGATGTTGTGGAGGATTTTTTCTTGGTTTCTTTTTTTTCTTCTCCATGATCATGTTTATGAGCTTCTTTTAAGATTTTTTCAGCTTCTTCTTTTAAAATTTCTTTTTTATTTGGTTTACCTTTTTCTTTTATTAAATTTAAAATTTTCTCCTCATATACGGTTCCTCTTAAACTTGCTAATGCAGATGGGTTTTTTTGGTAAAAATCCATGACCATTTTTTCTTGTCCAGGCATCATTCTTAGTTGTTTTTGTACTTCAGCCTGAACTTCTTGTTCTGTTACCTTAATTTGGTTTTTTTCACCAAACTCATTTAAGATTAATCCAGTTTTAATTCTTGTTTTAGCTTTTTCCTCAAAACTTTTTTTATTTTTCTTTGCTTCTTCTTCAGACATACCTTGTGAAAGAACTTTAACCTCCTCTTCAACTAAATTATATGGGACTTCATCTACTTTTATTTTCTCTATTTCTTTTAAAATTTGGTTTTTAGACAATTGATCTAGAGAATTTTTATATTCATCATTAATTTGTTTTGAAATTAATGTTTTTAAATCTTTTAAATCTTTTGCTCCTAAATTTTTTGCAAAATCATCATCAATTTTTAC
Organism: uncultured Pelagibacteraceae bacterium; assembly: GCA_902566705.1. Taxonomy (GTDB): domain Bacteria; phylum Pseudomonadota; class Alphaproteobacteria; order Pelagibacterales; family Pelagibacteraceae; genus Pelagibacter. The sequence goes on from CACFJT010000011.1 coordinate 21,526, forward strand.
TTCTTCTGATTGTTTAACACTTAAAATTTTACAATTAAATTTAGCTTTTTTATTTACTAATTCTTTTTCAGGAAAATTATCTGGCAAAGTTGCTTCTACAAATTTTTCATCGTCTTTCTTTACTCCGATCAATTGATCATCAAATCCTTTTAGAAATAAATCTTTACCTAAAGTTAACTGAGTATTCTTTCCTTCACTTCCTTTAAAATCCTTGCCATCAACTGTTGCTTTATAATCTAAAGAAACTAAATCTCCTTTTTTAGCTTTTGTATCAGGACTTACTTCCTTAAAATTTGGTTGGTTTTTTGCTATTTCTTTTATTCTTTTATCAGTTTCACTCTCGTCAATTTTTACAGTGTATTCATCAAATTTAATATTTTCTAAAGATTTAATTTCAACCTTTGGTAGCTCTGTAACTGACAAAACATATTCTAAATCTTTGTCTTCACCGTATGTCTTTAAGTCAAGTTTTGGTTGACCTGCTGGTTTAATCTTTTTTTCTTCTAGTGCTTTAGTTGATGTTTCTTTTAAAACTTTATCTAAGACTTCTCCAAAAACTGCTTTGCCAAATTGTCTTTTTAAAATTTCTTTTGGAACCTTACCTGGTCTAAATCCTTTAAGATTTACACTACCTTTGATTTCTTCATATTTCTCATCCATATAAGAGTTCATTGTCTCTTTATCGATAAAAATTTTAAGATCTTTATTTAAACCTTTTTTATTTTCTACTGTAACTTTCATAATATCTTAATGGTAGGGCGAAAAGGACTCGAACCTTCACATGTTGCCATATTGGTTCCTAAGACCAACGCGTCTACCAATTCCGCCATCGCCCCACAAATTACGAGGTTTTATATATTATTGAAACTATTTGTCCAATGACAATTGTAAAAAAATTATCTATTTATCTAATAAAATTTATACTAATTTATAAAAAATGATTATTTCACCTTGCATAAGCATTTGTAAAACTGATCCATCAACAGGCTACTGTTATGGTTGTGGAAGAAGTAATGAAGAAAAACGACTTTGGAAGCTAGAAGAAACAACTGATGATTGGAAAAAAGAAAATATTATTGAAATCGAAAAAAGGCTTACTGGTTGGCAGCTTGAGAGCTTTAGAGAGTCTTACTCCTATAAAATCAAGAATGGCATGTCTCTTTTTAAGAAAAATTTAATTAAAGAGTAATTAAATATGAGTAAAGTTAAAATTGTAAGTATTATCTATGCTATAGGGATAATTATTGGAGCTTTATTCTTTGATGTTTGGGGAGTGGATACCACTCCTTTGAAAACATTGTCTGTATTTGCTTGGACTGTAATATTTATTATAGCTTTATTTTTTGTAGATAAAAATGAGAGAAAATAAGTTTTTAATATTTTTTTTATCATTTTTTTTTATATCCTTTAATTCTAACTCAGAAATAATTGTGTTGAGCAAATGTGATCATAAAGAGGACAGTTTTTTAAAAAATGAATATATTTTAAATCTTAATGAATTAATTATGACACGTAATTACGTTTATAATGAAAAAACTTATCAAAAATATAAGATCACCGATTTAAGCGTTAAAAAGAAAAACTCCTATGTGAGAAATATTTATGAGGAAAATGGAAAAATACTTACATTAAAACATGGGTATCCTCAGTTTTATACTCAAATTTTATTTGAAAAAGATAAACCAGAAATATTTGTTAAGGCTGTTTTAAATGATGTCGAAAGTTTATCTAAAATCTCTACTTGTAAAAAAATAGAGAAATTTGATCAAGAAAGTTAGTTTTTATTTTTTTTTTCTTCTTTGTTTTTGGTAATAAATTTTTTCTTAAGTTCAAATCTACTATTTGTAATATTTGAACGATGCTTTGCGTACGCTTGCTTTTGTGCTTGTCTCATTGCTCTTTTAGATGACATGATAATTTACTTTAATATTCAATTTCTAAAGTATCAATAACTTTTAAACTTTTATCCGAAACAACAATCTCTCCAGATGATGGTGCATAATTTAAAATTTCAGAAATCACTACATAATGTGTAACAAAAACTAAATTTTGATCTTTATCCCAAGTACTCAGAAATTTATCAAAATCAATTATTTGCTTTTTTCTATTATTAGCAAATTTTGTACTAAAAAATGAGTTTAGAAAATTTTTAGTTTCATATTCTTTAAAGGCAATAGATGCTGTTTCTTTACATCGACACCATTCACTAGAATAAACTTTTCCAATTGAAATATTATTTTTCTTAAAAAAATTACCAATTTTTTGTGATTGAACTCTACCACTATCACTTAAATTTCTTTGAGTTGTACAATCTTTGATATCGAAGTTATCTGGATCACCGCCACCAGGGGCATAAGCATGTCTTATGAAAATTAATTTTCCACCCTTTTGCAATTCATCTATTAAAATTTTTTTTGAATCTGCTTTAACTGAGGGATTAATGCATATAAATATTATAGCTAAATAATTTAAAATTTTCATTTATGAATATTAAAATAGATAGTTTAAATAAAACAATTCTTAAATGTAAAAAATGTCCAAGGCTTGTTAATTTTGTAAAAAAAATTTCAACAGAAAAAAGAAAACAAAATATAAATGAAATTTACTGGGGAAAACCAGTTACAGGTTTTGGCGAAATTGATGCAAAAATTTTAATAATTGGATTAGCTCCAGCAGCCCATGGTGGCACACGAACAGGAAGAGCTTTCACAGGTGATAAATCTGGAGACTTTTTATTTAAATGTTTATTTAAAGCTAAAATTTCGAACCAACCAAATTCAGAAAATCTAAATGATGGTCTTAAATTAAAATCAACATACATAACTAATATTTTAAAATGTGTTCCTCCAGGAGACAAACCTAAAATAGAAGAGCTTAATAATTGTTCAAAATACTTTGATAGCGAGATTTATAATTTAAAAAAATTAAAAACTATTATTGCATTAGGAAAAGTGGCATTTGATAATTGTATTAAATTTTATAAAAAAAAATACAATTTAAAAGAAAAGATAAAATTTATTCACGGAAAATCCTATTTACTACCAGGAAATATTAAATTAATTGCCTGTTATCACCCTAGCCCTAGAAATGTAAATACTAAACTTATATCTGAAAGAATGATTGTAGACTTATTTAAAAAAGCTAGAAAAATATCTATGAACTAGAAGTATAAGGTTGAAAGTCTGATAAGATTTTTTCAGGAATTTTAACTGGCTTAAATTTTTCATTTATAAATACTAGATGAATTTTAGCTTCTACGATCAATTCCTCATCTTTAAATATTGATTGATTCATTAAAAAAGAAGTTTTTGAAGTAGAGTTTACAAAAGATTTAATTTGTAAATCATCCTCTAAATATGCAGATTTTTTATATTCAATATTGCACGATTTAACAATTATAAGAGCACCAAAATCATTTTTTATTTTTGTATTGCTTAATCCAATAGTTGATAAAGCTTCAGTTCTGGCTCTTTCTAAATATTTTAAATAGTTAGCATAGTACACGACTCCACCAGCGTCTGTGTCCTCATAATACACTTTAACATTATGAGTAAAGTTTTTATGCATAAATTAATAATATCAAATAAATAAAAATTTAATAGAAACTAAGATACAATATCTAAGATGAAAATTTATATAATTTGGTTAATCGGAGTAATTATATGGAACTTTGGATTTCCAAATGCAATTCCAATTGCTGATGTTATCGCAGCTATTTTATTATCATTTTTAAGTATTGGATTAAAAAAGTATATAAAATGATAATTAATCTGCTGAAAAATAAATATTCTGAAAATAAGAAATTGATTTCATTTTAGAATTATCAGTATCAGCCATTATAGCCAGACCATCTAGCTCATTCACATCTAGATCATGAAATTTTTTAAAATCTTCTTTAACATTGGCTTTTACTGTTACCCATTCATTTAAGTTGTCTTTAGTAGTTGCTAATACATTGTCTATTGATTTTTTTGTATATGGACTTGGTCTATTTTCACCAACTTCACTATTACTTGAAAAAACGTAATTAATTGCTCTATTTGATAAAGGTGTAGCTCCAGTTTTTTTAATCGCAAAAACACGGGCGGCATAATCATGACCTTTTTTCGTATTCTCTTTAATTCCACGAAGGTCCTTCTCAATTTTCCATGTAATATTGATAAAAGGTGTTTTATTTAGGTCAATTTTGATCTCTTTTCCTAGGCCTGAAGCAGCATTATCTGCTACGGCTTTTAAATAATTACCATTTTCATTTGATCCAACACTATAAGAAGTCTTGTTATCTGCTCCTCTTACTTTACGGATCTCAAGTGCTGATAGTTCTTTTTCAGTAAATTCAAAAACTTTTACGGTTTCTGCATGTGCAGAGCTAAGAAAGATTAATGATGTAATAAAAATATAAAAAATTTTTAACATGTTCTTCTTATAGATAGATTATTTATAAATTCAATATTCAGTCACAATTTCAACATTCTAAATTCAAAATTGATTGTTAAATGAGTTATATGAAAATAATTTCTATGTTTGTTCTTCTTATATATTGGTCAATAATGATCACAGCACCAGTTATGGGTAAAAATTCTATTAAAAATCAAAATAATGATCAAAAAATAGTTTCAAATTTTTGAGACTAATATGTCGATCTACCACCACTGATATCAAATACCGCAGCTGTAGAAAAAGTATTTTCTTGTGAAGAAAGCCAGCAAACTAGTGAGGTAAATTCATGTATTTCAAGAAATCTTCCTCTTGGCACCTTTGACAGCATTCTTTGTACATGCTCTTTACTCATTTGATCTAAAATTCTAGTTTTAGCACCTGCTGGGGTGACAGCGTTTACAGCTATATCTTTGTCAGCTAATTCTTTACCCAAAGCTTTTGTCAACCCAATTGCACCAGCTTTTCCTGAGCTATACGCGCTTGCATTTGCATTACCATCTTTGCCTGCAACGGAAGCAACATTAACAATTCTTCCATAATTGTTTTTAATCATATTTGGGACAATTGCTCGGCAGCAGTTGAAAGTACCCATTAAATTTATCTGGACTATTTTATTCCACATATCGACATCATACTCCCATAAAGGACCTGTAGGACCTGTTATCCCGGCATTATTGATTAAAATATCTATATTTGATTTTGAAGTTATGTCTGCAACGTTTTTCTCTACATCTTGATAATTTGATATATCAACTACATTGTAAAATAAGTTAGGGTTTTTTACTTCATCAACTGCTGATTTAAGAAGCTTTTCATCGATATCCCATATAAACACTTTAGCACCAGACTCTAAAAATCTTTTTGCAACATCCAAACCAAACCCTTGAGCTCCACCAGTAACTACAGCTGTTCTATTTTTAAAATCAAATGTGTGCATTAAAATTATTTTTTTGCTAACAAGTAGTATGTTATCCAGGCAACAAATGCACCTATTATCCAAGCATAAGATTGTAAAAACATTAAATTAGTATTCCAAATTGTTGACGCTGAAAAAATAAATCCTAATATTAAAGAATAAACACCTTTTATATGCCAACCACCTGAATAATAATAAGCACTCTCTTTGTCTATAGAATATAGGTCTTTATTACTTAATTCTTGATTTTTAATTAGATAATAATCAGCTGCCATCACTCCAAATAAAGGACCAAAGAAAGCACCAAATGTATCAACAAATGATAAAATTCCTATTTGGCTCAATATAGTCAGCCAGAAGATTGCGATCAACAAACCAAAAAAAGCAATTAAATAACTGGCGCTTTTTAAACTTAATATTGAAGGAGCAAAATTTATTAGAGAGTATTGAGATGGAATGAAATTGGCAACTAAATTTGTAGAAGCTGAAGCAATTATAATAAAAAATAGAACGACTATTGTAATTTGTATATTATCAAACTTTCCTACTATATCTGTTGGATTTGTAAAAATTCTGTCTATATCTGAAAATTTTTGATTAAGAAAAACATCAGACCCTATAACAATGAAAACAGATAAAAATGAAAAAATAATTAAATTCAAAATTAAACTTAAGTTTCCTTTTTTTAATTCTTGCTCATTTTTTACATATCTAGAAAAATCACCAAAACTAATTATTAAAATTGAAAAATAGGCAAATATTGTTCCAGCAACAGTCAATAAAGGTGCTAAATTATTAACATCTAAAAAATTATTTAAATTAAAAATATTTGAAAAAGCTTCAGTAGTTATTTTCACATCACTTAATAAAACAACAAAGAAAAAAATTAACAAACCAGCATAGACTGTCATTGCTGAAAAATTAATTATTTTCTTGTTGTACTGCATACCAACAGTAAAAAACAAAGTCTGTAGAATAATTGTGATTATTATTGCAGACCAATCAATAATATTCATACCAAAATAATAAAAAATAAATATTTCCTGCTGCAATAAAGAATTGTCTATAGAAAAAATTACTATTCTAATTAAGTAAACTAAAATTTTAGACAAAAAATAAGTTTGAATTCCAAATAAAAATATTCCAACTAAACTTCTGATTAAACCAAAAAATTTAGCGCCATTAAATCCTAGTGAGGATCTAAGCAATACTGCAAATGGTAAACCAAATTTTTGGGAAGGTTTTCCAATAATATTTGAAAATAAATAAACGAAAAAAGATCCTAATATGATTCCAAAAAAAACTACAAATATGTTTAAACTATACATTAAGTATAAAGAGGATATTAATGAGAAACCAATCACACTCTGTACATTTGCTCCCCAAAAACAAAATAGATCTTTCCAATTCCAAGTTTTATAATTTGGATTAACTGTGACTAAGTCCCAATTAGATAGAGAGTATTTTACTTTAGGTTGATTCACTTAATTTATTTTAAACTAATAAATTCTACTGTCCATATAAGAGAGTTGGTAGCCATAAGGCAATTTTAGGAAATATGATTATTAAAATTAAGCCTATAACTTGTAGAACCATAAATTGCATCATTCCATAATAAATATCTTTTAAATCCCATTCAGGTACTACACCTTTTAAAAAATAAGCAGACAAAGCTACAGGTGGAGATAGCCAGGCGGTCTGGAGATTTACAGCGACCAATATTGCAAACCAAGTTAAATTAAAGCCTAAAGCCTCAATTAATGGTAAAAGAATTGGGACAATAATCATAACAATTGGTACCCATTCTAATGGCCAACCTAATAAAAATATTGCAACCATAACAATTCCAAGGATTAAATATTTATTCATTTCTAATCCTAACAAAAATTCAGTTAATAAGGTTGGAGTACCAAGTCTTGCAAATACAGCCCCGAAAAAGTTTGATGCAGCGACTAAAACCATTATCAAAGCAGTAATTTCTAAAGTTTTAACTAATGCCTCTTGAAGTTTAGATAGAGTTAATTTTTTGTACGCTAATGAAAGCAATAAAGCTCCCATAGCACCACAACCTGCTGCTTCTGTAGGTGTTGCAAAACCAAACAATATACTACCTAATGCAGCAAAGACGAGAGCTGCAGGTGGAACTAAACCTAAGAAAAATTCAATCCAAACTTCTTTCATGCTTGCTGCCCTCATTTCTTCAGGAATTACAGGTCCTAATTTTGGATTTATCATGCATCTTATTGTTGTGTAGCCAGCGTATAAACTAGCAAGAAGAATTCCAGGTATTATAGCAGCAGCAAATAAGTCAATTACAGGAATTTCCATAATTGGACCCATCACAACAAGCATAATACTTGGTGGAATTAAAATTCCTAAGGTTCCGCCAGCAGTAATTGTGCCAGCTGCAAGTCTTACATCATAACCAGATCTATTCATTGATTTAGCAGCCATTATTCCAAGAATAGTTACTGAGGCACCAACAATTCCTGTTGCTGCAGCAAAGATAACTGAAACAAACAATACAGCATAATACAATGCACCTCTTACTCTAGCCAACATCATTTGAAATGATGAGAACAATCTTTCCATCAGTCCTGCTTGTTCCATCATAATGCCCATAAAGACAAAGAGCGGGACGGCGGCGAGGGTTTGTTCGGTCATGACCATCGAGAACTGGAGGGTCATTAAATAAAAGACTAATTTTCCAAATCCTAGATACCCAAATACAAAACCTAAGAAAATTAATGTAAATGAAATTGGAAATCCGACAAAGATTGCAAAAAGCATTACTCCAACTAAAATAAAACCTAAAATGGCTGGATCAATTAATTCTGCTATCATTCATCTTCTCCTGGCCATTTTCCTCTTGTGGCAGCCCAATAACTTTTAAATAATTCTGAAATACCTTGGATTAGTAAAAATATTATTCCAATAAGTAGGCAACTTTTAATTGGCCACATATAGGGCATCCAGGTTGTATCCATTCCTCTTTCACCTCTTTGAATAGACTCCCCTACATATCCAATAGTCATGTAAAGAAATACTATTAAGCCTGGAAAATAAAATAAAATATATAACCAAAAATCAATTGTTCCTTGATTCTTAGTTTTAAAATTTCTGTATAAAAAATCAGCTCTTATATGAACACCTTTAGAAAGTGCATAACCAGCACCCAACATAAAAAGTGCACCATATAAAAAGCGACTTATGTCATAAGCCCAAATTGTTGGGGAATGAAATAATTTTCTAGCAAGAACTTCGTAAGTCATTGCAAGAATTAACGGCATCAATATCCAACAAACAACGTTACCAACCCATTTGCTAAATTTATCAATGTTTACAATTGAACTTGCCATCCATGGCGGCATATCGCTTGGCATTTTTCCTGAACCACCTCGCCTTTCGGCAATCATTTCATCTGATATATCTAATTTACCTGGTTCGTCTGCCATAAAATATTTATAAAAAATTAGAGCGGACTGTTAAGTCCGCTCTAACGTAAAGATTATTTAATGATTACTTTAATGTTGCTGCGTGAGCCATTCCTAGCTTCGCATTAGACATTTGAGAACCACTCCAATATGGAACTGCTATATCAGCAAATTCTTTCATAGAGTCCCAAACTTCAGCAAAGAATGCATTGTTAGCTGCATTTGTTTCCAAACTTTTCTTAGCAGCTGCCATGTATTCAGTGAAGTAATCAGAAGGAGTATCTTCTAATTTTACACCATGAACTTCTGTAAGCTCTTTTAAAGCTTTTCCATTTTCATAGATTCTGTAACTTAGAGATTTCGCTAGAGATGCATTTGCTGCAACTTCTAGAGACTTCTTCTCATGAGCACTCATAGCTTCATATGTTTTTCCAGTAATATAAAAGTCAGCATTTACGACTACTTGGTGTAAACCTTGTAGGTAGTAGTGCTTTAATACTTTTTGGAAACCAAACGTTAAGTCTGGTTTTGGACAACACCATTCAGCAGCATCAATAGTTCCTGCTTCTAAAGCTGGTAGAATATCTCCACCACCCATAGCAACAGATGCTATACCGATGTCCTTATAAGTTTGTCCTGGAATTCCTGGAGGAGTTCTGAATTTATATTTTCTAAAATCAGCCATATCTTTAATTGGTTTTGGAAACCAACCTAGAGCTTCAGGACCAACTGGTTGAATCATAAATCCTTTAATATCTCTTCCCATTTCTTTCCATAGTCTGTCATATAGCTCTTTTCCTCCACCATATTGAAACCATGATAAGAAAGCTAAGTTATCTATACCAACTCCACCACCTGCTACTGGAGAACCAAATAACATAGCGGCAGGATGGTCACCTGACCAATAGTGTGTCCAAGCAAATCCACAGTCGATAAGTCCTTTATCAACAGCATCTAAAGTTTCTTTTACACCAACAACTGCTCCTGCAGGCATAATTTCAAACTTAAGAGATCCACCTGTCAAAGTTGTAACAGTGTCAGTAAAGTCTTTTAACATTTTAACTTCATCAGCTTTAGTGTTAAGAACTGTCTGACATTTTAGCGTTTTTGCAGCATTAGCATTTGAAATAAATCCAAATACCATCGCAACTGCAAACAACATTGAAATGATTTTTTTCATATCGTTTTTCCCTCTCTTTATTTTTAAAAATAAAAGCTTGTCAAAGAATGAAATCTAAAACAAGTGTTAATATTGGATTATTTTAATTTTTTTGTGTACAGAAATGTTACAAATAAAAAAATTTTAATTTATAAGAGTTCTAAGTAATGGATAATTTTGATTATATTATTATTGGTGCTGGATCAGCTGGATGTGTTCTTGCTAATAGAATTTCATCCAATCCTAAGAATAAAGTCTTACTTTTAGAGGCAGGAGGTAAAGATACTAATCCATGGATACATATTCCTGGAGGGTATTTTAAAACAATGCATAATCCTGAGACTGATTGGTGTTTTAACACAGAGGAAGAGCCTTTCTGTGACAATAGAAAAATGACTTACCCAAGAGGAAAAACACTAGGAGGAAGTTCTTCTATTAATGGAATGCTTTATATTCGAGGGCAATCAAACGATTATAATTATTGGAGACAATTAGGAAATGTAGGCTGGTCATGGGATGATGTGCTTCCTTATTTTAAAAAATCTGAAGATTTCCAATTTGGAAAAAATGAATTTCATGGTTCTGGTGGACCTTTAAAAGTAGAAAAAATTAGATCTACTTTTAAAGTTTTAGATTTATTTTTGGAAGCTGCAGAGGAATTTGGATATAAAAAAACTGATGATTTTAATAATGGCGATAATGAGGGGATGGGATATTTTCCCTTAACGGTAAAAAATGGTTTTAGGTGTAGCACTGCAGTTGGGTATTTAAATCCAGTAAAAAATAGAAGTAATTTAAAAATTATAACTAAAGCTCATATCAAAAATATTGAATTCGAAAATAAAATTGCCAAAAAAGTTAATTTTTGGACTGGTGATAAGTTAAATTCTGTTGAAGCAAATAGCGAAATCATTTTAAGCGCTGGGACTATTGGATCACCACATATACTTCAAGCTTCAGGCTTAGGTCCTGCTAAATTATTAAAAGATAACGGCATTGAAGTTTTAATGGACCATAAAAGCATAGGCCAAAACTTGACTGACCATCTAATGTTAAGACCTGTATATAAGATAAAAAATTTAGAAACATTAAATGATATTTATTATAGTTTTACTAAAAAAATATTTACTGGACTAAAGTTTTTCTTAACACGAACTGGTCCACTTACAGTTGGTGCTAGCTATTTATGTGGTTTCGTGAAAAGTGATCCACATTTAGAAACTCCTAACTTACAATTTCATGTATCTCCTGCTAGCACAGATCTTTTAGGAAAATCATCTTTACACAAATTTCCTGCTTTCACACCAACTATTACTAATGTAAGACCTACTAGCAGAGGGTCTATTGAACTTAAATCCTCCGATACAAGAATTCCTCCAAAAATTAAAATGAATTATCTATCTACAGATGAAGATAGAGAGATAGCAGGTAAGTCTCTTAAAATAGTAAGAAAAATAGTAATGGAGTCCAAAGCCTATAAAAGTTATGGACCAGAAGAATTAAGACCAGGTATAAATATTACTGACAACGAGCAGCTAGCTGTTGAGGCAGGAAAATACGCAAATACTATTTTTCATCCTGTAAGTACATGTAGAATGGGCAAAGATGAAAACGCTGTTGTGTCTGATCAATTAAAAGTTCATGGAATTAAAAACTTAAGGGTGATTGATGCATCAGTAATGCCTTATATCACCTCAGGAAATACTAATGCACCTACTATTATGATTGCAGAAAAAGGTGCGGACATGATACTACAGCAGTAATGTTTGCAGAATTTTTTACACCTGAACAAATAGCAATATTAACTCAAATTATTTTAATTGATTTAGTTTTAGCTGGAGACAACGCAATTATAATTGGAATGGTTGCCTCTAAATTTCCACCAGAACAGAGAAAAAAAGTTATTTTCTGGGGAATTGGTGGTGCAGTTATTTTAAGAATTATTTTAACATTGCTTACCGCATATCTTTTACAAATCACAGGTTTAAGGTTAATAGGAGGATTGCTGCTTCTTTATATTGTTTACAAACTTTATGTGGATGTAATAGAAGGTTCAGAGACCGAAGAAAACATAAAAGTAGATAGCTCTAGTTTTTTAAAAGCAATTTGGACTGTTTTATTAGCTGATTTTACAATGAGCTTAGATAACGTTCTGGGTGTAGCAGGTGCAGCTGGTGAACATTATGGACTTCTTGTTTTCGGTTTAGTTTTATCAATTGTTTTAATGGCAACTGCAGCAACTTTAATTTCTGGGTGGATTAAAAAATATAGATGGATCGCTTGGCTTGGATTATTAGCAATATTAATAGTAGCTGTAGAGTTGATTTACACAGATATTAAAATAATATTCTTTTAATGTATCTTCAAAAAATAAATCTTAAAAACAAATATGCTTTAGTTACTGGTGCAGGCAAAGGACTTGGAAGAGCGTGTTCAATTGCATTAGCTGAGGCAGGTGCAACTGTTATAGCTTTAAGCAGAACTCCTTCAGATTTAATTAAATTAGAAAAGGATATCAAAAAAATTAAAGGTAAAATTATTAAGATTTCGTGCGATGTAATGAACTATGAAGATTTAAAACAAAAATTAGATAAAATCAAAATTATTGATGTATTAGTAAATAATGCTGGAACTAATATTCCAGAACCCTTTGAAAAAATTAAACAAGAAAGCATGAATTACCTAGTAGATTTAAATCTCAAGGCAGCATTTAACGTGGCTCAACTTGTTGTAAAAAAAATGCTAAAAAATAAAAAAAGAACTGGATCAATTATAAATATGTCGTCTCAACTAGGTCATGTAGGCATGGGAGGTAGAAATGTTTACAACATGACAAAATTTGGAATTGAGGGGTTAACCAAAGGGATGGGTGTCGAATTAGCTAAAAAAAATATTAGAGTAAATACAGTAGCACCTACTTTTGTTGAAACGCCTATGGTTAAAAACTTTTTTAAAAATAAAAAATTTAAAAAGTTAGCCCTTGGAAATATCCCAATGGGAAAAGCGGCTAGCGAAAGTGATGTTGCTACAACAGTATGTTTTTTGGCATCATCTGCATCTTCAATGATAACTGGAACATCAATAATTATAGATGGTGGATGGACAGCTCAATAATTTATAGATTTTCTTTTATTTTTTTAATTTTTATATCACCAGTAAAAGCTATTGAATTCCAAGGTAAATTTCTACAAGGTCATTTTATATTAGGTAAAACTAACCCTAATGCTAAAATTTTGGTTGGAAAAAAAGAGGTTAAAGTATCAAAAGATGGTTTTTTTGTTTTTGGTATAGATCGAGATCAAAAATACGATCTAACATTTACAAAAATTATTAATGGAAAAAAATCAATAACTACCAAAAAAGTTTTAAAGAGAAAATATAATATACAAAGAATTGATGGTTTAGCAGAAAGTAAAGTAACTCCACCAGAGTCAGTTTATAAAAGAATTAAAAAAGAAAATAACGCAATTGGAGAAGCAAGAGCAATAAATTCTGATCTGCAATTTTTTAAAGAAAAATTTATTATGCCAGTTAAAGGTATAATTAGCGGTGTTTATGGTAGTCAAAGAATTTTGAATGGTAAACCAAGATGGCCTCACTATGGAATTGATATTGCAGCGAAACAAGGAACAATGATTAAATCATCTGGTTCGGGTGTAGTTACTATGGCTGAAGATGATTTATATTATACAGGAGGTACAGTTATAATGGATCATGGTCACGGGATATCTACTATATACTCACATTTAGAAAATGTATTAGTCTCAGTTGGTGATCAAATTAATCAAGGAGATATAATAGGAACAGTAGGATCAACTGGAAGATCAACAGGACCACATTTAGATTTTAGAATTAATTGGTTTCAGACCAGATTAGATCCAATGTCAGTAATAAAATAAGAATTTATATTTCACTTATAATCCAATAATTATTTTTATTTTGTATTTTATAATGTAATTTTGAATCATCTATTTTTATTTTATCATAAATTAATTTTTTTAAATTTTCTTTATTTTGATACTTTATGTGGTGCAGTTTACCCCACTCAGTAAAGAAAAAAGGATTATAGGTTTCATATTTTTTTCCTTCCTTTGCTATTCTATTTAAATTCAGCAAAACAGTTATCGTAATCATAACCAGTAAAAAAAATTTTATTTTTTTAAAGTTTAAATACTCTTTGAATTCAAATTTTAAAAGTAATATTGAAATAATAAGATATGGCCAGTATGAATAACCTCCAGCTCTTAATAATGGAGTATTAAATAACCAACCAATAAAACTTAAAAATATAAAGAAAATAACTAAAAAATCTTTTTTATTTAAAATTCTACTTTTTAATTTTTTTTTATTAAATAAAATTATTGTTAAAGAAAATAATAAAATAATAATAAATAACGTTTTACTTAAAGGTTTGAGAAATCTCTCGCTTTTAATGTGGTATAAAAACCAATTAAAATTTTTAACCCATTTTTCCTCACTAATGTGGTCCTCGACCTCTTTTTTATAACTAAAGTATGACGTATTAAATGATTTTAAACGTATGTTAAGATTGTCTATTTTGTTTATGTAAGTCCATGAAATAGTCTCCTTATTTAAACATGTTTGTTTTATTGGCATGAAAATACATCCGCTATTAACAAAACTTGTAAATATTGTTAATGAAAAAGTCACAAATGTTAAAATAATAAGTTTTTTATTTATAAATTTAAAAAATTTTTCTTTATTTAAAAATAAAATAAACAAAGTGGGAAGGATAAATAAAGAATAAATCCTAAACATGATCGCAAAGAAGGAAAAGAAGATTATTTTATTTACCAAAAAAATATTATTTTTACCATTAAGATAATATTGAAAAATTAAAAATTGTGAGAATAAAAGTAAAATAATTGCATGATAATCATTTCCAAATTCTTGAATTCTATAAAATTTAACTAATAAAAAAGAAATTAAAATTAATAAAAAAATTTTTAAATTATTCAAATCTGTTTTTTTTAAGTAATTAATAAAAGTAATAATAGTTAAAATAAAAAAAACAAAACTAGTTAAATATAAGTTTTTACTGGCACCATTAAAAAAATTAAATGCTGATGAGACATGTGCCCATCCGTTTGTAAATGATAAACTATAATCAAAATGAGCAATACCAAATATTATTTTAAACTCATTGATTAATTCTACTTTGGGTAAATGATAATAAAGATCTTCATTTCCCTTAATTACGTATTTAATTGGTATTAAAATTATGAATATTAAAGAAAGTTTTATCAACCATTGAATAAAATTTTCTTTAATAAGGTATTTAAAATTATAAAGAATTGTAATCGATACTAAAAAGGAAATATAAAAATATAACTCTGATATAGGAAAAAAAAAATTTGCTAATTGAGTAATTGGCAAAGTTAAACAAAAACCAAAAATAGCAATTTCACTAAGATTTTTTTTAATATCTTCTTTGATATAAAAGAAATTAGATACTAAAAGCCCCCAACCTAAAACATGAATACATATTATTAACTCTGTAAGAGGTGAAAAAAAAATTATTTTATTAATCATTTATATAATTATATATCTTTATGAGCTCTATACCTTTCATACATTAATCTAAATTTTACAGCTATATTCAAAAATGGATTAGGTGGTAACCATGTTGGTTTTTTTCTTGCTTCAATAATCTCTATTTCTTTTGTATTCTCATTACTTGCTTTAATCGCAATTTGCTCTCCAAACAAAGTACCAACTCCAATACCTGAGCCATTATAACAACCAGCAACAAATATATTGTTATCTATTTTTTCAAAAATTTGAGAACTATTTCTTGTTCTAGATACAATACCTGACCAAGAAGACTGAATAATATCATCAGGTAATTCAGGAAATCTTTTTTTAATTCCAATCTTTTGCTTTAATGATCTTTTGGTTAATTCGGATTTAGACATTTGATAAGGATTATAAACTTCTGCAGTGTTTCTAATTAAAATTCTTCTATTCTTAGTCATTCTTATTGTAGCCCCCATTGGTCTGACAGGTAACACTCCCCATTCTTTAGGTTCGCCAAGAGATAAAAACTCTTCATCTGATAAAGATCTGGTCATACTAGCTGTTAAAGTAATAGGAAAATTATAATTTGATTTTATTCCTAAAGACTTAAGAAATCCGTTTGTAGCAAAAATAATCTTTTTAGTTTTAATTGAACCATTTATAAATTTACAAATGACTATGTCATTTTTCTTTTTCCAATCTATTAATGAAGAATTTTCATAAAGATTTACGTTTTCTGGCAATGTATCAATCATAGCTCTAACCAATTTACTTGGATGTAATAAAATTCCTCCCTTTGTATGAAGAGCAATATTGTAAAAATTGGTACCCAATCTACTTTTAAGTTCTTTGTTTGAAAGTAAATTATGTTCAAAACCTAATTTTGATAAAATTTCTGAAAAATTTTCTAATATTTTTTTATCTTCTTGTTTTGATGAAGCAAAATATTTTCCACATTCATTCCAGTCACAATCTACCTGATACTCTTTAATAAATCTTTTAATAGTATCTATTCCCAACTTATATATATCTGTTTTTTTTTTATAATTATCCAATTCTTTATTTGAGGTAAAACCATCATTAAGTGTTGTATCGACTAAATAGCCTGAGTTTCTAGAGCTAGCACCCTCACCTGCTAGCTGAGCATCAACTAATAATATTTTTTGATTTGGATGAAGTTGAGCTAATTTTCTTGCTGCAGATAATCCCGTATAACCTGCTCCTACAATTAACCATTCACAATCTAAATCGGATGAAAGTGTTTTAATGTTGTTTCTTAGACTTAGATCGTTAACCCAACTACAGCTATTATCATTTACAACTTCCATGAACGAAGATTACGATAATTGGTCGTTATTTAAAAGATTTTAAGAATTTAAAGAAGGCTGCTTCTTCATATCCTCTTTTTTAATACCAGCTACTCTTACTGGTTTTTTCATAGCATCTCTTCTAAATGGTTCCCCAAGCTCTTGATTGAGAATTACCTCAATAAATGTTGTAATTCCTTTCTTCTGATCTTCGCAAGATTGCTTTATTGCATTTGTGGTTTCTTCCATGGTTCTAGTAGTCACACCTTTTAAACCACAAGCATCAGCAACTTTAGCATAACTTAATTCTGGATCTAACTCTGTACCAACAAAGTTATTATCAAACCATAGTGTTGTATTTCTTTTTTCTGCTCCCCATTGAAAATTTCTGAAAATAACCATTGTTATAGCAGGCCACTCTTCTCTTGCACATGAGCTCATTTCGTTCATGCTTATACCAAAAGCACCATCTCCAGCAAATCCAATAACGGGAGTATCTGGACAACCAATTTTTGCTCCTAATATTGATGGGAAACCATAACCACAAGGACCAAATAAACCTGGTGCTAAATATTTTCTTGGCTTTTCGAATGTTGGGTATGCATTACCTATTGCACAGTTGTTACCAATATCACTTGATATAATCACATCATCAGGCATTCCTGCTTGAATTGCTCTCCAAGCTTGTCTTGGTGACATTCTATCTGCATCTCTTTCTCTAGCTTCTTTATTCCAAACTGTTCCTTCATCATCATCTTCATGATCTAAACTTGAAAGTTTTTGTAACCAAGCTGATTTAGTTTGATGAATTAAATCTTTTCTAGCTTGTCTATCAGTATCACCAGCGTTTGAAGATAATTTTTCTAAAATTTGTTCAGCAACTAATTTTGCATCACCACTTATTCCAACTGTAACTTTTTTAGTCAAACCTATTCTGTCAGGATTAATATCAACTTGAATAATACTTGCATTCTTTGGCCAATAATCAATACCATAACCAGGTAAAGTAGAAAATGGATTTAATCTAGTTCCCAAAGCTAATACTACGTCAGCTTTTGAAATTAATTCCATTGCAGCTTTTGATCCATTGTAACCTAGAGGACCAACAGCTAAAGGATGGCTCCCTGGGAAACTGTCATTATGCTGGTACCCTGAACAAACAGGTGAATCTAATTTTTCTGCAATTTTTTTTGTAGCTTCTATAGCTCCTCCAATAACAACACCTGCTCCAGATAGTATTACTGGAAACTTTGCTTTAGATAACAAGTCAGCTGCTTTAGTTACAGCATCATTACCTCCACCTTGTCTTTCAAGTCTCACAATTGGAGGAAGATCTATGTCAATTACTTGACACCAATAATCTCTTGGAACATTAATTTGTGCTGGCGCTGATCCTCTAATAGCTTTTTCTATAACTCTATTTAGTACTTCGGCCATTCTTGATGGATCTCTTACTTCTTCTTGATAACATACCATGTCTTTGAATAAATTCATTTGTTCTACTTCTTGAAATCCACCTTGTCCCATTGTTTTGTTCGCAGCCTGCGGTGTAACTAATAAAAGAGGAGTATGGTTCCAATAGGCTGTTTTAATTGGTGTAACTAATCCAGTAATTCCAGGTCCGTTCTGGGCAATAACCATTGACATTTTACCAGTAGCTCTTGTGTAACCATCAGCAATTAAACCACCGTTTGTTTCATGAGCAACATCCCAGAAAGTTATACCTGCATCTGGAAAAATATCTGAAATTGGCATAAAGGCTGAACCGATAATTCCGAACGCATGTTCAATACCGTGCATTTGTAAAACTTTTACAAAAGCTTCTTCTGTTGTCATTTTTGTCATAAAACTAGAACCTCTCTAAAATGTAATTACACTATTTATAAAATTCGTTTGTTAATTTGTGCGATTAATATATAA
>CACFJT010000012.1 GCA_902566705.1 uncultured Pelagibacteraceae bacterium
GATATTTCAGAACCAATATTTTCTTTTTTAAGTATTTTTTCAAAACCTTTTCTAGAATTTTCATCAATTGAAAGAGGAGAGACTGCTAATGGAAGTGGATTTAAATTTCCCCGAGTTATATCAACTTCTATTAAAGCATTTGCCTTGAGAGGTAATAATACTAATAATAAAATTAAAATTTTTTTTGTCATTTAAATATACTACCCTTCTAACATCTCTCTTGCATCAAAATTTAATTGTAATTCTTTCCATCTTTCATATCCAGTCGTTGGAACTCTTAATGGTTGGCATAACTTGACAGCTCTCAAAGCACTTTCTGCTAGTACCTTATAAAATCCTTGGTCTGGTTTATTCATTCTTGCATGATCCAAAATTTCTGTTTTTGATACTGTTCCATCAGGTTTTAATTTTAATTTTATTCTTACTAAAAGATTCTCATTATATGGTAATCCTAAAGGAATACTCCAACAGCCAAAAATTTGGGCCTTAAGAGCATCCTCTTCGCTTAATGTAAGACCTGTATTTTCTACATTTCTTTCTTGATCTTGAGTAATATCATCATTTGTTTTTAAAACTTCTGCACTCTCTTCTTTTGATTTATCAATTAAAGCAGCGATGTTATTTGGATCAAACAAATCTTTTTTTTCAAATTCTGATACCTGCTTTACCTCATCATCTACTTTTTCAGGATTTTGTTTTTTTTCCTCTTTTGTTTCAACCTTTTTTAAAGTTTTGTCTGGAAGTGGAATTGCTTCAGGTGTTTCATTCTCTATTTTTTTATTATTTTGATCAGGAGCTAGAACAGTTTTTGTTTTCGTTTTTTTAACTTTTTTTGGTGGAGCTTGTTCTGAAACAAGTTTTTTTTCTTTCTCTTTTACTTTCTCAATTATTTTCTTAGCTTTAGGTGCAAATGGAATATTGGTTTTTTCTGCTATTTGAATTAACTCAACTGACACGATTGGTGGAATATCAAGTGGTTTCTTTGCCAAAAAAGGCAAACTCATAGCTGTAATGAAAATTAACAAAGCATGTAAAACAGAAGAAATAATTAAACTTCTATTCACTTTAATTACCTTTGTTTATAAGGTTCTGAAATCAATGCTACTTTGGTAAAACCAGATCCTGATAGTAATCCCATTATTTCTAAAACTCTTCCATAATTTATAGTTTTATCACCTCTAACATAAATCCTAGTATCAGTCCTATTTTTTGAAACTGCCAAAACCTTTGCAATAATATTATCGTATTCAACTTTTGCTTCTTGAATAAAAATTTCACCTTTTGCATTAATTGAGAGTGTTAAAGGTTCTGTCTCTTCTGGCAAAGAATCTGCTGAACTTTCAGGCAAATCAACTTGAACACCAACAGTTAATAATGGTGCTGTAACCATAAAAATTATTAACAATACAAGCATTACATCCACAAAAGGTGTAACATTTATTTCACTCATTGGTTCTTTAGAAGAACGATTTAATTTAAATGCCATTTAAATAATTGTTAAAAATCTTTTTGAAAAATTTTCTAATTTTTCTGAATATTTTTTGGCATCGTTATTGAATTTATTATATGCCACTACTGCTGGTATTGCGGCCAATAAACCAAGTGCAGTTGCAAATAAAGCTTCAGCTATTCCTGGCGCAACTATTGCAAGACTTGTATTTCTTGAAATAGCTATAGATTGAAAAGAATTCATAATTCCCCAAACAGTGCCAAACAATCCAATAAATGGTGCTGTTGAACCTACTGTTGCCAAAAAAGTAAAACCTTTTTCAATTTTTGTCATTTGTTTTTCAATTCCTGACTCTAAAGATGCACTCATTCTCTCGCTTATGTTGGTTCTTGATTTTTTTTTAAGTAATCCTTCCATTGCATCTTGGAACACAAGTGACATTGGATCCTCAAGTTTACTGGGTAAACTATTGTAAAAGGTTTCAGCAGATTTAGAATTCCAGAATTTTTCTTCAAATTCTTCTGAAGATTTAGTTATTTTTTTAAATAAACGAAACTTCTCAATTATTACAGCCCAAGAATATATTGAGCACAATATTAATATAATCATTACAGACTTAACAATTATGTCCGCTCTAAAAAATAAACTGAATAACGAAAAATCAGTATTTGTTCCTAATTCAACCGCTTTTGCTGCTATATCCGCTTCCATGCTTACTCATCACACTTAAATGTGTCATGATTTTGTCTATCATTTTAAATTGATTATTCTTCTTTTTGATAAGTTTCGTAGAAAAAACTAGATATTAGAATAGCATCTGCCTTGTTATTATCTTTTTTTTTTGACAATTGTGATGAAAAATATGGAAAAATTTCAATAGCTCTTGTTCTGCTTGCATCTTTTTCTGAATTAATAAGATTAAAGTATTTTTTCCACTTAGCAGGCCTAACATAATAAACAGGCAAGTGCATTGCGCTGCATATCCCCTTTAAAATACCAAAAGATTGACCAAAATTAAACATACTAGTAACGCCTTGACCAGGCATTGCAGAAACTTGTTCAATTACTACCTTTATATTTTTTTTATCTAATTTGTTTATCCTTTCACTAATTTCATTAAATATTTGAGCACCATTTACTTGTCGCTTCTTTTTCTTGCCATCTGTCATCGTTGGCATTTCAATTACATCTTTTATTATGCCGTCATGAAAAAAACAGATTGATCCTGAGATGCCTGGATCAATTCCAATAATCATCATTAAATACCACCTAAATTAACGTTAGAATAAACGTTCTGGACATCTTCATCTTCCTCAAGAGTCTCTAAAAAACCTACAATACTATCTTTATTATCTTTATTTACTTCAACATTATTTAATGGAACCCATTCAATTTCTGTAGAAATAAAATTCACAATAGTTGTCTCAAGATTTTTTTTTACATTATATATTTCGCTCATTTGACACTGTACCTCATGATAATCCTCGTGAGAGAAACATTCATCAGCTCCTGATTCAATCGCTAAATCTAAAATTTTTTCATCAGATATCTCTTTTTTATCAATCTTGATTATACCCAATTGTTGAAAATTATGAGATGCTGAACCTTGAGTTCCTAAGCTGCCTCCACTCTTTTGAAAAATAGTTCTAATATTTGATGCGGTCCTATTTTTGTTATCTGTTAAAGTTTCAACTATTACAGCAATTTTTTCTGGTCCAAACCCCTCGTATCTTAAATTTTCAAAATTTGCTCCTGTAGCTGCAGAAGATTTATCTATTGCTCTTTCAATATTATCTTTAGGCATATTTGCAGATCTAGCAGCCTGTACTGCAGATCTCAGTCTAGGGTTCATTGCTGGATCCTTGTCACCAAGTTTTGCCGCAACTGTAATCTCTTTAGATAATTTTGAAAATATCTTTGATCTTTGCTTATCAGCCTTACCTTTTTTATGTTTTATTCCTGCCCAATGTGAATGTCCTGCCATGATCTTCAAATATTTTTTAGTTGATCTCCGTATACATAGCTTTTGATGTCTATTGCTAAACCTGTTTTTATATCACAATCTACTATAACACCACACAAAGTAGCATCTCCAGTAGCGGGAAAGTGTTTCACTGAATTCTTTTTTAAAAATCTATTCAAGGAATTTTCTTTATTCATTCCAATCACTGAATCATAATCCCCACACATACCTGCATCGGTTTGATATCCGGTACCATTATTAAGTATTCTGGCATCATTTGTTGGAATATGAGTATGGGTTCCAACCACGAGAGTTGCCTTTCCATCAAATAGATGTCCTATAGCATTTTTTTCGCTAGTAATTTCACCATGGAAATCAACTACAAGTAAATCAAAATCCTTTTTCATTTCATTTTCTTTTAAAAATTTTTGAGAAGCTTCAAAAACATCTTCACACTTTTTCATAAAAACGTTACCCATCAGATTAAGAACTCCAATTTTTATATGATTCTTTGTTTTATAAATCTGAAAACCTTTTCCTGGTGCAGGTTCAAATAAATTTTTAGGTCTTAATAATCGTTCTTCTTTATCAATAAATTCCATAATTTCTTTTTGATCCCAAACATGATTGCCAGTTGTAATAACATCAACTCCACAATTAAAAAAATCCTTACATATTTCTTTAGTTAGCCCCACACCTTGAATTGCTGCATTTTCACCGTTTACTATTACAAAATCGATTTTATTTTTATCAATTTCATTTAATAAATTACTTGTTAATTTTGAACATCCTGAAATTCCAACAACATCTCCTAAAAATAAAATTCTCATTGTATAATTTTTTTCTCAGTTATTATTAAATCAAGTTTTTTATCATGCTTATCGATAGGTATTTTTTTTATCTCCTGGTATGAAAATCCTAATCCAATTTTAAATATTTTTTTAATTTTAGATACTTTTTCTAAATAACGATCATAAAATCCTCCACCATAGCCCAGTCTATTCATAACATCATCATAAGCTACTAAAGGAACAAATATTATATCTGGGTAAATTTTTTTTCCTAAAGTTGGCTCAGCAATTCCATACTTATTAATTTTTAAAGGATCTTTATTTGTCCATTCAAAAAAATCCATTTGGTTATTTTCTCTAATCATTGGTAGCGAAATATTTGCCTTTTTGTTTCTTAAAAAATAAAGCGTATCCAAGTCATCAATCTCATAATTACAAGGGTAATACCCTCCTACATTTTTGAAATTAATTTTATTTTTTTTTAAAAACCGATAAATTCTCTCAGGATTGAGACTAAGTTTTTTATTCAAATTTTTTTTTCTAAGATTTAAAATTTTTCTTCTTAGTTTAGATTTATTCACAGACCTACTTTGAAATGTTTTCTAATTTTGCTTTTTTTACAAAATTTGATATTTGATCAGCAGCTTCATCAATTAAATTTTCGTATTTTTTTTGATTATCGTCAATTTCTTGTTTTAAATTTTCATGATCTAGATTTAGTTTTTTAATTTCAGATTCTTTTGTGTCCCTATAATCGTAAATTAGAGATTTTAGTTCTTTAAATTTTTTTGATAGATCGTTTAATTCTTCTTTTTTTTGATCTACTTTTTTCTTAGTTTCATAATATTCATCCATTATTTTAACAGCTGTAATTAATAATAATTTATTTTCACCTAGATTTCCCAAATCATTTTTTAAATTATTAAACTTTTTGTTAATCTGAATTAACAATTCTTCTAGGTGCTCCTCTTGTCCATCTTCACAGGCAAGCAAAAACTCTTTGTTGTTAAATTTTATACTTACATTTGCCATTTATCTATTTCATCCAATAGTGTGTCAGTTTCTTGATTAAGTTCGTCAATTTTTTCAGAAAATTCAATTTGTTTTCTTTCTTCCAACTTTTCTTTGTTTTTTAAATCCTCAAGTTTTTTTGATAGATTTTCATGTTCCTCGAGTAACGTTTTATATTTTTCCTCAATCTGTGTTTTTTCAATTTCTAATTGATTTTGTTTTGTGCTTAAATTTTCGATATTTTTTTGTAATTCAGGATTTGTTAGATCTAAATTTTTTAATTCCTCTAATGCAATATTTAATTTTTTTTCTTTTTCGTTTATAGAATTCATATATATATGTTTATATTATTAAATAGATTCTTCTTAGTCTAGTCAGGATAATTTTGAGCAAACTACACAATGATTTAGCTAATTGCATCAGATTTTTATCAATTGATGCTGTTCAAAAAGCAAATTCAGGTCACCCGGGAATGCCAATGGGCATGGCAGATGTTGCAACAGTGTTATTCAAAAATTTTTTAAGATTTAATCCAAAGAATCCAGATTGGCTGAATAGAGATAGATTTGTTTTGTCTGCTGGTCATGGTTCTATGCTTTTATATTCTTTGCTTTACCTAACTGGGTATAAAAGCATATCAATTAATAATATTAAAAAATTTAGGCAGCTTAATTCTATTTGTGCTGGACATCCTGAATATCATCCAAAAACAGGTATTGAAACTACAACCGGTCCTCTTGGACAAGGTATATCTAATGCAGTTGGTTTTGCAATAGCTGAAGAAATTTTAAAAAATAAATTAGGTAAAGATTTAATTAATCACAAAACTTATGTTTTAGCTGGAGATGGATGCTTAATGGAAGGAATAAGTCATGAAGCGATGAGTTTAGCGGGACATTTAAAACTTAAAAATTTAGTTATGCTTTTTGATAACAATTCAATTTCAATCGATGGTCCAACAAATCTTGCGGTTTCAGATAATTTTAAAAAAAGATTTGAAGGGTATGGTTGGGATTATATTTCTATCAACGGTCATAATGAAAAAGAAATTTTTAAAGCACTAAAAAAAGTTCAAAAAGCTAAAAAACCTACAGTGATTTCTTGTAAAACAAAGATTGGATATGGTTCACCGAATAAATCAGGAAAATCATCGTCCCATGGAAGTCCATTGGGAGTAGATGAAATCAAGCTTGTGAGAAAAGCCTTAAATTGGAAAACCAAACCTTTTGATGTCCCAAATAAAATTTTAAATGAATGGAGAAAAATTGGCCAAAGAGGTGAAATTTTAGAAAAAAAATGGGACAAAGCATTAAAAAGAAAAAGAATAAAATTTAATCAAACTTTTAAAAATAACTTTACTAAGGTGCTTAAGAAAGAAAAAGAGAATGCAATAAAGGAACCAAAAAGTTTAGCTACTAGGAAATGTTCAGAAATGACATTGAATGCATTAACAAAACAAAAAAATAATTTAATTGGTGGCTCTGCTGATTTAGCTGGATCAAATAATACAAAAACTAAAAACCATAAAATAATTAAACCTGGAGATTTTACTGGTGACTACATTCACTACGGAGTGAGAGAACACGCAATGAGTGGGGTTATGAATGGTATCGCACTTCACAGTCATCTAATTCCTTATGGAGGTACTTTTTTAATATTTTCTGATTATTGCAAACCTTCGATCAGATTGTCTGCCTTAATGAAAAAAAGAGTCATTTATGTAATGACACATGACTCCATTGGGCTCGGAGAAGATGGCCCTACCCATCAACCTATAGAACAGCTTTCAGGCTTACGTGCTATACCTAACCTAAATGTATTCAGACCCGCAGATAGAATTGAAACTATCGAGTGTTGGGAACATGCATTAAAAAGCTCAAAAACACCTAGCGTGCTATCTTTAACAAGACAAAATTTAAATCCAGTAAGAAAAACATACCCAAATAAAAACTTATGCTCATTAGGTGCTTATGAGGTTTTAAGAACGAATAAAATAATTAATCTAACAATATTAGCGAGTGGATCTGAAGTTAATCTAGCGTTAGAAGTTAGCCATAAATTAGCCAAAGATAAAATATATTCCAAAGTGATATCAATGCCTTGCATGGAACTTTTTGAATTACAATCAAAATCTTATAAAAATAAAATTTTAGAAGAAACAAAATTTAAAATATCCATTGAAGCTGGATCAAGCGATTGTTGGAAAAAATATGTAAGTGATAACGGTATTACTTTTGGAATTGATGAATTTGGAAAAAGTGCACCCTATAGAGATATTTATAAATATTTTGGACTAGAGAGTACAAACATTAAAAACGTCACTAAAAAATTATTAAATAAATAAAATGACAATTAAAATAGGAATTAATGGAATGGGACGGATTGGTCGTATGGTTGTTAGATCAATTGTCGAAAGTAAAAATAAAAATTTAAAAATTAATCATATAAACAACAGATCAAATTCAGAAACTACATCTAAATTAATCAAACATGATTCTATACATGGAAAATTAAATGCTGATTTAGATTATGATCCAAATCATTTAATAATTAATAAAAATAAAATTACATTTTCTCAAGAAACAAAAATTGAAGACATAAATTGGAAAAAATATGATGTTGATTATGTTTTCGAATGTACTGGAAAATTTAATTCAAAAGAAAAACTTCTTGCTCATATAGAAAATGGTGCAAAAAAAGTGATCGTTTCTGCTCCATGTAAAAATGCTGATAAAACAATAGTATTTGGTGTTAATGAGAATATAATTACAAAAAAGGATAAAATAATATCTGCAGCGTCGTGTACCACCAATTGTCTAGCACCAGTAACCTGCGTTCTTGATGAAAAATTTGAAATTGAAAAAGGTTTTATGACTACAATTCATGCATTTACCAGCGATCAGAGAATTTTAGATAATTCACACAAAGATCCAAGAAGAGCAAGATCCGCGAGTCAATCAATAGTTCCTGCCTCCACAGGAGCTTCGAAAGCAATAGGAGAAATAATACCAAACCTCAAAGGAAAACTAGAAGGTGTTGCGATGAGGGTGCCCACTCCTAATGTTTCTCTTGTTGAATTAGTTTTTTGTACAAAAAAAGATATCAATATAAAAAAAATTAATGATGCCTTTGAACAAGCATCAAAAAATAAATTAAAAAACATCTTAGAAGTTACTCATGAAAAATTAGTATCTATAGATTTTAATCATCATCCTGCTTCCGCAATAGTAGATGCTTCTTTAACAAATGTAGTTGGAAGTAATATGGGTAAAATATCAGCCTGGTATGATAATGAGTGGGGCTTTTCTAATAGAATGTGTGATATCGCAGAAACTTTGCATAAAATCTCTTAATGAGAAGCATTATAAACGAAAAAAATCTAAACAATAAAAAAATATTATTAAGACTAGATTTGAATGTCCCCTTGGAAAGAGACAAGATAATAGACACAACAAGGATTGATAAAATTCTTCCTACATTAAATTTTTTGATTAAACAAAAAGCTAAAATTATAATTTTATCTCATGTTGGAAGACCAAAAGGTAAAATTGTTAAAGAGCTCTCCCTAAAACCAATTTGTGAAGAATTACAAAATAAATTAAAAAAAAAAGTAAAACTTATTAAAGAAAATATTAAAGAAATAAAAAGTAAAAATTTCTTCAGTAACTATAATGAAGATATTTTTGTTTTAGAAAATATTAGATTTTATTCAGAAGAAGAACAAAATGACAATAAGTTTGCAGAATATCTATCGAGTCTTGGAGATATATATGTCAATGATGCTTTTTCTTGTTCGCATAGAGCTCATGCCTCAATTAGTGAAATTCCAAAATTCTTACCCTCTTTTTCTGGGTTGCAGCTTGACTTAGAAGTCAATGCACTTAATAAGATAACTTCTGAAATTACCAGACCGATTACTTGTATTATTGGTGGGTCTAAAATTTCAACTAAGATTAATGTTATTAAAAATTTAATTCCTAAATTTGATAATATTATAATTGTTGGGGGTATGGCTAATAATTTCATAGAATATTTTGGAAATAGTGTTGGCAAATCTATTAAAGAAAAAAATTGCGAAAAAATAGTAGAAGAAATTATCTCTCTTTCAAAAAAAGAAAAATGTAAAATAATTTACCCAGAAGATGTGATTGTATCTAAAGATTTAAATGGTTCTCCTCAAAAGAAAGAATTGAGTAAAATATTATCTGATGAAATGATATTAGATATAGGTCCAAAAACTATAGAAAAAATAACAAATATTATTGATGATAGTAAAACTATACTTTGGAATGGACCCGCAGGATATTTTGAAAATCCAAACTTTGCTTATGCAAGTATTCAAATAGCAAAAAAAATAATTGAAAATAATAAAGCAAACAAAATTTTTTCAGTTGCTGGTGGTGGAGACACAGTTTCTTTATTAAATAATTTAAAAGCTGTTAATGAGTTTAATTTTGTTTCAACTGCAGGTGGAGCTTTTTTGGAATATCTTGAAGGTAAAAACCTTCCTGGTATAACCGCATTAAATTAAAATGTCTGAATTAAATAAAATTGCACTTAAAATAATTTCCAACGGTAAAGGCATACTTGCGGCTGATGAAAGCAATGGAACTATGACAAAAAGACTTGAAGCAGTAAATGTCAAATCAACTCCAGAAAATAGGCTTTCTTTTAGAGAAATTCTTTTTTCATCTGATGGAATGAAGGATTGCATAGGTGGAGTTATTCTTTACGATGAAACCATAAATCAAATTTCGAGCACAGGAAAATCAATACCTGATTTAATATCTATTTCAGGTACAGTCCCTGGAATTAAAGTAGATACTGGAGCAAAAGATTTAGCAAATTCCCCTGAAGAAAAAATTACTGAAGGATTAGATGGCCTCAGAGATAGATTAAAAAAATATTATGATCTTGGGGCAAGATTTACAAAATGGAGAGGCGTCTATTCTATTAGTGAAAAATATCCAAGCGATCTAGCAATTAGTAGTAATGCTCATGCACTTGCTAGGTACTCTGCGTTAGTTCAAGAAAGTGGAATGGTTCCAATAGTAGAGCCAGAGGTATTGATGGATGGAAACCATTCTGCAGAAGTTTGTTATAATAAAACTTCAGAAGTAATTAAAAAATGTTTTGAGGAACTAATTTTGCACAAAGTTGATTTATCGGGAATTATTTTAAAACCGAATATGATATTGGCAGGAAACCAATCAAAAGATAAAATTTCAAATAAAGAGGTTTCTATAAAAACCCTAGATTGTCTTAAAAATTCAGTTCCAAATGAGGTTCCTGGGATAGCTTTTTTATCTGGAGGGCAATCTGAAATTGAAGCTACAGAAAATTTAAATTTAATAAATCAAAACAACAATACCAATTTTATAATGACCTATTCATATGGAAGAGCTCTTCAACAAAGTGCTTTAAAAGTTTGGTCTAATGATATTAAAAATGTAGAGGCAGCTCAAACTACTTTTAATCATAGGGCTAAAATGTGTACTTTGGCTGCTCAAGGAAAATGGTCTAGTGAGCTTGAAAATAAATAAAAAAAAATTTATTTATCTTATTTCTCCAAATAAAATTTCTAATTCTTTCTATAAAAATCTAAAATTAGTTTTAAAAACTGGAAAGGTAGGTTTTTTTCAACTTAGACTTAAAAATTATTCTCTTAAAAAGAAAATTATAATTGGAAAAAAAATTAAGAAAATTTGTAAAAAAAATAAAGTAAAATTTATAATTAACGATGATCCTTTACTTGCTTTGAAATTAAATGCTGATGGTTGCCATCTAGGTCAAAAAGATATGAATATTAATAAAGCAAAAAAAATACTTGGTAAAAAACTTATAGGAATTACTTGTCATAATTCCATGAATTTAGCAAAAAAAGCAATTAAAGCTAAAGCTGATTACATTGCCTTTGGTGCTTTTAATCAATCTAAAACTAAAAAAACTAAGTATGTAGCCTCTGTAAAAATTTTAAATAAAGTTAAAAAATTTACAAAAACTCCATTAGTGGCTATTGGCGGAATTAATGCTGTTAATTATAAAAATCTATTATTGAATAATGCCAATTTTTTAGCTATTTCAGGCTACATTTGGAAAAATAAAAAATACAAACCGTTACAAGCTATAGAAAGATTAAAATGAAAATTAATGCTGGAGAAATAAGAGTAGGAATGCTCTTAGAATATAAAAATGACTTATGGCAAGTTTTGAAAACCCAACATGTAAAGCCAGGAAAAGGTGGCGCGTTTGCTCAAGTTGAAATGAAAAGCTTAAATAAAAATACAAAGTTAAATGAAAGATTTAGATCAAGTGAAACCGTAGAAAAAGCGTCATTAGAGGAAAAGACTTACAATTATCTGTATAGTGATGAAGCAAATTATTTTTTTATGGATCCAAAAACTTTTGAACAAATAGAAATAAAAAAAGAAACCGTAGGTGAGAAAGGTAAACTTTTAACTGAAAACTTAGAAGTTTCTGTTAGCTTTTATAATGAAAACCCACTATCAATTGAATTACCTAACCAAGTACAGTGTAAAATTGAAACTACTGATGTGGCACTTAAAGGACAAACTGTGTCCTCATCTTACAAACCAGCAACTCTTGATAATGGTTTAAATATACAAGTGCCACCATTTATCGAGGTAGGTGACCAAATTTTAGTTGATACTAGAAATTTAGAATACGTAAAAAAAATCTAATGATCTCTATATCTTCAAATTTAAATATAATGATTAAGGCAGCTGAAAAAGCATCAAAGTCAGTTATTAGGGACTTTGGGGAAGTTGAAAAGTTACAAGTGTCAAAAAAAGGACCGCGTGATTTTGTAACTAAAACAGATAAAAATGTAGAAAAAATTTTAATAGAAGAACTATCTAAAATAAAAAAAAACTATTCTTTTTTATCAGAAGAAGTTGGAAAAATTGAAAATAAAGATAAGGATAATGTGTGGATTATTGATCCAATTGATGGAACAACAAATTTTTTACACGGTATTCCTCATTTTGCTATTTGTATAGCTCATGAGTTTAAAAAAGAAATAGTAAGTGGTTTGGTTTATGATCCTATTAAAGATGAAATGTTTTATGCTGAAAAAAATAAAGGAGCATATTTGAATAATCAAAGATTAAGGGTGTCAAATAAAAACATGGTAGATGAATGTTTGTTTTCAAGTAATCACGAGGGTGTTAAATTTAGTAATCTTAACATGAGATATAGTGGATGCACAGCATTAGATCTGGCTTACGTGGCTTCAGGAAGATTAGATGGTTTTTTTCAAAATAAAATTAACATTTGGGATATAGCTGCTGGAGTACTACTAATTAAAGAGGCAGGAGGGATAGTTAATGATTTTCAAAAATTCAATACGAATAATATAGATATAAGAGCTTCTAGCGGGGCAATTAATGATAAAATGCTTGAAAATTTAAAGAACTTTTAATTGTGTTCTAAAATTCTTTTGCTATAAGTCTCCCTATGAAAAAAGACATTCACCCTAGTTACCATACTATTAAAGTTGAAATGACAGATGGAACTCAATTTGAAACGAGATCAACTTGGGGATCAGAAGGTGATTTATTAAAATTAGAAATTGATCCTAAATCCCATTCTGCTTGGACAGGTGGAAAACAAAAACTAATGGATAAAGGTAGGATTAGTAAGTTTAACAAAAAATTCCAAAATTTTAAATCAGAAAAGAAAAATTAATGTCTAATGGTCCTTTAATGCCAATGGCAACTGCTGTTTGGTTAGTAGAAAATACAACGTTAACATTTAAACAAATTGCTGAATTTTGTAAATTACACGAGGTGGAGGTTCAAGGTATTGCTGATGGAGAAGTAGCTAAAGGTATAAAAGCTTACAACCCTATAATATCTGGGCAACTTTCCAGGGAGGAGATTGAATTGTCATCAAAAGATGAATCACGGTCTTTAAAAATAAAGAGTAATGACATTCAAATATCAAATAATGAGAAAAAAATTAAAAAATATATTCCTCTTTCGAAAAGACAAGATAAACCTGACTCAGCTCTGTGGTTAATTAAACAACATAATATTTTAAAAGATTCACAGATTGCTAAACTTGTAGGAATTACTAAAAACTCAGTTACATCGATTAGAAACAAGAGTTATTGGAATTACAATAATCTTATCCCTAAAGATCCTGTTGCTCTAAACTTGTTTGCTCAAAAGGATTTGATAGATGCTATAGAAAAAGCTGAGAGAAGAATTAAAAGAGAAAAAAAAGAAAAAGAAAAACAGAGTAGAGCTAATCTTACAATTGCATGATAAAGAAAATTAATAGACATAAATTTATAAAAGTGATAGTAAATCAACTTTTTGGAGGTAGTTATTAAAATCGAGGTTAAAGATAATAATATTGAACAAGCTTTGAGAGTTTTAAAGAGAAAACTTCAAAGAGATGGTTTTTTTAAAGTAATTAAACTTAAAAATACTTATGAAAAACCATCTGAAAAGAAAAAAAGAATTCTTCAAGAAAACATTAAAAGAGTAAAAAAGCTAAATAAGCTAAAAAATAGAATTTAAAACAACGCGGGGTGGAGCAGTCTGGTAGCTCGTCAGGCTCATAACCTGAAGGTCGGCGGTTCAAATCCGTCCCCCGCAACCAATAAAAAGTAAGAAGTTCTAAATTTTAAACTTTGATTTTCTGCTATCAATTAAAAAAGCTTTAACTGTTTCCGTTGTTAATCGATTAAATGATTTTCCAAATTTTTCAATTTTTTCAATAATAGCAGGTGGTATTGTTATTATATGACAACCTAATTGTTTTGCTTGAGTAAAATTATAAGGCTCTCTAACACTGGCCCACAAAATTTCAACATTTTTAAATTTTTTTGCCATTTTTATACTTTTTTTAATTTCAGGCAAAGGGTCTTTACCTGTATCCCCAGCTCTACCTGCAAATATAGAAATTATGACTTTAGTTTTATTATTTATTTGTCTCAAAATTTTCTCTGTTTGTTTGGCTGAATAAACCGCAGTTATGTTTAATTTTATATTTTGAGAATTTAATTCTTTAATTACTCTTCCTGTAAATTTGCTTTTAGAATTTACAACAGGAACTTTTACATAAACGTTTCTACCCCATGTATTTATTTTCTTACCCTGATCAATCATGCTTTTAAAATCATCTGCAAATACTTCTAGTGATATTGGTTTATTTTTGCATACTTTAAGTAACTGTTTGGAGTATGAGCTATAATCTTTTGCACCAGCTTTTCTCATTAAGCTAGGATTGGTAGTAAAACCTTTAACAATTTTTTTTTTATTGAATTTTTTGATTGAACTTAGGTCTGCAATATCACAAAAAATTTTTGTATTCATTTTTTACTATAGATTTTTTGTGATATCTTCTGTCATTTTTTTAGCATCAGCAAACAACATTAGTGTGTTTTCTTTATAAAAAAGATCATTATCAATTCCAGCATAACCAGGTGACAAGCTTCTTTTGACAAATAACACAGATTTACATTTCTCAACATCAAGGACAGGCATACCAAATATTGGGCTTTGAGGATCGGTTTTTGCCACTGGGTTAGTTACGTCATTGGCCCCAATAACAAAAGCAACATCGGCATTAGCAAAATCATTATTTATTTCTTCTAATTCAAATACTTCATCATAAGGTACGTTTGCCTCAGCTAACAAAACGTTCATGTGCCCGGGCATCCTACCCGCAACAGGGTGAATGGCATACGATACTTTGATATCATTTTTCTTGAGTGTATCTACCATTTCCCTTAAAGCATGTTGTGCTTGCGCTACTGCCATTCCATATCCAGGAACAATTATAACTGATGAGGCATTTTTCATTAAAAAGGCTGCATCATCTGCATTACCGCTTTTGACTGGTCTTTGTTCTTTATTGTTACTTGTTGAAGCTTCATCTGTTGCTCCAAATCCCCCAAGTATGACGTTGAAGAATGAACGGTTCATGCCTTTACACATTATATAAGATAAAATTGCACCTGATGACCCAACAAGTGCACCTGTTATAATTAAAGCTGTATTCTCCAAAGTAAATCCTATACCAGCAGCAGCCCAGCCCGAGTATGAATTTAACATAGATATAACTACCGGCATATCTGCGCCACCAATTGGAATAATTAAAAGAAAACCAATTAGAAATGAAACAGCTAAAAGTATCCAAAATAAATTGGATGATTGAGTTGAACACAATAAGTAAATTAAAACAATTATTGAAATTAAAATTATAGCATTTAGTGGGTGCTGACCTTTAAATGTAATTGGTGAACCTGACATAATTCCTTGTAACTTTAAGAAGGCAATTACTGAGCCTGAAAATGTTATAGCTCCTACTGCAGCGCCTATAGACATCTCAATCAAACTTCCAAGTTTTATATCTCCTGGCTTTCCTAGATTAAAAGCTTCAGGATTTAAAAATGCAGAAATAGCCACAAAAACTGCAGCTAATCCAACTAAACTATGAAATCCAGCAACCAATTCAGGCATGGCTGTCATAGGTATTCGATATGCTATGAATGCTCCAATTGAACCCCCAGCTAATATAAATAATAATACGAAAACAAACCCTGAGGAAAAGTTACCTGTAGATAAGAATGTAACTGTTACAGCTATTATCATTCCTAAAATTCCAAAAAAATTTCCTTGTCTTGATGTTTCAGGTGAAGACAAACCTCTTAAAGCAAGAATAAATAATACACCTGAAACGAGATAAAAGATTGCTGACAAATTTGCTGAAATCATTATTTATCCTTTTTCTTTTTTTTGTACATTGCAAGCATTCTTTGTGTTACAAGAAACCCTCCAAATATATTAATTGCAGCCAACGCTATAGCTAAAAAACCAAAAATACTTGAAGTATTGAAAACACTCTCTGAATTTCCTGACAAGCCAGCAATTATTGCACCTACGATAATGACTGATGAAATTGCGTTGGTAACGGACATTAATGGTGTGTGTAAAGAAGGTGTAACACTCCATACAACATAATATCCTACAAATATTGAAAGAATGAATATGCTTAGTCTGAATATTAAAGGGTCTATTTCCATAATTTATTTTATTAATGTCTTTTCTATAATTTCATCTTCTAAATTAATATTTAGTTTTTTATCCTCTTTGTCGATTAAATTATCAATAAAATTAAAGACATTTTTAGCAAACAAGTTTGAGGCAGAAACAGGTAGCTTATTTAAAATATTACTTTCACCCAATATTTTTATTCCATTTTTTTCAATAATTTTATCAACTTCTGTAAATGCGCTATTCCCTCCTTGAATTGCTGCTAGATCGTAAATTACAGATCCTGCTTGCATTTTTTCAATCATTTTTTCTTTAATTATAACTGGAGCTTTCTTTCCTGGTATCAGAGCTGTACAAATTACTATGTCAATTTTTTTTAGAGTTTCAGATAGAAGCTCTTCTTGCTTATGTTTAAAATCATCTGATGCTTCTTTCGCATAGCCACCTTCGGTTTCTAAATTTTCAGAGCCCTCTATAGTTAAAAATTTACCACCTAAACTTTCAACTTGTTCCTTAGATGCCATTCTTACATCAGTAGCAAAAACAATTGCTCCCATCCTCTTTGCTGTAGCAATTGCCTGTAACCCAGCAACACCTGCACCAACAACCAAAACTTTTGCGGCCGGGACTGTTCCTGCTGCTGTCATCATCATTGGTATAGCTTTCTCAAAATTTGCAAATGACTCAATTACTGCTTTGTAGCCAGCTAGATTTGCTTGGGAGGATAGTATATCCATTGATTGTGCCCTAGTAATTCTTGGAAGTAATTCTAGTGAAAAAAGATTAATTTTTTTTTTTGCCAGATTTTGTAACTGCTCCTTATTTTTGTAAGGATTTAAAACTCCAATTAGTGTCTGGTTTTCTCTAAAATTTGAAGTTTTTTCTTCAGACAACATTCCAATTTGAACAATTATGTCTGAAGAATTTAAAATTTCTGACTCATTTTTTGATATTTTAACACCCATATCTTTAAACTGCTCATCTTTTATCCCAAGATGAGATCCATAATTTTCAACTAAACAAACATCAAGTCCAAGAGAAATATATTTCTTAACTAACTCGGGCGTAACAGCTATTCTTTTTTCAATACTCTGATTTTCTAAGATAGAGCCAATTCTCATTTTAAAACCTTACAATAAGAATATTGCCATTAATACTAAAACACATACAACAGCGACAGTTCCCCACAGAACAAACTTTGTAAAATTATTCCATGTATTTTTATGGTTCTCGTTATCCATAAAAACTACTTCTGTCTTGCTTTGAATTTTGGATTGGTTTTATTAATGACGTAAACTCTACCTCGTCTTCTTACTAATTTAGAATTTAAATCTCTTTTTTTAATTGATTTTAATGAACTTTTAATTTTCATAATTTTTTATTTTATTTCTAAATTAGATAGCCTGGCAACGTCCTACTCTTCCATGTCTTAAGACAAAGTACCATTGGCGCAACAGGGCTTAACTTCCGAGTTCGGAATGGGATCGGGTGTAACACCTATGCAATAATCACCAGGCAAGACATATATAGTTTCACTTCCTATGATTGTAAAGCTTTAGTTATCAAAAAAAGGTAAGAATATATTAAGAATTTAAGGCAAAAAACAAAATTTATTTATATGTTTATTTAGTTTCCTTAATTATTTGCTTGGTCAACTACCTGGATTATATGTACATAAATGATCGTGGCAATTATTCCTGCTATGGCTATTAGTGCATTTTTATCTAGTTTATATTTTTTATTCACCAAATTTTAAATTAAACTAATTAACCATTTCCTGATAAATTTTTGTTGCCACAAACTTATTTCCTTTTTGACTTAAATGATCATCGCATGAGAAAAGATATTGTGAATATTCTTCAGCACTTTTAACATAATCGGCAATATTCACTAAAGTTATTTCATAATCCACAGATTCATTTAGTTTTTTTAAATCCTTATACCATCTTTGATCATGTATATTTTTTCCTTCTACATAAATTCTATTTAGATCCTCTTTTGATGGAAAAATAACAATAGTT
Organism: uncultured Pelagibacteraceae bacterium; assembly: GCA_902566705.1. Lineage (GTDB taxonomy): Bacteria > Pseudomonadota > Alphaproteobacteria > Pelagibacterales > Pelagibacteraceae > Pelagibacter. The sequence goes on from CACFJT010000012.1 coordinate 18,264, forward strand.
GCATTATCAAATTTTCTTGATTTTAATATTTTACTTATAAAGTAAATTGCTGCTTCTTGCTGCTCTAATGTTGCATCAAAGTAACCAGAATATTTTTTGCCACTTGATTCTTTATAATTTCTAAGAAAATAAAATGATTTATAAATATTAAATGACCAAAAAGAATTGGAAATAATTTTTTTTATTTTATGAATTAAATTTGGATCATTTAAAAAATACCAATCTTCTCTTTTTTTTGCATTTTCGGGGATAAAGTAATCAAATCCATAACTTTTTTTTATATAATATGGCCTATATCTTTCAACATCATGAATTAAGTTCCATTTTTTTTTCTTCCATAAAGCATAATCGTTTTCTGTGAAGTCATTTGATGGCAATAACGATATTATGATTGAATCATGTTCGTACTTTTTTGCCAAATTTTCATAAATTAAGTAATATTGTAATGGACCTAACGCACCTGAAGATCCAAAATTATATATTTCTGAATTAAGACTTTTTTCTAAATATGATTTAAAAGCAAAATTATTGTTAACACCAAAGCCTTCAGCAAAAGAGTCTCCAAGTAAAATAAACCTTTTTTTATAATTTTTTTTTATTTCAAAATCATAATCTTTTGCACCAATATTGTTAGTATGATAAATTGCATCAAAGCAATCAGTTTTATGTCTAATTTTTATGTTTTCTTTATGCCAAGCACCCCAAATATTTTTTTCATTTCTAAATTTATAATATGTTGATTGAGAATATATTTTAGGCGTTGTATTAATTGGAAGCAAATTAAAATAACTGAATACAAAACTTGCAAATTCAAAAAAAATTCCAAAAAAAAATAAAACTAATACAACTTTTTTTATATTCATATTTTTTATTATAAATATAACAACAAATTTTTAGTATATTTATATTTTTAAGAAGGTATATAAACTATTATAAAATGATTGGGTTATTTAAAAGATATGTAAGATTTTTACTTGATAACTTGAGCATAAAGAAGACAACTAAAGTGTCACAGAATGGAACTGAGTTCATTATTGAAACTAGAGATAAATTGGGAGAGGAATGGAACTTAATTAGTGACTATGATTACTCAGAATTCCAAGTTTTTCATAAAATTGATAAAAATAAGATTTATAATGTATATTATTTTGGTGCTCATCAGTGTGTAATACCAATTAAAATTCATAAAATCTTTTTAAAAAAGACTAAATTATTTTGTTTTGAAGCAATCAGGAAAAATTATTTGGTTGGAAAACAAAATATAAAATTAAACAATTGTGAGGATAAAATTGAATTATTTAATCGGGCAATTTCAACAAATAATGGTTATGAATATTTTGACCCAATAAGCATGAATTCGTACAAAACTGATAAAAAACTTTTTTCTACAAAAGTAAAGTCTTTAGACTTAGAGACAGCAATTAAACAAAATGGAGAAGGAAACCTCCTTTATTTTGACATTGAGGGTTTGGAAGGAAAAGTTCTTGAAAAAGGAATTAATTTTTTAAGATCATGGAAAAATAATCTTTTTATTGAAGCTCATGGAATTGATTTTATGAAAAGATATAATTACAGTAATGTAAAGCTTTTCAATTTACTTAGAAACAACGGTTATGAAGTCTACAAATTAAATAGAGACTATCAAACCAACATTAAAAAATTTGAGAAAATTATTCAAAACGAGGATGTACCTGAAAAAAGGTTTTACATGTATGCACATAATTAACTATGTCATAAATATAATTTGTGATTAACTAAATATACAATATTTTAATGAAAATTTTATTTGTTGGTCAAAACAATAAAGGCTGGATGTATGAAACTTTATACAACGAGCAGAAAGCTTTAGAAAATGAAATAATAAAAAATTCTGGAAAAGTATATCATTTTGGGCCAGGACATAAATATTGCAATAATTTAGACTTTAAATATTTTTGCAAAAAAAAGAAAATTAATACAAAAGATATTAATTTAATAATTTTTTATATTTCTCATTATACATTAAGGTCAGGTCTGGTTGATAAACAATCTATCAAATATTTTAACTGTCCAAATAAAAATTTTTTGGATGAATTTAATAGTATTAATAAAATTCCTAGAATTCTTTGGTTAAATGATTTCTGGCAAATGAATAAATATGAACGAATTTTTTATGAGCACAAATATAAAATTTCACATCTAATATCTACCTATTTTTATCATTTAGACAAAGTGACATTAAATAAGTATTTTATGAAATCTAAATATCCTACGAATAGGATCTTTCATATAAGCAGATCTATTGATAATAAAAATATCATCTCAAAAATTAACACAAATAGAAAGATTGATGTTACACTATTAGGAGCTATAGATAACTTTTATCCTGAGAGGAAAAAATTCCTTGATATATTAAAAAATTATAAAAAAATAAAATTTTTTCATAAGGCTCATCCAGGTTATAACTTTCAAAAAAAAATTAAGAAAAAATTAATTTTTGGAAAAAAATATTTTAAAATTTTAAAAAATACAAAAATTTTTGTCACATGTGGTACTGAGCTAAATTTACCAATTATTAAACTTTATGAAATTTTGGCATCAGGATGTTTGTTAATGTGTGGAAAAATAAATAATTTAAAAAAAATTGGTTTGAAGAATGGTAAAAACTTCATCCAGATTGATGAAAAAAATCTGATTCATGAAATTAATTATTTTCTTATAAATAAAGGACAAAGAAATTTGATTGCAAAAAAAGGATTAAAATTAGTTAAAGAGTGTTTTACAAATGAAATTCAAGCTCAAAAACAATATCAAATAATAAATAGAATTTCTAAAAATTATAAAAGAAAAAATTTATTGAATAATTTTGAATTAATTTTTATTGGAACATATGTTTTTTTTTATGAAAGCTTAAAATCTTTAAAAAGATTTATTTTTTAAAAAAAATTATTAAACCATTCCAGAATGTAAAATGTCCATTTGATGAAGTATTGATATCCATCAAAATCTCAAACTCATTTTGATTATTTATCAAAAACTTTTTTGTAGCATTTTTAACGTCATCAATATTTGTATCATCAACAATTATTATCGAACCTTTTTGAAAATATGGTTTCGCAATTTCAAGAGACTCAAGTTGATCATTGTAACTGTGATTTCCATCATAAAAGTATAAATCTATTTTTTTATTTTCTTTCTTCCAGTGATTAGAAAAAAAATCTTTATAATCCATTTCAAAGAAGAAATGATTTTTTTTTTTAAATTTGTTAAAATTTTTATAAAATTTTTTAGACGGTCCATTAAATTGTGAGAAATTATCTACACCATAAACATTACAACTAGTATTTATCATTCCACTTATAAGGGAGAAACCCTCCCAACATCCAATATTAACATAATTTTTTTTTCCAATAGATTCACATAATTTATTTATGAGCAATGCATTTGTTAAAGTTGACATGCCATTAATTTTTTTAATTTTATTTAAAAAATCAATTTCTTTTTCTTCTAGATTTTTGAATTTTGTTAAATTATGAAAGGGGTAATTTCTATACTCTGGGAAAATTTTTCCAATTATTTTCCAGATTATAGATCTATTTTTTTCAAATTCTTTTTTTGAAAAAATATCTTTGTTTTTTTGAAATGAAAGAGTTTTAGCATTGATATTATCAATTAATTTACGAAAATTCGTCATTATTCTTAAAAAATTAATTACCTTATATATAAATAAAAAAATCTTTTAAAGTTAGTATTTAGTATTATAAATAATTTTAAAACTAAATTAAAAATGAATAAAATGTTTTCTTCCAATAGGAGCTTTGGAATTCTTCTATTTGTTATATTGCTAGGTTTAAGCATATTTTTTTATGGCTTAAAAGCTAGCAATTTATTTTGGGTTTCAATTATTGTTTTAGGAATATCAATTTTTTATCCAAATTTTTTTAAAATACCAAATATTCTTTGGATGAAATTTGGAATTATTCTCGGGAAAATAATTAATCCAATTATTTGTATTTTTTTGTATTTTTTTGTTATAGGGAGTACAAGAATTGTATTAGAATTGTTTAGAAAAAAACTTATTAATAAAACAAGAAATACTAATTTGGAAACTTATTGGAAAAAGAAAGATAATAACATAGAGCAAAGTTTAGACAATCAATTTTAATGAATACAATTTTAGAATTATTTAAATTTTTTTTAGCAAGAAAAAAATATTGGTTAATACCAATGGTAATAATTTTTTTAATTTTTGGTGGATTACTTATTCTGACTCAGGGAACTGTATTTGCACCATTTATTTATACAGTATTTTAAATTGAAATATATATTAGGTATTTCCTGTTTTTATCATGATAGTGCAGCATCTATATTAAAAAATGGAAAAATAGTTGCATGTGCACAAGAAGAAAGGTTCACTAGAGTAAAACACGATTCTTCTTTTCCATTTAATTCTATTAGATTTTGTTTAAATTATTCAAAAATAAGCTTAATTGATATAGATGCAGTAGTATTTTATGAAAAACCACTCGTAAAATTTGAAAGATTACTTGAAACATATATTTCTTTTTTTCCGAAAGGATTAAAATCTTTTATTATTTCATTGCCCATATGGATTAAAGAAAAGCTTTTTCAAAAAAAACTAATACACGATAAATTAAAAAAAATTGATGAAAATTTTCCATTAAAAAAAATTAAATTCAGTGAACATCATTTAAGTCATGCTGCAAGTGCTTTCTTTCCGTCCCCTTTTGAAGAAGCAATTATACTAACTGCAGATGGTGTTGGGGAGTGGGCAACAACAACTATAGCTTTAGGGAAAAAAAATAAACTACAAATTTTAAGAGAAATAAATTTTCCACATTCTTTAGGTCTTCTTTATTCTGCTTTTACTTATTATTGTGGTTTTAAAGTTAATAGCGGGGAATATAAATTAATGGGACTGGCGCCATATGGATCGCCAATATATGTAGATAAAATCAAAAAATATTTAATTGATATTAAAAAAGATGGTTCTTTCAATTTAGAACAGAAATATTTTAATTATGCTACAGGACTAACAATGACTAACAACAATTTTCATAAATTATTTGGATCTCAACCACGCGATCCAAATACAGAAAAATTAACTCAGTTTCATATGGATATTGCAGCATCTATTCAAAAAGTTACAGAAGATATAATTATCAAAATCGCTAAGTCCTTAAAAGAAGAATTCAAAATTGATAATCTTTGTTTAGCAGGGGGTGTAGCCTTAAATTGTGTCGCAAATGGCAAATTAATTAAACAAAATATTTTCGACAATATATGGATACAACCTGCAGCAGGTGATGCAGGTGGTTCTCTAGGCGCTGCACTTACTTTTTTTTATGATAAAAATTTAAATCAAAGAAAAGTAAATATATCAGATGATATGTCTGGTTCATATCTTGGTCCAGAATATGCACAAAAAGAAATTGAATTTGAGCTAGAAAAAATTGGAGCAAAATTTAAAATTTTAGATGAAGAAGAATTAATTATTAAGTCAGCTAAAGATTTATCACAAAATAAAGCAATAGGTTGGTTTCAAGGAAAAATGGAATTTGGACCTAGAGCTTTAGGTGGAAGATCCATTTTGGCCAATCCAAAATCTCCAGATATGCAAAAAAATTTAAATTTAAAAGTCAAGTATAGAGAAAGTTTTAGACCATTTGCACCATCAGTTCTTAAAGAAAATGCCTCAGATTGGTTTGATATTAATATTCCAAGTCCATACATGCTGTTAGTCGCAAATGTCAGAAATTCAAAAATCATTGAAATGACTCAGGATGAAGAAAAACTTTTTGGTATTGATAAGTTAAACGTAAAAAGATCCGAAATACCTGCAGTAACTCATGTTGATTATTCAGCTAGAATTCAAACTGTAGATATTAAAACAAATCCAAAATATTATAATTTAATACAAAAATTTTATGAAATCACAAACTGTCCTATTTTAGTCAATACATCTTTCAATGTTAGAGGAGAGCCAATAGTTAATACACCAACGGATGCATTTAAATGTTTTATGGGTACAGAGCTTGATAAGCTTGTGATAGGAAATTGTTACCTGGACAAAAATGAACAAAGTAAAGATCTAAAAAAGAATTATAAAAACAAATTTGAACTAGATTAATACTTAATAAAAATAAAATTTTTTAAGTATTAAAATATTAAATTATTACTTTATTTTTATCATAGTTTTATTTGTTTCTAAATTTTTCCTTTTTTTTAAAGCTTTTTTCCATAAGATCAATTCTGGGATAATTTTACTTAATTTACTATTTTTAAATGATAATTTTAATTTTTTTTTTATTTTTTTGTTGTCAGCTAATATATAAGCAGGATCGCCTACTCTTCTTTTTTTATAAACAATTTGAATTTTATAATTAATATATTTTGTAAAATTCTTTACTACTTTTTTGACTGAAAATGGTTTACCAGAACCACAATTAAAAATATCATTTATCCTTTCTTTTAACAAATAATTGTGTGATTTGAAAAATGCTTCTGCAACATCTTCAGGATGAACATAGTCTCTAACAGCACTTCCATCTTGAGTTAAATAATCTGTTCCATAAATTTCAAACTTTTTATTACGAATTAATTTATTGAATATATGATTATATTTTGAATTATAAGGACCTAACATTAATTTTTTGTTTGCACCAGCAACATTAAATAATCTTAAAATTATATAATTAATATTTTTTCCTTTAAAAAATTTAATCATAAATTTTTCAACATTAAGTTTTGATTTACCATAAGGGCTTTTGGGCGAAGTTGAATATTTTTCTCCAATTTTTTTGTTATTACTTAATCCAAAAATTGCTGCAGTCGATGCAAAAAATATTCTTTTAATTGAAGTTTTGGGAAGTTCTAAAAAAATATCTTTTGTAAGATAAAAATTATTTCTCATATACATTTCTGGTCTTTTTACTGACTCAGCACTATCAATATATGCTGCTAAGTGAATGAAATTTTCAATATTATTTTTTTTTATTAATTCAAATAATTTTTTTTTGTTACCAAAACTAAAGTTATAATATTTTATATTTTTATGATTTATAAAAACATTTCCTTTCTTATTATTGTCAACAACAAATATCTTAAAATTTTTTTTTAAAAATTTACAACAAATGAATGACCCTATATATCCACAGCCACCAGTGATAATAACTTTTTTCATATAAAAAATTTATTTAATTAAATTATTTGAGCTTAAATATTTATATATAATTTCATAATAGCTACAATTTGGGTGTTTATCTAGCAAAGAAGCTGTCATCGAAGTATTATTGTTTACATTAAAAAAATTATAACCGTTATGGATTTTTATTTCAAAATTTTCAAGCAAGTCACTTGATAAATTTTTATAGGCAGTTGAAATATCAGAGCTTATATTCAAATTTTCAGCATTTGGGAAAAAAAACAAAGTATTATTTATATTTTCATCACTTAATTTTTCACTTATTTTGATTATTGAATATCTAAATAACTTATTTTCCAAAGAATTTAAATTTTTTAAATCTGAATAAAATTTATTTCTTGAATTAAATTTTTCAACATCAAAAATAGTGAATAACTTCACAATTGCTTCATTCAAAACTTGTGTGATACCAAACTTATGCCAATCTGGTCTAGTAATATTGTCACTTATATTTTTCTTTGAACAAAAGATTTTTAGATTATTTATGTCCTCTTGAGTAAAAAATTTATAATTTTTCAAATCACTTATGAAGCTACAATACGATTTATCCATATGAATATCATTTGAATAGAAACCTACTATTACACTTTTTGGTTTCTTTTCATTTTCAAGATATAATGTAATATTTAAAAAAATTTGAACCGCATTAATACCAGGTTGTCCAAAATTTATTATACTAAATTTATTTTTTGTATCTTGAGAAATTAAAGATGGCAGACTCTTTTCTTGTCCACATTTTTTTCCTAACATAAAAGAATCACCAAATAAAACAATCTTATCAAGATCATTTTGATAAAATTTGACTGAGCTTAAATTAAAAATTTTGTTACCAATTTTTTTTTTGTAGAAAACAGGGTCAAAAAAATTTTTATTATTAAACTGTAAAAAAATTTCAATCACAAAAATAGTGATAAATGTGCTTATTATTATTAAAAAATAATTTTTATTGTAAAATTTCTTTAAGAATTTTTTCAAAAGTACTCTCTAAATAAGTGTTTTTATCAATGTTATAAAATTTAAATAACTTATTTTTATCAATTTGGGTAAGGTGTAGTATTGAAATTTTTTCATTAGGTAAAGAGCTTGTATATAATTGAAATTTATCATCTATCAATGGTAAACTGTTTTTTGCCAACCAATTAAATTTTGCGTTAAAAATATTTACTAATTCTATATTTTCATAAATTATTTTATTCAGTGACGCTTGATCCATATTTAAACAATAATCATTATTGGATTTTTCAACAATTTTTTGATAATCCTCTTTCCATAAATCCCATATTTTACTATCTTTTTTTAATGAATAAACCCCGGCATTAAATAGCGGTTTATTTAGTAATTTAATTGCATGTTTTTTGCCAAAATATTTTAAATTATTTTTATAAACCCAGCCTTTTGCTACATAAAAGTTTTTAAGAACATTTTTAAAAGAATTTTCTAAAGTTTCATTTATATATGATGCATCAAGTTCGGGAATAATATTAAGATCATTGCGAACTAAACTTTTAGAAAAAAAATTAACAAAATTTTTATCTAAAACTATTGTATCAGCATCAAGCCAAATATAATTTTCAAAATTTGGAAAATAGTCAATCAAAAAAGGACGGGCTGTTAATAATTTTTTCCACTCTTGTGTTTTAAATTTTAATTTAAAGTCCCATTTAGGTGAAATAATATTTTTACTGTACTCTTGGAGCTTAATAATTTGATCATCGGTAAAGTCAATATTAAATATACAAATACTTACATCATTTAAGTTATCTATAATTTTATTTTTTTTTAAGGATTTACATAAAGCTAATAAGTGATCAAAATAGTTTTTATTTGCACCTGATACGATTGCTGTTTTCATTAAATTATATTTATTTAATAATTTATATATAAATATAATTAAATATAAATAATATTAAATTATGAAAACAAATTTAGCGATTTTGGCTGGAGGTTTTGGAACCAGATTAAAAAAAATAACAAAAAAAATACCAAAACCTCTCATTGATATAAATGGCAAACCATTCATTAAATATATTTTACTTTACTCAATTATTAATAATATAAATCAAATTTATATACTTATAAGACATAAAAAATTATTATTTAAAAAAACATTAAATATTTCTTTGGCAAATATAAAAGTAAAATGTATTTCTGAAAATAAACCTATGGGTACTGGTGGTGCTTTATTCAATTTAAAAAAAATCAAAACTGATTTTTTAATTTTGAATGGAGATAGTATTTCATTATTTAATATTATTGAATTTTTAAAATTAAAAAAAAATAAAATTCTTTTGGTAAAAAATAAAACTTACAAATCAAATAATCAGCTCAATAATCTAGATTTAAGAAAACAAAAAGTTATTTTAAAAAAAAAATCAATTTATATGAATGGAGGTGTTTATTATTTAAAAAAAGATCTCATCAATAAAATTTCCCCAAAAAAAAGTTCATTGGAAAATGATATTATTTTACCTTTGATAAAGAAAAATATGCTCTATGGATTTAAAACCAACAAAGAATTTTTAGATATAGGCATAAAAAAAAATTTTATTAAAGCTCCAAAATTAATGAGAAAGCTTATTCCTATTAAAGCAATTCTATTTGATAGAGATGGTACTCTGAATAAAGATTTTGGTTATGTTTATAAATATAAAAATTTTAAATGGCTTAAAGGATCAGTTGATACAATAAAATTATTAAATTATCTTGGAATAAAAGTAATCATCATAACTAATCAATCTGGTATAGGAAGGGGTTATTATAATAAAAAGGATTTTTTAATTCTTACTGAAAAAATAAATTTATACCTTAAAAAACAAAATGCAAAAATAGATGATATTTATTATTCAGAAATAAACCCTGATTTAGAAAATAATATTTCAAAAAAATTATTCGATAGAAAACCAAATCCAGGTATGATTTTAAAATGTATGAAAAAATATAATCTAAATAAAAAAAATTGTTTTTTTGTTGGTAATTCTATTGTTGATAAAATTGCAGCTAAAAATGCTGGAATTAGATTTTATCAGAAAGAAAATAAATCGTTGATAGACCAAATAAAACAAAATATTAAGCACTTTTTAGAAAATTAATGATTTCTGTCATAACACCTATTTTGAATGGAGAGAAATTTCTTCACGAAACATATAAATCAATAAAAGAAAATACTTATTTTTCAGAGTGGATTATAGTAGATGGAGGTAGCAAAGATCGTACAATAGAAATTTTAGAAAATTATAGAGATAATATAATAAAAATTCACCAAATTTCAGGTAATAGTTCAATTGCAATTAATCATGGAATAAAAAATTCAAAAAATGAAATTGTTGGTGTAATAGGGTGCGATGATCTTTACGAAAAAAATACTAGCGAAATAGTTTTAAAATCATTTGAAAAAAATCCAAACCTGAATTGGTGTATAGGTCAAAATAAGATAATTAATGACAGAAATATTGAAATAAATAAGACTATTAAATTATATAAAAACTTTAGATTAAAACATTATAATTTTACAAATCTAATAACTGAAAATTTTATACCATCGATGTCAGTATTTTGGAAAAAAAGTATAAATAAAGAAATTGGATATTGGGATACTAAGATTATAAATTGTAATGATTATGATATGTGGCTTAGAATAGCAAAAAAATATAAACCTGTGATAATAAATAAAAACCTTAGTTACTTCAGAATTCACCGAAATAATGCTAGTCAAAAAAACTTTGGAAAAACCTTGTGGGAAGCTTATAAAGTAAGCAGAAAGTATTTTGATAATAATCTTTGGCTAAAATTTATTTCAAATTTTAAAATTGTTTTTTTTATTATTTGTGCCAAGTTATTAAAATAACTCTATTCATGGAAAATACAAAACTAAATCAGATTCTTGAAAAATTTAATAAAAAGTATAGAAGAAAAAATATTCTTGTAGCTGGAGGAACCGGTATGGTTGGTATGCAGCTATTAAATTTTTTATCAAATTTAGATTGTACAGTTTCCTCTGCATCATTAGACAATTTTTTGCCAAAGCAAAAAAATGTTAAACATATTAGAGTTGATTTAAGAATACCTAGTAATTGTGAAGAATTGTTAAAAGATATAGATTTGGTTATTAATGTAACAGGAGTTGCAGGATCTCCAAAAATGGCTCAAGAAAAACCTGCTTCTTTCATGTCACCTAATATTTTACTTCCAATAAATATTCTCAACGCGGCTGCAAAAAATAATGTAAAGGAGTATCTATTTACAAGTTCATACGGTGTGTATAAGCCCTCAAATATAATGAAGGAAGATGATGTTTGGAAAACATCACCATCAAACAATGATTTATATGCTGGATGGGCTAAAAGAATATCAGAACTTTATTTGAATGCAGCAAAGATCCAATATAAAAATTTTAAAAAAATTTATATTATAAGGCCATCAAATATTTATGGTCCTTATGCTAATTTTGATTTTAAAAATTCTATGGTTATCCAATCACTTATAAATAGAATTTTTCTTCAAAATGAAAACCCCCTAAAAGTTTGGGGTAACGGAAGAGCAATTAGAGATTTTATTTTTAGCAAAGATGTTGCTATTTCAATTCTACAAGTAATTAATTCAGGTTATGATAAAAAACCTATAAATATTGGTTCAGGAAATGGTTACAGTATAAAAGAATTAGTCAAAACAATATTAAAAATATCAAATAAAAAAATTCCAGTAATATGGGATACAAAAATGCCCTCTGGTGATAAAATCCGTATTTTGGATACAAAAAGATCAAAAAAATTAGGTATTAAAAATTTTTATAGCCTAGAAGATGGTTTGCGAGAAACTATAGAATGGTTCAAATCAAATAAATATATTTATAAAAAAAGATACAATTCATTTAGAGAATAATTTTTTTTGTTCACTTATAATTTTTTTATAACAAATTTTTAATGATGTACTTTTAAAACCTAAAAAACTTTTGTTTAATTTTTTAACAGAAAAGTGGAAAATTTTATAATTTTCGAAAATAAATTTTTTTTTCTTTATAGTCGACTTGATTGGAATTTTTAAATGATAAGAATATTTTTCTAAAAAATTATTAAATTTTATAGTATCTGAACCACCAATATTTATGATTCCATTAGATGGATATTTGATATAAAATTTTAAAATATCTAATAAATCATCAACAAAAATAAAATTCCTGTAAAAATTTAGATTTGAATTTTTATAGAAAACTTTATTAATGAATATTTTATTTATAATTTTATCTTTATCATTAGAAATACCTAAAATATTTGATATTCGTAAGTGTAAAAAATTTGCATTATATTTTTTTGAAAGTTTTTGCCCCTTTTTACCAACCTTTAATTTAGATTTACCATACCAAGTATTGGGCTTTGGATCAGTTTTTTCTGATATAATACCAGATAAATTTCCATATTCTTTGATTGAACCAAAATAAATAAAATTTTTTATATTTTTTAATAAAAAGACTTTAATTAAACTTTCATAAATTTTTACATTTTTAAAATTTTTTTTTGATAATGGATTTTGAATAGATAGCCAAGATAATAGTAATACATGAGTGACTTTTTCCTTATCAATCAAGTCTGAAAGTTTTTTTATTTTAATTTCATAATTTTTAAAAAAAAATGAGTTTTTTTTATTAGTTTCAAAATTAATGAATATACATTTATTTTTATAAAATGTTTTAGTCAAAATATAATTACTTAAAAAACCTCTTTTACCAACTATTAAAATTTTTGTTTTCAGAACTTTAGTAAAATTTTTTTTGAGTCTATTTTAAAAGAATCATCTTGAATTTCCCAAGAAATTTTTTCTCTTTTAATAATTTGTGATTTAAACTGGATATTTTTATTTTTTAGTCTATTAATTAGTTTATAACCTTCAAGATTTTCAGATTTACTATCATCAATAATTAAAATTTTTTTTGTTTTTTTTACACTTTTAATTATAGAAACATAATCATTTTTGTTTGAATAATTAATATGGAACAAATCACAACTTTTGCCTTTATTTTCTAGATCTTTTGTAACTTCGTAAGCTTTTGATAAAGTAAAATTAAAACATACAATTGTTAAAAAATTTCCCTCACAATATTTTATTATTTTATAATCTTTTGTGTACATTACAGGTTTCTTTTGAAGTATTTTTGTTTTACAGAGCTTGCTACTTATTCCAATTATTTTAAAACCTTTGCCTGATAGTTTTTTATTAATAATTTTTTCTGCATCAAAAGCTGTGTTTAACTGAAAAGTTTCAAAACCACACATTGATGAGAGATCAGAAAAAGAATTGAAGCTTGATTGAGGACCTTGGTATCCTTGATCACAAACATATAAAAAAATAGTAAAACATCCTAATTTTGGTCTACTTACCTTTATTTGATTAAGCGTATTTACAAAATGGTCTACGCCTAGCAACAAAAAATCTAATTGCTTACCAAAGTATATAGCTGATTTATTTTTCATCATAATTCCAAAACCCATACCTATTAAACTACTTTCAGAATTTGGAGTATTTTTGATTAGAGAATTTTTCTTTACTTTAAAATTTTTTGTCAAACCAGAGATATATGTGCCCGTATTGATATTTTGTCCATAAATAAAAAAATTATTAAGACCCCTTATTTTATTTTGTAATTTTTTATTAATATAATTTAAGTATTCTTTTTGCATAATTTAAATTAATTTTTTCTAATTTATTAAATTCTTTTGTGCCTAACTTTTTCTTTAACAAAAAAATTATATCATTTGAATTGTTTTTAATAATTAAACCATTATCTATAAAAATTTTTTTTGGATCGTCTGGCCAGCCTGGTGAAGGTCCACAGTGACCGTTAAACGTCTCTAAGTTTATTTCAATAATGGATAATTTGTTATTTTTTTTTGTATAAGAAAAAATTGATTTAATCGATTGTATTTTTTTTAGTAATTCTCCATGGCCAATATATAGGTATTTTAAATTCATCGATCTAGCAATTTTTTCTAAGTTAATTGGTTTTCTTCTTTCAGATATTTTAGATGCCATGGCAAAATTATCATTTATAATTGCTATTGACAAAGGAACATCTAAAGAATTTGCTAGAATTAAAGTTTCATAGAAACTTCCCTCCTCTATAGCTCCATCGCCAGTTACGACAATGGTTACATTGTTTTCTTTTGATAATTTAGAATTCGCTATTGAAGCTCCTAACCCAACAGGAAAATTATTTCCAAGAATTGAAGAAGAATAATTTATATTTTTGTTTTTATTTATCATATTCATCGAACCCATCTCTCCTCTACTCACGCCGTTAGGAAGATATTTTAATTCGGAAATAATTTTTTTAATATTGTTCTCTCTAGCAAGATTAAAAGCAATATTTCTATGGGTTAATATAAATTCATCTTTTAAATTTAAAATACTATTAATTATTTCAGCAAATCCTTCATGTCCTAATGCTAAATGAACTGGATTAAAAGATTTTTTTTTCATCATCTCGTTTAAAATAAGTTGATGAACCCTATTTTTTAAAATTTTTTTGTATAACTTTTTCATCTACTATAATAAACAATTTGGCTACCAGTAGTGTCTATTTTAATTGGAACATGAAGTAGATTTTTAAATTTTTTTATGAATTTCTCTTTTTTGTTTTGTTCAATAATAAATAGCATAAATCCTCCACCTCCTGCGCCTAAAATTTTTCCACCTAAAGCCCCATGTTTAATTCCTTTTTTATAAATATTTTCTATTTTAGAATTACTAATAGATTTTGTTAATTTTCTTTTAATATTCCAAGATTTATTAAGATAATATCCTAATTTATTTATATCAATTTTGTCATTTTTAAATATTTTCATTGCCTCATAACTAATTGCTTGTAATTCATTTAATCCATAACTGTTAACTGGAATTTTTTTAACAAAATCTTGATTTATAATTGAGGAGTTTCTACTAAAACCTGTAAAAAATAGAACTAAAGAATTGTTAAATCTCTCAAGACTATTAAAGGAAATTGGGATAGATTTTACCTCAACTTTTTTTTCTTTACTGAAAAAAATTTCATTCAAACCTCCAAATGCAACTGCTGTTTGATCTTGAGATCCAACATTTTCTTTTATGATTTTTTGTTCTATATTTATTGCTTTCATGGCTAACTCTTTTTTGGAGGGAATTTGATTTTTTAAATAATACAGACAGTGCAACAAACCAACTGTAAAAGCAGATGACGATCCTATTCCAGATCTATCAGGTATATCTGCATGGTGTACCAATTCTAAACCATCCCCATTTAAATCAAAATCTTTTAAACATTCTCTTATACTTGGATGATCAGTTTTTTTTAAATTTTTTAATGTTTCAGTTTTTTTATATCTAAAACTATATTTATAATCAAAAAATGGTGGCAACTTTCTTAAATTAATATAGCAATATTTGTTAATTGTTGTTGATATTACGTGTCCATTATTTTTTTCATACCATTGAGGGAAATCAGTACCTCCTCCAAAAAAGCTAATCCTAAAAGGAGTTCTGCTAATAATCATCTAGTCTACCTATTCTTTTGTTCCACTCAATTGTTTTAGACAAACCCTCCACAATTGTAAAATTTAATTTAAAATATATTAATTTCTTTGAAAGATGGTTTGAAACTTTTCTAATTGGTATCATTATTTATCTCTTTTAGATAATATTGGTTTTTTGCATGGCCACTTAAAATTAAATGCTTTATCTTGCCAATTGATTGTGAATTGCGATTTTCTATCATAAAGTGTATTTTGCTTATAATGGAAAATCGCTTTTTCACTTAGAACATAGTGAGCGTTGCCAAATTTAGGGGGAATTAAAATCATATACTTTTTCTTATCATCTAAAATTATAGAAAACCATTTTTTATATTGATTTGACTTTTTGTCGTTATTCACAACTAGTAAAAAAAAACTTCCGTACAAACAGGATACTAGCTTCCAGGTTTTATAGTCACCGTGTATTCCTCTTAAAACGTTTTTTTTTGATATGGAAATATCATCCTGAATAAAATTTATATTTATTGAGTTTTTAAAAAATATATCTTTATTGTATGTTTCTGTGTAAGTTCCTCTAAAATCTTTGAATGTATAAGGTTTTATAAGTTTAACACCATTTAATTTTGTTTTAAAAAATTTCATAAAATTGTTTGATTAAAATTTATATTGATTTAAAAGAAAAATGATAGAAAAAGATTACTTTAAATTGTTTCGCAATTTTATTTGAAATATAATTGATAATTAATGATTAATAAATTTAGACTTAGAGAATTTGAAAATGAAATTGTTAGGTTATATGAAAATAAAAAAATTAAATCTCCAATTCACTTATCTGGAAATAATGAGGATAATTTAATTAAAATATTCAAAAAAATTAAGAAAAATGATTGGGTATTTTCTAGTTGGCGAAATCATTATCACGCCCTTTTACATGGAATTTCCGAAAAAAATTTAAAAAAACAAATTATTAAAGG
This sequence comes from uncultured Pelagibacteraceae bacterium, assembly GCA_902566705.1. GTDB lineage: Bacteria > Pseudomonadota > Alphaproteobacteria > Pelagibacterales > Pelagibacteraceae > Pelagibacter. Next base: position 34,940 of record CACFJT010000012.1, read on the forward strand.
AAAAAGTATGTCCGTGTGTTCAAATAAACCTAAATTTTACTCATCATCCATAGTAGGGGGAACCTTGTCTATTGCAGTTGGAGTTGCACTAAGCAACAAAATAAATAAAAAAAAAGATAAAGTTTGGGTATTCATAGGTGATATGACGTATGAAACTGGAACATTTTATGAATGTCATAAATATGCTTTGCAGAATAAATTAAATATTTTTTTTGTTGTTGAAGATAACAATATGTCAACAAATACACCCACAAGTTCCATATGGGAAAATAAAAAAAAAAAGTTGAGGAACGTAATAAAATATAAATACAAGAGAAAATATCCTCACCATGGGACAGGTAACTGGATATTATTTTAATGAGCTATAGAAAAGAATTAATTAGATCAATGAAATATCTTTCAAAGGATAAGAAAGTAATATTTTTAGGACAATCAGTAAAATTTTCAGGAAATGCAATCTTTAATACTTTAAAAGAAATAAATAATAAAAAAAAAATTGAATTACCAGTATTTGAGGATACTCAAATGGGGATCAGTACTGGTTTAGCTCTAAATGGGTTTATACCAGTTACATGTTATCCTAGATTTGATTTTTTAATTTTAGCACTAAATCAGTTAGTAAATCATCTGGATAAATTAGATAAAATGTCATCAAAACAACTAAAGGCTAAAGTAATAATTAGAACTTCAATAGGTTCTAAAAAACCTCTAGACGGCGGACCTCAACATACACAAGACCACACACAAGCATTAAAAAAAATGTTAACAAGTGTAGAGGTAATCAAACTGAAAAAAACAAATGAAATTTTTAAAGCCTATAAAAAAGCATTAAATAGAAAAGATAATAAATCTACGTTATTAATAGAATATGGTGATTATTACAATAAACCATAAACTAATTATCTATCTAAAAAATTTTTTAATTTTACTTGATCTCTCCAATAATCTAGCAAGTCTCTCATTGTCTCCTTAAATTTATATTTTGGCTTCCAGCCAGTATGTTTTTTAAATTTCTTTACATCTGGGATCTGTAAATCAGCATCTATTGCTCTATATCTAGTTGGGTCTTTGATAATTTTAATTGTTTTTTTATATGTTGAAATACTTAATAAATATTTGAGAATATCACCAACTTTACAACTATATTCTCCTCCAATATTATAAATTTCTCCTGCTTTTGGCTTCTTAGTAACAAGCATATAATAAGCATTGACAGCATCTCTCACGTCAGCAATGGTTCTTAAAGAATTTAAATTTCCAACTTTAAGCTTAGGTGGGATTACACCTTTCTCAATCATTGCAATTTGTTTGGCAAAAGTTGATTCTGCAAAATAATCTCCTCTTCTTGGGCCTGTATGTGTAAACATTCTTGTTATTAAAGTCTTTAAACCGTAAGCCTCATAATAATATTTTCCAATTAGGTCAGTTCCAACTTTTGAGATAGCATAAGGTGAAGCAGGATGAAAACTACAATTTTCATTAATTGGCAAGTTCTCTTTTTTTACTTTACCAAAAACTTCTGATGAGGAGCAAATATGAATAATCGGATTGATTTTTTTAAAATTTTTAATTTCTTCAAGCAAAATTTGTGTCCCTTTTACATTAGTATCATAAAATTTTAAAGGTGAAACAAAACTCATTTTTGGAAATGTTTCAGCAGCTAAGTGAAAGACATAATCAGGTTTACTGTCGATTATTGCACTTCTTATAGATATATAGTCATTTAAATCTCCATATAATAAAAAAAATCTTTTATTTTTATTTACAAGATTAAGATTATGCTCAATGTTATCAAGCTTACTAGACCACCTCAACAAGCCATAAATATTCCAATTTGTATTTTTAATTAAAAAATCTACTAGATGTGAACCAACCATTCCGTTTACACCTGTAATTAGGCAATTAATTTTTTTCATAAAAATTTTGTAATTTTGAAATTAAAAGTAAATAAATTATTAATACAATAATTATTAAGTAAGGCAACAATGATGTAACAAGCAAATATACTAACCAAGGAAATATAATTAATAAATTATAAATTAATAAAGATTTAATATTCCCTAAATTATTTAATAATAAATGATGTAAGTGATCTTTATCTCCTCTAAATGGATTTCTTCCTTGATAAATTCTTTTCAAAAACAATCTAAACATGTCAATTCCTGGCAACATAAATAACAAAAATATACTTTCAATATTTAAATAAGTTAAATTATTTTCTATATTAAGATTATATGTAAAAACAGTAATAAAAGAAATATAGCAAATTAAAACAAAACAACCTGAGTCACCCATAAAGCATAATTTTCTAAAATTGAATATTGAGAATAAGACCAATGAAATCATAAGTACTATATTCATAAAATAATAAAAATTTTCATGTGGTAAAAATAAATTAATAAAAAAAATCCAAATGATAAATATATTGCTGCTTAAAGAATTTATTCCATCAGCCATATTTATAGCATTAAGAAGAACAACAAAGCAAAAAGATGTAAAGACAACAGAATTTAGATCTAAATACAATATATAATTAGTAAATGAAATTAATTTTTTCAATTTGTAATCATCTGAAAAATACGTCAAAGATAAATAAAAAATTAAGAAAATGAAGGCTAATTTTAAAATTGGTTTCAAATTTTTCTTATCATCATATAAGCCTATTAAAAAAGAAGATGTAATTGTAAAAAGAAGTAAGAAATGATCATTCTGGTAAAAATATATCATTTCTGTGTAACTATACTTCTGTAGTAAATATATAATTACAAAATAAAATAGAAAAATTATTTGAAAAAAAATACCACCTACTAATAGTGTTGGTTTAATATGGATTTTTCTATGATTATCGGGATAATCATAGATATTGAATACCTTAGTAACTTTTAAACTTAATATAAAAATTATTGGAATTATAAATAACAAATAATAAATATTCATTTTTTTAATTCGTGTTTTTTACGTTTGTAAAAAATTTATTCTCAATCATATAAATAATAGTTAATAAAAAAGAAAAATAAATTTGCATCATATTCGTAAAAAAACTCCCAGTTGTAATTAAGGGCCAAAATATTAAAATTACTGAAATTAAAGGTAATTTAATGTCTTTGTCATATTTATATATGTTTAGCATTTTTTTTAACAACATAAAAAAAAGTAATATAAATAAAAATAGTCCAATCAAACCTGTTTCTGATAATATTTCAAAGTATGAATTATGAGGATGTGTTGCACACCTAATAACTTTAAGTTTTGATATATTATTATCATATATTTCTTTTGAACACTCATACCTAAATTGTTTGACTCCAATTCCAATGAATTTGTTTCTTTTCCAAATTTCGTAAGCAGTCTCCCAATGTGCACCGTAATGACTATCTATAAATGATTTACCAGTTTTATTAAAAATTTCTTTATAACTGAAGTCTTTTTGATCATTATTAATTGAAATACCAAATTGATACAAACTATGATCAATAATTCTTTTTTTTAAAATAGGATTATTAAAAATAAAAAATAAGCTAATTATAAAAAAAATAGAAATACTTGAAAATATTAACAACCTCTGTTTTTTAAATAAAATAAAAAATATAAATACACCAAAAAAACTTAATAATGTAACTGCTCTTTCACCTGTTAAAACTATTGTAATCAAACAAGAAATTATGAATATTAAAATAATGTAATTGAAATATTGTTTCTTATTTTGGAAACAAATAAAAATAAAAAGAATTGATAAAAAGAAATATCTCATTAGAAAAGAGCCTGGAATAAGCTCGTCTCCAAATGGGCCACTAAGTCTACCAATTGCTAACTGATTTCTTTCCATTGGAACAAAACCAAAAATATCTTTTCCATTGAAATATTGGAACAAAGTATCAAAAATGACAAATAAGATAGTTAAAATAAATAAGTACAAACTTTTTTTATTTACATCAATTTGAAATTTTTTAGCTATATAAATTATGCAAATTGGGTAAAAAATAAACCTAAATAAAAATAGTGATC
>CACFJT010000013.1 GCA_902566705.1 uncultured Pelagibacteraceae bacterium
CAATTAAACCACTTAAAAAGCTTGGAAGTTTCTTTTATGCCCTCAGATGTTAGAGCGCCCAAAAATCTAGACAAAAATGTTGCTAAAGACGTAACAAGGATTGCGTAAACAATATTAGCTGACACTGTGCTCTCCTACTATATAAGCTAAGGTTCCACCAATTATACCTGCTATCAAAATTGACCACTCTGGTGAGAGTAAATAAATAATTGGTCCTAATATAGTTCCAAATAAAACTGATAGAGTTACTGGTATAGTTTTAGATGCACCAATCATCATACATAGAAAATAAACTGGATTAAGAATTGCTAAACCCAATATCATATCTTTATTCAAATGTTCTGAAAAAGAGAAACCTAAAAATGTTCCAATTACTGATACACTTACTGTTGCGCTTCCAATACCAATCCAATAATCAATTCTATGTTTTTTTGGAATGTTTTTATAATTGCTTTTCATGATTAGCCATGCGGAAATAGCAATGAAATGACATGAAAAATAATACTTCCACTTAGGTTGACTTCTATGCATCATTAATGGAAATAAAGATACAGCCATAGGGTAAAGTCTTGCATTAACAATCCATACTGCCAAAAAAATATTTAATAAAGATGCTCCAATTAACATGGACTCAGCCATTACTAGTGAGCCTGGTAAAGCATAAGTTAAAACAGTTGAAAAAATACTTTCCTGAATATTAAAACCTAAATTTTTAAATAGAGCTCCAATTGCTATAAAGCAACAAGTAAGAGCTATAGCTGGACTATCATGAGTAAATATAGATCTATATCCTTTAAAGAAAAAATTTTTTTTAATCATTATCCACCTAGGAACAGTCTACCAACATCAGGATTTTGAAGTAAATCATCTCCTTTACCTGCAATTGCAGTTTGTCCAGATACCAAAACGTATCCAATATCTGCAAACTCTAATCCTTTCTTGGCATTTTGCTCAACTAGAATGATTGTTTTTTTTTCATTTTGCTGAAGATCTCTTAATATTTCAAAAACCATTTCAATATATCTGGGTTCAAGTCCAATTGATGGTTCATCTACTAAAAGTACTGAAGGTTTCATAACTAACGCTCTTGATATTTCTAGTAATCTTCTCTCACCTCCAGATAAAACTTTTGCAGGTTGATTTCTTCTATTTCTTAACCTTTCATACTTTTCAAAAATTCTTTCAGCCTCTTCAAATGACTCATCTGTTTTTTCTTTTATGTATCCTCCCATTAATAAGTTTTCTTCTACTGTCATATCTGGAAATACGGAATTGTCCTGTAATATATAGGCTATACCAACTGACTTTAACTTTTCTGCTGGGGTAAGATTTGTAATTTCTTTTCCTTCAAGTTCAATTCGGCCAGAAAAAATATTTGTAAAACCATATATTGAATGAAGAATTGTAGATTTGCCTGCACCATTAGGACCAATTAAACATAAAGACTGAGCTTTGTTTACGAATAAATCAAAGTTATGTAAAATTTCCATTTTTCCATAACCTGCGTTTAAATTTTTAATAGTTAAATGGACTTCGTTTGGAGATAATTTTTTTAAATCATCTGGTGTTGGAGCTTTTCCTAATACTTCATATTGATTAGCCATTATTGTGCTCCTAAATACGCATCAATGACACGTTTATCATTTTTAATTTCATCTGGTGATCCATTAGCCAACATTTTACCATGAGCTAAACAAAAAATATTTTCTGCTAATTGCATAATTACTCTCATGTTATGCTCAATCACTAAAAGTGTTATTCCAAAATCTTGATTTACTTTAATTAATCTATCAATAATACCATTTATTAGAGTTGGATTAATTCCAGCTGTAGGCTCATCTAGCAGTAACATCTCTGGTTCATTCATTAATGCCATTGCCAATTCTAATAATTTTTGCTGACCAAAAGATAGATCTCCTGCTCTTAGCTTTCTTTTTTGATATAATCCTACAAAATTTAATAGATTTTCTGCTTTTTCAGTTAATTCTTTTGGAATTTTAGAAAATATTTTCATTAAATTTGCATCACTACCTTTATGACTAATGAGCATATTTTCTATGCAATTAAGTTTTCCATAAATTCTAGTTTGTTGAAACGTCCTTAGCAGTCCTAACTTAGCAATAACTGGGACTGGTAACTCAGAAACTTCTTTACCATTAAATTTAATAGATCCATTATCTATTGGGTAAGTCCCCACAATTGAATTAAACAATGTAGTTTTGCCTGAACCATTTGGCCCAATTAATCCAACTATCTTACCTTTTTCAACATTCATTGAGATGTCGACATTAGCTTTAACACCACCAAATGATTTACTCACATTGCTTACTTCTAAAATACTCATTTAAGTTCTACCTGTGCTTTACGATCTTTTTCATCAACTACTTCACCGAAACGTTCTGGATATTTTTCTCTTAACCATCCCATAATTCCTTCTGGAAAATAAATTACAATTACTACAATCAAAACTCCAAGAGCAACATACTGCCAACCTAAAAAGAATGTCCAAAAACCTTCTTTAAATATATGGAATATAGTTGCACCTATAATCGGACCCCAAAGTGTTCCCTTTCCTCCGAGTATTGCCATCAATACCATGAAAACACCCATCTCTCTTCCATCAAAGGCAACATCTGTAGAGTCTATGTAGCCAACCAATCCACCCATTATTCCACCAGCTAATCCACAAAAGAATGCTGAGATCATCCAACCAATAATTTTATATTTCATTGTTTCTATACCCATTGCTTCAGCTTTATCCTCATTGTCTCTGATAGCATTAAGTATTAATTTAAATCTCGTAGAATAAATTGAACGCACTGCAATAAATGTCAGAATTAAAGTAAAGAAACTTAAGAAATAGAAAAACTCTCCTCTTGCTTCTAAACTCCCAACGTCTGGAAATGGAGGTGTTGTAAATCCTTGACCTGCACCAATAATTTCTATTCCTCCAGAAATTTCACCTGCAGCCACACCTAAACCTAATGTGCAGATTGCAAAGTAATGACCTCTTAGACCTAAAATTGAATATCCAATTAAACCAGCAATAATGGTTGGAACTATAGCTGCAACAACTAGCCCAACAGCCATTCCTTGAAAAAATTGAGCAGGAGTATGAACAAATGTTTTTTCACCACCACTCTCTGTCCATTCCGCTAACGGAAAAAACATCCCGACTTGAACCGATGCGCAAAGATACATCCCAAGACCATAGAACAAAATATTTCCAAACGAATTATAACCCATCTCCCCACCTTGTATATTCCAAGTAGTAGCGAGAACTATCAACACGCATAGTATTGACAACTGAACTTTAAAAGCTGGAAAAAGGAATGGCGCTACTAAACCAAAAATCAAAATACCAGAGTATAAAATTAAATTATTCTTGTTCATATAAGCTGTTTATTTTATCTCTAAATTTTTGGTCAACTGTAAAATAATGTCCATTTTCTTCATGAACGCTTGATCCATTTAAATGATACTCATCTATATGTTTTTTAAATTTTTCGATATCAACTTTAATTATTTTTCCAGTATCATCTGTAATTTCAACTTTTTTCACTTTAGGTACTCTCTTTTTCTTGAAAGTTTAAATCTTCTGTAAACTAAAATTAGAACTAATAGTAAAAATACAGAGCCAATTCTAAATTCTGTTCCTAGAATATAGTCTGCAAATTCTTCAAATACACCAAGACCCATACCAGACATTGCAACTCCTGGTAAATTTCCTAGGCCCGCAACAATAACTATCATAAATGATCGAATTGTATATGGTAATCCCATGTAAGGGTGAATTGTAAATGTTATAGAAATTAAAGCGCCAGCAACACCACAAAGAGCAGCATTAATACCAAATGTTGCTGCATAAACTTTTTCTGTATCAACGCCTAAAATTTTAGCAGCTCTAGCATTTTGTGCAGTAGCTCTAATTGCACGTCCAAGCTTAGATTTTTTCATGTAAATTACTAGACATATTGCGAATAAAATACTTATAAAAGCTGAAAACAATTTTGAATTTGGTAAAACCACATTATTGTTAAACAACATCGTTGTTCCATAATCTGAGTTTGCAAGTACAACGTCTGCGCCAAATGCAAAATTCATTAATTGCATGAATAGAATGCTTATTCCAAAAGTTGCTAATATGGAGATAAACAAATCCCTATCTACTACTTTATTAATAACTAATTTGTAAATTAGAACACCTAGGAAATACATTATTACTGGTGCAACAATCACACCCCATGCTGGGTGAATTCCATAAAGATACATAAAATAAGCAATATATCCTCCCAAAATAACAAGATCTCCTTGTGCAATATTAATTATGTTCATCACTCCCCATTGAAGAGCCATCCCATAAGCAATCAATGCAAATAATATTCCAAGAAGAATTCCATCCAAGCAAGCTTGGACCGTTATCATCGGATATTGGAAAACCATGAAATCCATAAAAAGTATTTGGGTTATATAAAAAAAAGCCCCCTAATACTAGGGGGCTTTAATATTTTTTATTTTATCTTTCTGACCACTTAGGAACAGGATGTATTAACTTAGCTGATGCCCATTTAGTTGGCGCAACAACTTTGTTCTCACATTTTCCTGAGTCATCACACATTACTTGGAAAAGTACCATAGGTTTATCAACATTTTGACCACCAGGTGCAAATTTAATATTTCCATAGAATGTTTGCATGTTAGTAGCTGCAAGAGCGTCTCTTACTTTCTTCTGATCAAACGAATTTGCTCTTTCAAAAGCATCTTTGAATACTAATAACGCAGCAGAAGATTCTGCAGATTGATAAGGTGGATCATATCCAAACTCCTTCTCAAAGTCAGCAGCATAAGTCATTCCATCTTTAAAGAAATTATCTTTATATGTTAATGTTTTGTGCCATTGAGACGCGCATAATGCGTACTGTGAGTTTTTTCCATGCTGTTTTGATAGCTTAGCAGCATCACAGTGAGTCATAGCTAACATTGGAACATCTACCTTCATTTCAGCAATTTGCCTAATTGCAGTAAGTGCACCTTTTGTATGACCTGATACAACAAGAACATCTGGCTTCATTTGTTTAACTTTAACTAACGTTGCAGCCATATCATTTAACTCTTTTGGTAATTTATCATCAATTACTTTTTTTGAGCCAGTTCTTTTAATTGCATCTAAAACTCCCAATCTAACATCTTGAGAAAAGGCATCTTGTTCAAATGCCATTGCTACTGTCACTGGTTTTCCATTATTCTTTTCAACTGCTAAATCAATAGCAACATCAAGATACAAATTAGCTGGGGCTAATACAGCAAATAGATATTTGTAACCTTTTGTAAACAAAGATCTAGATGCACCATTAGCTTCAACCATTGGAACACCGTATTTTTCAGTCACTGGAGCAATCGCTTTAGTTAAACCAGAACTGTAAGGGCCAAGCATGAACTCAACACCATCTTGTGATATTAATCTTTCTGCAAGCTGTGCAGCTCTCTTAGGGTTTGATTCATCATCGTAATAAATAATGTCAAACTTATAAGTCTTTCCACCAACTTTAACACCACCCATGCTGTTAATTCTATCAACGGCCATGTTATAACCATTTTGAGTATGAACACCATTAGATGAGTATTTACCAGTTAAGGAAATCGCAGCACCTAAAATAATTTTGTCACCAACTACTTTTGCAAATGATGCAACAGAAGTTGAAAATAAAATTACCAATGCAGAAACAAAACTTAAAATTATTTTATTTAATCTCATTTTATTTCCTCTTTAATTAATTAATTATACAATGATTAAATAAAGAAATTTTATTTTATGCAAGTGGCAATAAAGGCCAAATCTAACTAATATTGTTGAGTTACAACAATTATTACAGCGATAATTACTAAAACACTCGCAGAAATTGTATTAATTGTTTTTGGATTAGCAGTTATCCACTTTATTAGTTTTTGTGCGAGCATTGCGTAGCCAATCAAAGATAAAAAATCTAAAACGATGTAAGTTGTAATTAAAATTACAAATTGAAACAATAAATTAGAATTAAAATCAATAAATTGAGGAAAAATAAAAGGAAAAAACATCCAAGCCTTAGGACTTGTACCAGCAACCAAAAAACCATCTCTAAAAAAAGATAATTTGCTTTTTTTTATTTCTCCTTCATTTGAAATACTTTTTGGTCGAGATTTATAAATATCATAAGCTAAATATAATAAATAAAATATTCCGATCCATTTAAACACATTAAGTATCATTGAGTTCTCTGAAAAAAAAGATCCAATGACAAAAATAACTAAAGTTGCCTGTATCAAATTTGCAGTTACATCTCCTAAAGCAGACCATACACATTTTCCAATACCGTAATTCATTGAATAAGAGACAATGACAATCCTAGGAGTTCCAGGTGTAATAAATAAAAAAATAATTATCTGTAGATAAAGTATAAAATCTAGGGGGAGCATAAAAAAAGATAGTCCTTAAAAACCGGGAGCTAAAGATGGCTAAGAAGGACTATCTAATAGATAATATCAGAGGCTAAAAAAAATGCATTAAATATTTTTTTCAAATATAAAGGATTTATGAAAAAAAAAGGTCACAGGCCAATTACTAAAGTCAAAAATCCAGAACCCAAAATGGACGATCCTGATTGGATCATTTGGGCAGCTTGGGCAGATAGGATAACTTTTGAAGAAATTGAAAAAAAAACTGGGAAGAAAGAATCTGATGTAATTAAAATTATGAGAAGATCTCTAAAACCATCATCTTTCAGATTATGGAGAAAAAGAGTAAATCAAAAAAGTATAAAACATCGCAAAAAGTTTGAATACTCTAGAAAAGAAATTACTAGTAAAATTAAAAAAGGTGATTACTTATAAACTATGAAAAAAATTACCATGTATACAGGTCCCTTTTGCAATTATTGTGAGGCAGCTAAAAGATTATTAGCAAGAAACAATGCAACATATAATGAAATTGATATTTCAAAAGTTGATGGAGCGATGGATGAAATGATTAAAAAGGCAAATGGTAAAAGAACAATTCCTCAGATCTTTTTTGATGAAGAGCATATCGGTGGTTATGATGAAGTTAGAGCATTAGAAAAAGAAAATAAATTACAAGATCGTCTAAAAAATTAATTCCAATCTTCTAAAGCTAATTGTTTCTTAGCTAATAAACTTAAATCTCCTAGTTTAATTCTACCTTTGTAATTGATCTCATAATCTTCAGGTGCAAAGTCAGGTGGGCTCTTGCCTTCTAAAAATTTTTTTGATTGTTTTATTGTATAATCTAGATTTTTTTTACAGTAAGGTGTTGCACCAACATAAACTACATTTGAGTAATTTTTACCTGAATGTTTATCTTCAACAGCATGTACAACATCAGGATGCCACCAAACTGTATCTCCTGGTTTCATCTTTGGAATTGAAACTAATCCCTTTAAAAGTAAAGAATGATATTCATTGTTTACAGATAAAGCTCTGCCTAATTTTGATCCACATAGCTCATTTTTAGGGACATCATCTTGTAAAGCTCGTGTTAAAACATATGCAATACCTTTTGAGATAGGTATTAATTGTAAAGTTCCATCACTTGGTCCTTGCTGAGTTAACGCTGTCCATCCTTGAAATGTTCTAAAAACATGTGCAACTGCTGGAGATTCAAATTCTTTTGTTTTGTCTCTATATTTTGCATCGAATGGATCAAATTTTTCAAAATTATCCGCAAATATTTTTTTGTAAATTTTTTGATAAAAACTATCAGTCCACCTTTCAATAGACCCAGCATCACAATGAGGAGATAAACCTAAGGTATTATCTCCTGGCTCTCTTCTCCTTACTCTATCCGCATAAGATAGTTCTTTATTTGGATCAAAGACTTCATATTCATCATTTTTATAAAGCCAAAGATTATTTAACCATTTCTTAACTTTAGCCATTTTCTCTGAATGTCTAATTTCGATTTGAGCTTTTGACCAATAAAGGCCATAAATTTGAGGTTTTGCAGATTTCAGATCACTAAAATATTTGTCTAAATCAGACTTTTTCTGTTGATCTTCATAGTAGTTATTTTCATAAATATATTTTTCTAATTGAGTATTTAGTTCAAAGATCAGTTTATCCTCAAATACATTTCTTATTACAAGACATCCTCTTTTTTTTACATTTTCTATAAAATCAGTATTTGGTTGATCTAACTCACTGAAGTCAATTTCTGGAATTATAGCTTTTTGAGAATTTTTTAATTTTTGTATTTTATCTACTTCAGATTTAATAAAATTTTCAATTTTAAGGAAATTTTTCCCATAGTTTTTTGAAAGACTTCTTAAGTAATTTTTGACATTGTTTATATCAATTTCTTTTAACATTAAATTTAACTCTTTGGTTTGAACACTAAACAAACTCCATTGTTACAAAATCGCTTGCCAGTTGGTTCAGGTCCATCATCGAATATGTGACCATGATGGCCTCCACATTTTTTACAGTGATATTCAGTTCTTGCATATCCAATGTGGTGATCTGTTTTAGTTTCAAATACATCAGGCAAAGATTGGTAAAAAGAGGGCCAACCCGATCCACTTTCATATTTAGTATTAGATTCAAATAATTTTTCATCACAGTTTGCACAATGAAAACTTCCTTCCCTTTTTTCATGATTGAGCTCACTTGATCCTGCACGCTCAGTCCCTTCCTCAAATAAAATTAATTTTTGCTCAGCAGTTAAATTTGGATTTATTTTCTTTGTCATGATCCTATATATTTAGCACAAGATTGGTGTAACATTGAATGTAATTCAACAAGTTTATTAAAATCTTTATTATAACCACCACCCAAAACACCACAGAATGGTATCCGTCTAGAAAAAAAGTTTTCTACCACTATCTCATCTCTTAATTTAATACCGTTATCAGAGATTTTTAATTTACCTAATCTATCATTGAAATGAATATCAACACCCGCTATATAAAAAATAAAATCAAAATTTTCTCGATTAAGCTCATTTAAATAATGTTTAAGTGTTTTGATATAGTTATCATCATCTAAATTATCCTCTAGCTCTACATCTAAATCACTGTTTGATTTTTTTGCTGGATAGTTAGTTTTAGAATGCATGCTAAAAGTAAAAACACTTCTATTATCTTTAAAGATTTCTGAATTTCCATTTCCTTGGTGAACGTCTAAATCAACAATCAAAATTCTATTAGCTAAACCTCTATTAAGTAAATAATGAGCAGCAACTGCTACATCATTAAATACACAATAACCTGCTCCACCATTATAACTTGCGTGATGACTACCTCCTGCAGTATTGCATGAGATACCATAATTTATTGCAAGTTTAGATGCGAGAACAGTTCCACCTGTAGCAACTAAAGATCTTTGCACAACACTATCTACAAGTGGAAATCCAATTTTTTTTACTCCCTCTTTACTTAAAGTTTTATTTTTAATATCTAAGATATATTTTTTAGAATGTGCATAACTTAATGTTTCAAACGAACAAGCTGAAGGTTTATGAAATTTATTTACTATTTTGTTTTGAGTTAAGTATTTTGCTAATTCTCCAAATTTGTTAATAGGAAATTTATGATCATCTCCAATTTTAGCAAAATAATCCTCGTGATTAACAACAGGTAGCTCCATTTTTACTCTAAAACTCTGATAGGCTTTCCATTTAGGCAAGCCTCTAGTCCCTCAATCATTTGGTTATAAAAAATACTATAATTTTCAGCTGTTACGTAACCTATGTGTGGAGTAAGCAGTGCATTGGGTAAAAATCGAAGTTTGTTGTTCTCTGGTAAAGGTTCTTTGTCATAAACATCTATTCCTGCTCCTGCAATTACATTGGTTGACAATGCAATTATTAAATCGTCTTCATTAACAATAGGTCCTCTTGAAGTATTAATTAAAAAGGCTGTTTTTTTCATTTTATCAAATTCTTTTATAGTAATGCAATCTTTGTATCTTTCACCCCCTTGAACGTGAATTGAAAGCACATCGGAATTTGTAATTAAGTCATCTTTGCTACAAGGTAGCACATCTAATTCTTTGCACTTGTCTAAGCTCAAATTTTCACTCCATGCCATTACTTGCATTCCAAAAGCTTTTCCAATTTTAGCAACTTCTGAACCTACTCTTCCCAAACCAATTAAACCTAGAATTTTTCCCTTCAATTCTACGCCGATAGTTGTTTGCCAATACCCTTGGTACATATTATCAAACTCTTCCTTAAAATTTCTCGCTAAACCAAGAATAAGTGCCCAAGTTAATTCAGGTGTTGGATTTAAATTTATATCTGTTCCACAAACTATAATTTTTCTTTTCTTAGCTGCCTCCAAATCAATAGATTTATTTCTTAATCCACTTGTGATTATAAATTTTAAATCATTTAAATTATCAATTAAATTTTTTGTAATTGGAGTTCTTTCTCTCATTATTAATAAAGCTTCAAAATCAGCCAACTGCTCAATTGTATTAGCCTCATCTAAAAAGGGATCGCTAAAAATCTTAAACTCATATTTTCCTGATAGTTTTTCTAAATCTACAAATTGTTGTGCAACGTTTTGATAATCATCTAATATAGCAACTTTAAGCATTTTTAACTTTCTTATTTGATAACAATATTCCTGTAACAATAAAACAAGCGCCTAAAATATGATAAAACATAAATTTTTCATTAAAAAAAATCATCGCCATTATTGCGCTTAAAATTGGCATTAAGTGTAAAAAAACACCAGATCGATTAGCACCAATCATTGATATTCCTTTTATCCATAAAATAAAAGATGCTAAACCTGGAAACAAAACTACATACGTTAAAATTAAAATGAACGGCAATTCTAAATCAATCCTAAATCCAATTTGATATTCAATAAAATAAACAGGAATTAAAAATACTAAACCAAAAGTAATAACTACTTGAAGTAATGAAATTTGTGATAGCTCATATTGTTTTCCCTTCAACAATGTTGAGTATAATGCCCATGAAAACATTGCTATTACCATAGTTATGTCACCTTTATTAAAATCTAAATTTTTTAATATTTCTATGTTTGCTTTTGTAATAATCATAATAACTCCAACGAAAGAAAAAATTACTCCCATAATTTGAAAAATATTTGTCTTCTCAATTTTTAATAGTGATGAAAAAAGCATAATCATTACAGGAATAGTTGAAATCATTAATACTCCACTAATTACTTGTGTAAAATTCAAAGAGTAATAAACAATAGAATTAAATATAGTGATACTAGTGACACCTAATACGATAAAAAGCTTATAATTTTCAATTATATAATTTTTTTTTTTTAATATTTCATGGATTGTAAAAGGTGCTAAAATTAACCAAGCAAAAAGCCATCTATAAAAGTTTAAAGAAAAAGGTGGAACTTCATAAAAACTTGCAAGTTTACCTACTACAAAGTTTCCTGCCCAAAAAGTTACTGTTAAAAATAGATATAGAAATGCTAAAAAATTATTATCTTTAGTCACTTAATTAAATCTAAGCGAGCTATATGGTTTCAAATCAAGATTTGTATTTTCGTTCGCTATCATTCCTGAAACAATCTTTCCAGATATTGGACCTAAAGTCCATCCTAAATGATGATGTCCAAAACAATAGTAAATATTTTTATAATTTTTTGATGGTCCCATAACTGGCAAAAAATCTGGCAAAGTTGGTCTAAATCCTAACCATTCATCCTCATGTTCAGGTAAGTCACCAAGCATATATTTTGCATTATTTATTAAATTCTTAACTCTTGATTTAGATAATGGATTATCAAGGCCTCCAAATTCAACAGTTCCAACAACTCTTAATCCCTGTTCCATCGGTGTTATTCCAAATCCACGATTAGAAAATATTACAGGCCTACTTAATAAATGATCACAATTTTTAAAATGAACATGATATCCACGCTCTGTATCTAAAGGTATTTTTTCACCAAGATTATCAGTTAATTTTTTTGAAAAAGCACCACAAGCAATCACTGCTTTATCAAAAATATAATTTTGAGTTTCAGTTTTAAAAACTGGTTTTTCTTCATCAAAGCTAATATCATTAATATTTACTTTATTAAATTTTCCTCCCTTCTGTAAAAATAAATCAAATAATTTTAAAAGAATTCTTTTTGGATTTCTTGCATGTCTTGCATAAGGATAATATACACCTGCATGGTAAAATGGTTTAATGTGTGGTTCGAGATCGTGTATTTCAGCTTTAGTGACTAATTGTTGTTCAACACCTAATTCTTCTCTTACTCTAATTTCCAATTCTCTACTCTTTAAATCTTTTTCATTCCATATATAAAGAATTCCTTTGTTTTCTACTAAACCTTCCAGATCTATCTCTTCAAACAACTCATCATAGGCTGGTAAAGCCAAATCTAAAATTTGATGCATATTTTTAGCGGTATGCATCATCTTAGACTTGGTTGTGTTCATAATGAATTTTATAAACCAGGGAATCATTTTAGGTACATAATTCCATTTTAAAGCTAGCGGGCCTGAAGAACTTAAAAGCATAGCAGGAACATCTGCGAGAACATCTGCTCTATTTAAAGAAAGAGACGCATAGGGAGAAAAATGACCAGCATTACCATAAGAAGCGGCTTGACTGCCTGGATTATCTCTGTCAAAAATGGTTACGTTAAAACCTTTTTTTTGAAGAAATAAAGCATTGGATACACCTTGAATTCCAGCTCCGACTATTCCAACTTCAAGATTTTTATTCATCGAATTGTTATACAATTAAAAATAATATTTTCAGAGTGACAAATTATGCAAATTTAAATTATTTTAAGCAATTATTTGTTTATGATTAATTTTTGCACTTAATACTATACCAAAACCAATCATTGTAGCTAACATTGAAGAACCACCATATGACATTATTGGTAATGGAGAACCAACTATAGGTAGTAAACCCAAAACCATAGATAAGTTAACCACGATATAAATAAATATTGCGAAAGCATATCCAAAACAAAAAAGTCTTGCAAAATTACTTCTTGAGATGGATCCTATTCTTATAATTCTAAAAATTATAATTGAGTATAATATTAAGAGTCCAACTGAACCAATAAACCCAAACTCTTCTGAGAATAAGGTGAATATAAAATCTGTATGTTTCTCAGGCAAAAAATCTAAATAACTTTGTGTCCCTTTTAAAAAACCTTTTCCATCAAGACCACCTGAGCCAATTGCTATTTTTGATTGTATAATTTGGTATCCTGCACCTAAGGGATCTCTATCAGGGTCTAAAAAAGTAAGTATTCTTAGTTTTTGATAGGGTTTTAAGAATGAAATTATAAACGGCAATGAAATTAAAAATGTAATAAATGAATATATAAAATATTTTATTTTTACCCCACCTAGCCATAATATAATTAATCCACTCAATGCAATAAGTATTGAAGTACCAAGATCAGGCTGAGAAACTACAAAAATAGTAGGAATTAATATAACTGACAAAACAATTGTAATACTGGTGAATGAATTTACACTCTCTACTTTCAATCTGTGATAATATTTAGCAAGACACATTATAATTGCTATTTTCATTAATTCAGAGGGTTGAAGTACAAAAAAATATACATCCATCCATCTTTGTGAGCCTGAGGCCTTAATCCCAAAAAATGAGACGTAAATTAATAAAAGTATTACTATAAAATAAATAATATAAGAAAAATTGTGCCAAAATTTTATGTTAAAGAAAGCTACAAAAATCATTAGTGGAAAAAAAACTGCGAGTTTTAAAAAATGATTTTTGGTATGAAAAAGTATTTCACCTCCATCAGTAGAATACATAACAAAAACACTTATTACAGAAAGCAGGGTAACAGAAATTAACAACATATAGTCTAAGTTTTTTATTTTTTGAAGCAATGTAATCTCACTATTCAATCTATCGTGCTGAAACATTTAAATTGTAATCCTCTCAAAATTCGATTGTTTATTTCTTAATTCATGTCTATCAATGATTAATTTAAATAATTTTTTTGCTATAGGTGCTGCTGCCTTACTTCCTGAACCACCATGCTCTACAATAATACTCAAAGCATATCTTGGATTTATATAAGGGCCGTAAGCAACATATAATGCATGGTCTCTATCTTTGTAAGGAATTTGCTCTAATTCTAAATCTAATTCTCTTTCTCTTTTACTTATTTTCTTAACCTGCGCTGTTCCAGTTTTTCCTGCAAATTGATACTTAGTGTCATCAATTCTTGATTTATAAGATGTTCCAAATCTTTCATTTGTTGAAGCGAACATAGCTTCTTGAACAATCTTAATATTTTTTTTATTTTTAAATAACTTTTTATCTAATAGAGAATCAGAATTTGAATCAAATAATAATCCACTTTCCATTGATTGTTTTGCATCTTCATAAGAAATTGGATTACTATCAACAATTATCTTAGGTTTGATTGCATATCCACCATTTGCAATTTGTGCTGTCATCATGCAAAGTTGTAAAGGTGTTGATTGTATATAGCCTTGGCCAATACCTGTTATTAGTGTTTCACCTAATACCCAGCCCCTTCCAAGATTATTTTTCTTCCATTTTGTATTTGGGAATAGTCCTTTTTTTTCATTATCAAAATATTCTCCAAGTACTTTTTTACCTAAACCAAACTTTTTAGCCGTAATATACAATCTATCAACACCTAACAATCTTGAAACTTCATAAAAATAAGTGTCACAGGATTGTTTCATTGCATTTTTTAAACTAACCCAACCGTGTCCCTTTTCTTTCCAACAATGAAATGTTTGTCCGTACAACTCCATCTTTCCTGTACATTTAACTTTAAACTTTGTATCAATAACATTGTTTTCTAAAGCTGATAGAGCAACTATTGGTTTAATAGTTGAACCTGGTGAGTATAGGCCTGAAAGAGTTTTATTAATTAAAGGTTTTAAAGGATTATTTCTAATTAATTGCCATTCATCTTGACTTATACCGAATAAAAATAAGTTCGGATCATAAGATGGGGATGAATACATTGCAATAATATCACCAGTATAGACATCCATCACGCTTATTGATCCTGCTTTTTCATTTAATAATTCTCTGCAAGCTTTTTGTATCTCTGTATCTACAGTTAAACGTATTTTTGATCCCTGAATTCCTTTTTGATGCTCAAGTTGGTTAATTCTTTTACCATAAGCATTAACTTCATATCGTTGAATTGCATTTGTTCCAATTAAATGATTTTCAAGTTTTTTTTCTAAG
Organism: uncultured Pelagibacteraceae bacterium; assembly: GCA_902566705.1. Taxonomy (GTDB): domain Bacteria; phylum Pseudomonadota; class Alphaproteobacteria; order Pelagibacterales; family Pelagibacteraceae; genus Pelagibacter. The sequence goes on from CACFJT010000013.1 coordinate 15,227, forward strand.
CCTAATTTTCCAATTTTTATTCCAGGTACAAATCTTTCTTGGATAATTTGATTGTTTAAAATTTCTTGTTCATTTGGTTGACTCACATATCCAAGAACATGAGTATATACATCATTAAATGGATAGTTTCTAGAGATTGTCATTACAGGTTTAACACCTACAAGATCGTATAAATAATTATTAATTTTTACAAATTGACTCCAGGTTAAATTTTCAGAAACAATAATACTATCCCACGGTTTTAACTCTGCTTTTAATTTATTTATTCTTGCAATTTTATTTTCACTAAGATTTAAAAGATTTTTCAATCTAACTAATAAATAATTAAAATTCTCAACTTGCTCTGGAATTATATGTAATTGGTAAACTTTCAAATTACCTGCAATAACATTTCCAAAATAATCAACTATATTTCCTCTTATAGGTGGGAGTTTCCATTCTCTAATCCTATTCTTGTCTGACAGGGTAAGATATTTTTTATTTTCATTTATTTGAAGAGAAAATAAACGGGCAATGATACCAGTAAATACTACTAATTTTGCTGCTCCGATTATGAACATCCGCCTATTAATCACATCCGTTTTTCTTATTCCTGAATTAGATTTGATCATTTGTTTGATATGAAATTCTTTCATTTAAAAAATTAAAAAATACAAAAAATATTGGATAAAATAAAAAGGTAAATCCAGAATTAATTAAATAATTAGTGTAATCAACTTCAATTAAAAAGACTAAATCCAAAATAATTATTTGAATTGAGTTTATTAATAAAATTGTAAATAATAATGATATCCAGTCCTTCATAAAATTTGGAGTCAAAGTAATATTTCTTATATAAGCTGTTACTGAGCAAAGAATAAGATAACAGAAACTACTAATTCCTATTGGTATTCCAATTACAACATCATTAATTATACCTGCAAAGAAGATTGCAAGATATCCCAGTTGATCAGGATTTCTTAAAGTCCAAAAAAAAATTAATAGATGAGCAAAATTAAAGGCAAAATAATCAAGTTTTAAATAATTAAAATCAAATTCATTAAATACAGAAAAAAATAACATTATTAAAGGAAGATAAGATAAAAGAATTCTTAAAAAAGGACTTTTATTTAGTGATGACATTATTCTTCTCCACCAGATTTATAAGAGACTATTTTTACATAACTCAACTGAGTGAAATCAGAAAAGAAATTGACAACTCCATTTGAGTTAATATTCATCTTTCCAATTGGAATTCCAGGTTTAAATAAACCTCCAAGACCAGAAGTATAAACTATTCTTTCTTTTTCATTTATATCTTTTTTAGAAACATACTGAGTATGTTCAATCATTCCATAATTTTTTCCAGTTCCAGAAACAACGGTTTGCACATCATTGGGGGCTAATACAGAAGGTATTTTGCTATTAAGATCAGATAATAACAATGCTCTAGAGTTAGTATAATTTACCTCAATTATTTGTCCAACTAGATAAGCGCCATCAATAACAGCCATCCCAATTTTTACTTTATCTTTTGTACCTTTATTTAATACTATTGATTTTAAATATGGACTGTCTTTATCAATTAAAACTCTGGCAAATATTTCTAGTGAATTTATACTTTCATCTAATAACTCCCTAAGCTTTTTATTTTCTGCAGTTAAAAACTTATTTTGTAATTTAAGTTGCTCAGAATCCTCTGCTTTAATTAATTCTTTCTGATGATTTTCATATAAAGTTATATGTGATTTAAATTTTGAAGTTATTTCCTCTAATTTATTTTCTGGAATTGATACAATATAAGAAGATCTATAAATTACTTCATTGATTCCTAATTTAACAAATTTTATTGCTTTAAAATTAAGATTACTTAAGACAATAACAAAAATTGATACGAAAATTAAAGTGAGTAATGAAAATTTTTGTTTATCTTTTTTTTTTAAAAAAGCTGACCTGATGGCAATTACAAAATCATCTCTGCCAGTAGCCATTTTTCCTAATATTCAGATAACATAGTAGAAAAAGTTTCTTCTTGATCCAAAGCTTTACCTGTGCCTACAGCAACACAAGATAATGGATCATCTGCTATATGAACTGGTAAGCCTGTCTCTTTAGAAAACCTTTTATCGATATTTTTTAACAAAGCACCACCACCTGTTAAAGTTAAACCCATATCAACTAAATCAGCTGACAACTCAGGTGGTGTATTTTCTAATGCATCTTTAATTGCACCAACCATTTGTTTCATTATATCATTTAGTGCCTCTGCAGTATCTTCCTCTGTAATATTAACTTCCTTAGGGGTACCTGATCTTAAATCTCTTCCTTTAACTGGATAAGTATTTGTTCCAGTTGGAACAGCTGTTCCCATTTCTTTTTTTATTTTTTCAGCAGTAGTATCACCAATTAACAAATTATATTCTCTTCTCATATAATCCACTATTGCGGTGTCCATTGAGTCACCTGCAACTCTTAAAGATTTTGAATAAACTAATCCACCTAAAGACATAACCGCGATTTCACTTGTGCCACCTCCGATATCTACAATCATTGAGCCAGTTGCTTCAGAAATTGGAAGATTTGCTCCAATAGCTGCTGCGATTGGTTCTTCAATTAATTGAACCCTTCTTGCACCCGCTGCTAAAGCACTATCTTGAATAGCTTTTCTTTCAACAGGAGTTGAGCCAGTCGGTACGCAAATTAAAATCCTAGGATTAGCAAATGTGCTTCCTTTATGAACTTTTTTTATAAAATGTTTAATCATTTCTTCAGTAACTATAAAATCTGCAATCACACCATCTCTTAAAGGTCTAATTGCGCTAATATTACCAGGAGTTCTTCCTAGCATTGTTTTTGCTTCATCTCCAACTGCTAATACATTTTTTTTTCCACCCTGATCAACTATCGCAACAACTGAAGGTTCATTAAGAACTACACCTTGACCCTTTAAAACTACAAGTGTATTTGCTGTTCCAAGATCAATTGCCATATCTTGGCTCCATATTTTTTTAACACTGCTAAATAATCCCATTATATCCCTCTTACTTTCTGACTTTCTTGCTCCATTGGAGCTGTTTTATCTCGCTTAATTATCATTTTATTTAATGCATTTATGTAGGCGTTTGCTGATGCAACTAAAGTATCTGTATCAGCTGCTTGACCTACAGTTGTTTTGCCTTTTTCCTCAATTTTCACACTCACAGTTGCTTGTGCGTCTGTTCCCTCTGTTACTGCATGAACTTGATATAGCTGCAAGTTAACATCGTGAGGATAAAGATTCTTTATACATTTAAATATTGCATCCACTGGACCATCACCAGTTTCTATTGCATTTTTAACATCACCATAAACGTCCAAAGTCATTTCAGCTTTTTGTGGTTCACCTGTTCCTGCAAAAACTTTTAAAGATTTAAGAGTTATTGCATTCACTTTGTTATCTACAATTAAACTGTCATCTACCAAGGCAATAATATCCTCATCGTAAACATGTTTTTTTTTATCCGCTAAGACTTTGAATTTTGCAAAGGCGTTTCCAACTATATCATCTGTTAGATCTGGATAACCTAAACTATTTAATTTATCTTTAAATGCATGCCGTCCAGAATGTTTTCCCATTACTAATGATGTTTGTTTGACCCCTACACTTTCAGGTGTCATAATCTCGTAGGTTTGTCTATTTTTTAACATTCCATCCTGATGAATTCCTGCTTCATGTGCAAAGGCATTTTTTCCAACGATAGCTTTATTATATTGAACAGGAAATCCTGTTGCATTTGAAACAATTTTTGAAGCTTTGCTTAAAAGTTTTGTATTAATTCCAGTTTCATATGGCATTAAATCTGGTCTTGTTTTAATTGCCATTACGACTTCCTCAAGAGCAGCATTTCCTGCTCTTTCACCTAAACCATTTATTGTACACTCAATTTGCCTTGCCCCAGCTTGAACTCCAGCTAACGAGTTAGCCACTGCTAAACCTAAATCATTATGACAATGAGTTGATAAAATTGCTTTATCAATATTTGGAACTTTATTTAATAAAGTTTCTATAATTGTAGTAAACTCAGATGGTATTGTGTAACCAACTGTATCAGGAATATTAATTGTTGTAGCTCCATTTTTAATTGCAAGCTCTACAGTTTTACACATATAATCCATATCAGTTCTTGTTCCATCTTCGCATGACCATTCAACGTCATCAGTAAACTTTCTTGCATAAGCAACATGTTTTCCAATTGATTCATAAACATCTTCTGGGGACATATTTAATTTATGCTTCATGTGTAAAGAGCTTGTAGAAATAAATGTATGTATTCTAAATCTTGGTGCGTGTTTTAGAGCTTCATAAGCTCTATCAATATCTTTTACTGAGTGTCTTGAAAGTCCTGCAGGAATAGAGTTTTTTAAAATTTTACTTACTTCTGAAACAGCTTCAAAATCCCCTGGTGAAGCTATAGGAAAACCTGCTTCAATTACATCGATACCTAATTCATCAAACACTCTAGCAATTTGAATTTTTTCCTCTAAACTCATAGATGCTCCTGGCGATTGCTCACCATCACGCATAGTAGTATCAAATATAAAGACTCTATCTTTATTGCTCATAACTAAAATTTTTAGAAAATCTATAATACAATCTATGAGAGAGATTGCAAAATAATTAGTTAAATAATCAATTTTAATCGACCATTTTAGGCTTATGAAAAATTAATTATAAATAGACTCAATTTTAGGCATTAACCGTAAAAGCTCTTTCGTATATTCATGGTCGGGTTTTAAAAATAAATCCTCAGTGTTTGAAACCTCACACAATTTGCCATCTTTTAAGACTCCAATCCTATCGCACATTTGTCTAACAACCGGTAGGTCATGGCTAATAAATAAAATTGTTAAATTTAATTGTTCTTGCAGATCTTTAAGTAAATTTAATATTTGGGCTTGTATACTTACATCCAAAGCAGATGTAGGTTCGTCACAAACCAAAAGTCGTGGTTGTGTGGCGAGCGCTCTTGCAATTGATATTCTCTGTCTCTGTCCTCCTGAAAATTCATGTGGATATCGATCTGCAGAATTTTGAGTTAATTCTACAGATTCGAGTAAGTCATAAATATAATTATTTAAATCTATATTTGATATGGATGGGTTGTGAAGTGTAATTGGTTCTGCAATTATATCTTTTACTTTTAATCTTCCATTTAATGAAGAATAAGGGTCTTGAAATATCATTTGAATTTGTTTTCTAAATTTCATCAATTCAAATCTTTGTTTTATTTTTGTAATACACACGTTGTCAAAGAAGATATCTCCAGAAGTAGGTTTAAATAAATTAACAATCATTTTTGCAATTGTAGATTTTCCACTTCCACTTTCTCCCACTAAGCCAAAAGACTCACCTTCTTTTATGTCAAAAGAAACATCATTAACAGCCATCACAGAATTTTTAGAACTTTCTGTAAAAAAATTATCATCAAAACTTTTACTCAAATTTTTTATCTCAACTAAATCTTGATTTATTATTCTTTTTTTTTTTGTCCATCTATTTAATATTTTGATATTATTTTCTATTTTGTCACTATTTTTTTTTTCAACTATTACAAATCTTGAAATTTTTTTGTCAGTTGGTGGAACAGAACTTACTAAACTTTTCGTATAATTTTCTTGTGGTTTAGTTAATATTTTTTTGGTTTCACCAATTTCAACTAAATTGCCACTTTTCATAACTGCAACTCGGTCTGCAGTTTCAGCTATAACCCCCATGTCATGAGTAATTAAGATGACCGCAAGGTTTCTTTCTTTTGTTAATTTTTTAATTAGTTCTAAAATCTGAGATTGAATTGACACATCTAATGCTGTTGTTGGTTCATCTGCAATTAATAATTCTGGTTCGCAACATAGAGCTAAAGAAATTACTACTCTCTGTCTCATTCCACCTGAGAATTGGTGAGGATAATTATCAAATCTTGTCTCCGCATCTTTTATACCAACCTCTTTTAATAAATTTATTGATTTATTTTTTGCTTCTTCTTTGCTTAATTTAAGGTGAGTTTGAATTGTTTCAATTAACTGTTCACCTACTGTAAGAATTGGGTTAAGTGATGTTTGAGGATCTTGAAATATCAATCCAATTTTATTTCCCCTGTATTTAACAATGCTTTCAGAATTTTCATGAATGTTAAGATCACCTAAAATAACTGATCCACTAGATACCTTACCTGGCTCATCAATTAAATTTATAATAGCGTTTCCTACTGTACTTTTTCCTGATCCAGACTCTCCAACTAATCCTAAAATCTCTCCTTTATTAACCTCAATATTCACATTCTTAGCAGCACGAACTATTTCTTTTCTCATTTGATAATCAACACTAAGATTATTTACTTTTAAAAATGTCATTTTTTTAATTTTGGATTTAAAGTGTCTCTCATCCAATCCCCTAATAAATTAATTGAAAATGCTAAAATAACTAAGAAAATTGCTGGAAAAAAAGTTATCCACCATTCTCCTGAAAATAAAAAGTCATTACCAAGTCGTATCAATGTCCCTAAAGAAGGTGTTGTCGGAGGTACACCAACTCCTAAAAAACTTAAAGTAGACTCAGCTAAAATAGCAAGAGCTAAACCAATAGTTCCAATTACTAACACTGGTCTTAAAATATTTGGTAAAATATGTTTAAACATAATAATTATATTAGAAACCCCGATTATTGTTGATGCTGAAACATAGTCTTTATTTTTTTCAACTAAAGTTGCAGCTCTAGAAACTCTAGCAAATTGTGGCCACTCTGAAATCCCGATTGCAAATATTAAAACATAAATTGCCATTTCATCATGCATTTCTCTCGAGATTAATCCTCTTGCTATTCCATCAACCAACAATGCCATCAAAATACTTGGTACTGTTAACTGAACATCGGTTAGCCTCATTACTATCATTTCATATTTTCCCCCAAAAAATCCTGCTGTTAATCCCAATCCAACTCCAAGAATTAAGCTAAAAATTATCGCAGAAAAACCTACTATTAAAGAAATTCTACATCCATACAAAATTGTTGATAACATATCTCTTCCTTGTCCATCAGTACCTAAAATAAATTTAGCAAGACCCTCCTCTGTCCATGAAGGTGGTGTGAATGCATCCATCAATGATAGAGAAGATGGATCAAAAGGATTGTAAGGAGTAATAAGCTCAACAAAAAAAGAACAGAAAAAAATTATAAGCAAGATAGTAGATGATACAATGGCTGTAGGTGATTTAATAAAGCTATGATAAATATCACTATCTTTTATTCTTTCCCAGGTACCTAAAGTTTTATTATCCACTTGTATCATCTCCTTTAACTCTTATTCTTGGATCAATTAAATAATAAAGAATATCAACTATAAAATTTATCATCACGAAGACAAAAGCTATAAAAACTAAATAAGCTGACATGATTGGTATATCTACGAATTGAACTGCTTGAATAAATAAGAATCCCATGCCAGGCCATTGAAAAACAGTTTCAGTAATAATTGAAAACGCAATTAGAGTTCCAATATTTATTCCTGCTATAGTTATTACTGGTATCAATCCATTTTTTAATGCATGTTTGTATTTAATACTATTTTCACTAATACCTCGAGCACGCGCAAATTTAATATAATCTGTTTGTAATATTTCCATCATCTCTGCTCGGACAAGTCTGATTATATAAGTCATTTGGAAAAGGCTTAATGTTACAGAAGGGAGTATGATTGCTTTTAGTCCTGAAACCGTTAGAAAACCAGTAGTCCAAAAACCTAAATCAACAACTTCTCCTCTTCCAAAAGAGGGTAATATTCCTAAGATTACCGCAAACAGATATATAAATAATATACCAATTACAAATGTGGGGAGTGAAACCCCCAACAAAGAGATGGCTAAAACAAAATCACTTAAAAAACCTTCTCGATTTATACCTGTATAAACTCCCAATAACGTACCAGTTATGAGTGCAATTAGTGCTGAAATAACCACAAGTTCAATAGTTGCAGGCAATCTTTCAACTATTAATTCTGAAACAGGTCTTCTTAATTGATATGAAATTCCAAACTCACCCTTAGAAGCATTAACTATAAATCTTGAAAACTGTACATGAATTGGATCCATTAAACCAAGTGTTTCTCTCAATTCTGCTCTTTCCTCATCAGAAGTTTCTTCTCCAACCATGTTATTGATTGGATCTCCAACAAAATTAAATAAAGAGAAAGACACAAAGGCGACTACCAACATCACCAAAGCAGATTGAAACAGCCTTTTAAAAAAATATTTTATCAATTTGTGAAGGTTTAAATTTACAAGCCCTTTAAAAATTTAAAGGGCTTGTAATAATTTTTAATTAGTTAAAACTAGCAGTTCTGAATAACGGTTCGTTATTCGGTCTGATAGGAACATTAACATTGCTTTTAGATGCCCAAGAAATTACTTGGTGATGTAAAGGAAGATAAGAAATATCATCTTTTACAATTTTCCAAGCTTTTGCAATTGCAGCATTTCTTTTATCTAAATTAACTTCACCTTCCATAACTCTAATTGCAGCATCAACATCAGCATTACTAAAGTTAACTTTGTTCCAGCTAGCGCCAGTTTCATATAGGTAATGGAAAACATAGTGACTATCTAAAGTTGGAACACCCCATCCTAGCATATAGAAATCGCCTTGATCATCTTTAAGCTCTTTGAAGTGTTTACTTTTAGTTTGAGCAAATAAGTTAACGTTAACTCCAATTTTACCCAACATTCCAACAACAGCAGTACATATTGCCTCATCGTTTACATATCTGTCATTAGGACATCTAAGTTCAACGTCAAAACCATTAGGATAACCCGCATCAGCTAAAAGTTTTTTTGCAGCATTAACATCGTAAGGTAATCTTTTATCAAGATCAGCTGTATATCCATTTACACCTGGGAAAGTTATAATTCCTGCTGGTTCACTTAAACCTCTCATAACTTTTTTCTTGATCGCTTCAATATCAATTGCTTGATACAGAGCTTGTCTTACTTCTTTTTTCTTAAATGGATTATCACCTGTATTACCAGTTCTTAATTTGTCAGCTGCTTGATCCATACCTAAGAAAATTGTTCTCATTTGAGCTGTGCTTTCAACTTTGTGACCTGAAGAGGATCCAATTCTTTTTAAGTCTTGAACAGGAGCATCAGTAACTATATCAATTTCACCAGATAATAAAGCTGCTACTCTTGTGGCTGCATTTTTAATAGGCATTAATTCAATTTGAGTTACTTTTTTGTCCTTCATTTCACCCCACCAATGTTTATTTCTTTTAAACACTGTCTTGGTGTTAGGCTCTCTTAAAGTTATTTTGAAAGGACCAGTTCCCATAGCATTAGTAGCAGAGAAAGTTTCTTGTCCTGCATCCCAATTTTGTGGAGACATTGCAAAGTTTTTCTCTGACCAAGCTTTAGACATTATAAAAATATTAGACAATTGGTTCAAAAGAATAGGGTTTGGTTTACTCGTTGTAATTTTAACAGCATAATCACCAACCGCTTCAACATTTGAAATTGTGCTAATGTATTCTTTAAAATCAGATGTTCTTTGCTTAGCTCTTAATATGCTAAAAACAACATCTGCAGATGTCATTCCAGAGCCGTCTGAAAATTTAGCATCTTCTCTTAAAGTAAAAATCCAAGTATTTGGATCAGTAGCTTTCCATTTTGTTGCTAAAGCAGGCCCTATTTTCATGTCCAAGCCTCTTTGAACTAGAGCTTCATAAACTTGTCTAGATACTTGAGTAGTTGGACCCTCATTTTGCGCATGTGGATCTAGTGTTAAACTGTCTCCCTGCATAGACCATTTAATAGTTTTTGCCCATGCTGAAGAAAATCCGAATACTAGAACTAATGACAATAGTATTCTTACTATATTTTTAGTCTTCATTATTCCCCTCGTTTATTAAATTTATTTAAAAAAGTATAAGTGAAATAATTGAATTATAGTAGCAATAATTTACTGATAAAATTTAACTTTTATCGCTATCAACTAATTTTTTCTTACCTATCCAAGGCATCATAGCTCTTAATTCTGCACCAACTTTTTCAACTGGATGCTCGGCTAATTTAGCTCTCGTAGCAAGGAAGTTTTTTTGACCATTTTTGCATTCATCCATCCATTCTTTAGTGAATTTTCCAGATTGAATTTCAGCCAGAACTTCTTTCATTCTTTTTTTGGTTTCTTCTTTATTAACTACTCTAGGGCCAGATTGATATTCGCCATATTCAGCAGTATTCGAAATAGAATAATTCATGTTCGCAATTCCACCTTCATAAATTAAATCAACAATCAATTTAACTTCATGAACTGTCTCAAAATATGCCATCTCTGGTTCATATCCAGCTTCAACTAAAGTTTCATAACCATTTTTGATTAATTCAACTAAACCTCCACATAATACAGTTTGTTCACCAAATAAATCTGTTTCAACTTCGTCTTTAAATGTAGTTTCAATAATTCCTGATCTTCCTCCACCAACTGCTGAAGCATAAGATAAAGCTAGGTCTCTAGCTTTTCCTGAACCATTTTGATGTACTGCAAATAAACAAGGCACTCCACCTCCTTTTTCATATTCGCTTCTAACAAGGTGACCTGGTCCTTTTGGAGCAACCATAAAAACATCTAGATCTTTTCTAGCTTTAATTAAATCGTAATGAACATTTAAACCATGAGCAAAAGCGATACTTGTACCCTCTCTTACTCGTTGTTCAATATGATTTTTATAAATTTCCGCTTGTAGTTCATCTGGTGTAAGAATCATTACTACATCAGCCCACTCTGCAGCATCAGATAAATTCATTACCTTCAATCCTTTTGATTCTGCTTTAGCTGCACTCGATGAACCTTCTCTCAAAGCTACAACAATATCTTTTACTCCACTATCTTTTAAATTTAATGCGTGAGCGTGCCCTTGGCTTCCATAACCAAAGATAGCAACTTTTTTGCTTTTAATTAGATTAACATCTGCATCTTTTTCATAAAACATTTTCATATCATCTCTCCTTATAAATTAATTAAATATTTTAGCACCCCTAGTCATTGCTACTGCCCCAGTTCTTGAAGTACTAATAAGTCCTAAGGGCTTTAATTTTTTATTCATTTTATCAATTTCTCTTCTAAGAGCAGTTATTTGAATTACTGCTGAAGTTTTTGTTTCATCTAATATTACGGGATTAAACTTTTTACAAGCATTTAAGCATTTTTCAATTTTATTTCTTTTTCCCACAACTTTAAATAAGGCCATTTCTTTAAAAATTACGCCTTTATCCTCTCTTTTAAATTCAGCAACTTTATGAACAGGCACTAACTTTGTTAATTGGAGTCTTATTTGATCAATTACTTGAGGTGTTCCAGTGGTAACAATTGTTATTCTTGAAATATTTTTAACCGCATCAACCTCTGCAACAGCTAACGACTCAATATTATATCCTCTTCCTGAAAACAGACCTACTACTCTTGCAAGAACTCCAGCCTCATTATCTACCCATACTACGAAAATATATGTATCTGGTTTTTGTTTCTTCGTAGGTATGCTGTAAGCTGACTTTGATTTAGGCATTATGATTATACTAAAGCTTTGCCTTTTCCTTTGATTTTATTTTCCTCTTGATCATTTGGGCCTAAAATCATTTGGTTATGAGGTTTTCCAGATGGTATCATTGGGAAACAATTCTCGTTAGGATCGACATGACAATCAAATATAACAGGTCCATCATAATCAATCATTTCTTGAATTTTGTAATCCAGATCAGATGGATTGTCAGCTTTAATTCCTTTACAACCATAAGCTTCTGCCATTTTCATAAAATTAGGTAATGCTTCTGAATAACTTTCAGAATAATTTTTTTCATGCAGTAATTCCTGCCACTGTCTTACCATTCCCATATATTGGTTATTTAAAATAAATATTTTTACTGGGAGATTATATTGAACTGCTGTAGACATTTCTTGCATTGTCATTAAAACTGAAGCTTCTCCAGCAATATCAATTACTAATTTTTCAGGATGAGCAATTTGTACTCCAACAGCTGCCGGCAATCCATATCCCATAGTGCCTAAGCCACCAGATGTCATCCATCTATTTGGTTTATTAAACTTATAATGCTGAGCAGCCCACATTTGATGTTGCCCAACCTCAGTAGTTACATAAGTATCTTTATTCTTAGTTAATTCATAAAGCCTTTGGACAGCATATTGTGGTTTAATACTTTCATCACTATTAACAAAATTTAAGGAATTTTTTCCCCTCCATTTTTCAATTTTTTCCCACCATTTAGCAATATTTGATTTGTTTGACTTGCTATGACCATTTTTATTTTTAATAATTGTTTTATTAATTTTACTAATTACACTCGACACATCACCAACTATTGCAAGGTCGACCTTGATAATTTTATTTATTGAAGATGGATCAATATCGATATGAACTTTTTTTGAATTTGGTGAAAACTCATCTATTTTTCCAGTAATACGATCATCAAATCTTGCACCAATGTTAATTAATAAATCACAATCATGCATTGCATTATTTGCCTCATAAGTGCCATGCATTCCAAGCATTCCCAAAAATTGACTATCATCTCCAGGGTAAGCACCCAAACCTTGAAGAGTAGAAGTAATTGGAAAACCAGTTAAATCCACAAATTCTCTCAAAGCCTGGCTTGCCTTTGGTCCTGAGTTAATCACTCCTCCACCACTATAGATGATTGGTTTTTTTGCTTTGCTTAAAAGTTTTACTAATTCATCAATCTGATCTTGGGAAAATTTATTATGCGATTTTCCATTCAATTTTTTTTCTTTATTTGGTTTTTTATATTTTGTTTTAGCAAACTGAACATCTTTTGGAATATCAACTAAAACCGGTCCAGGTCTTCCAGTTGTTGCAACTGTAAAAGCTTCATGCATAACTTTTGAAAGATCATTTATATCTTTAACTAACCAATTGTGTTTAGTACATGGTCTTGTAATTCCTGTAGTATCACATTCTTGAAATGCATCAGTTCCAATTAAATGTGTCGGAACCTGACCAGAAATACAAACCAATGGAACAGAGTCCATATAAGCATCGGTTAAAGCAGTTACAACATTTGTAGCTCCAGGACCTGAAGTAACCAAAATTACTCCTGGTTTTCCAGATGATCTTGCATACCCTTCGGCTGCATGGCCAGCTCCTTGTTCGTGTCTAACTAAAATATGTTTTATAGAAGGATGATTTTTTAATTCATCATAAATTGGTAATACTGCACCACCTGGATAACCAAAGATATGCTCTACCTTTTGGTCTTCAAGACATTTAAATACAATTTCTGCTCCAGTAAATAATTTTGGCATTATGCAATCTAGCTGAAGTTGTGCTCATTGGTCAAGTTTTAGAATGAAAATTTTAAATTTTTTTTAAAAATTTATTTATGTCTTTTGGCTTTAACTTTATCCAGCTCATCATATTACCTCTAGCCCAAGTGCTTTGTCTTTTAGCGTATTGTCTAGTTTTTATGGCTATTTTTTCTTTTATTTGCTCTAAATCTTTTTTTTTATTTAAATAATGTTTAATCTCCATCACTCCTATAGCCTTATTTACACTTTTATCTTTTCTAACCTTAAGTTTTATGAAATTTTTGACTTCATTTATTGCTCCATTTTCTATCATCTCTCCTGTTCTCAGATTAATACGCTCTATTAATTCTTTTCGAGGGTAATCAATATAAACTTTAAAAAAATCAGTTTCTGAGTAGTTTGATTTTGTATTTTTAAACCATTCAAAAAGTGATTTTTTGGTGAATTTTTTAACCTCATAGGCTCTAATAGATCTTTGAGAGTCTGTAGGATTTATTTTTCCTTCCAATGATGGGTCTAGTTTTAAAAGTTTTTCATAAAATTTCATTTGGCCAAGTTTTTTTTGTATTCCTCTTATTTGGTTTCTTAATTTTAACGAAATGTATGGTATTTTGACCAGACCATCAGTTAATGCTTTGAAGTATAAACCTGTACCTCCAACAAGAATTGGTATTTTTCCTCTTTTTTTAACTTCTTTTATTTTTTTATTTACAAGTTTAAGCCAATCACCTGTAGAAAAGTTTTTTGTTACGTCATGAAAACCATATAAATGATGTCTGATTTTCTTGTATTTTTTTGGATCTGGTCTTGCAGACAAAATTTTGAGTTGTTTGTATATTTGCATGCTGTCAGCATTAATGATCTCTCCATCAATTTTCTTTGCAATTTTAATTGCAAGGCTTGATTTTCCTGATGCTGTAGGTCCTGATATTAGTATAATCTTGGATTTTAAATCCATTATCAATCAAGCTTAACGCCAATGTATCGTCTTTGATTTTGATTATTATAAATTGCAAGTAAAACCGTTTTTTGATTTGAGTTTTCAACTTCTTTAATAATTTTTCTTAAATCATCGGTTGATATAATTTTTTTCTTTTGTGCTTCAACAATAATACTATTAAGCTCTATTGAATTTGCTATAGGACTATTATTTGCAATTTTTGTTATTACGAGTCCTGTTGTCTGATTTGGTAATTTTCTATTTTTTATATCTTGTTTAGTTAGTGGTCTAACTGCAATTCTTAAACTATCAATTATCTCCTCATTATTCTGTTCTTTAGTTTCTTGATTTTTGCTTATTTTAAAATCGTCAGAAGTTTCTAATCTTCCCAAAATAACATTTTTAATAATTTCTTTTTTATCCCTCCAAATTTTAACTTCGACTTTTTTTCCTACTTCTGTTTTCGCAACGATGGCTGGAAGTTCTTTCATTTGATTTATTTTTTCTCCATTAAATTCTAGAATAATATCTCCTGCCTTAATTCCTGCTTTTTCTGAAGGGCTGTTTTCAGCAACGCTTGCAACAAGTGCTCCCCTTGCTTTATCTAATTTTTCAACTTCAGCAATTTCTTTTGTTACATCTTGAATTCTGACACCCAACCAACCTCTTTTGGTTTCGCCAAATTCAATCAATTGCTTTATTACAATTTGAGCGCTGTTTGATGGTATTGAAAATCCTATACCAATAGAACCGTTACGTCCAAGAATTGCTGTGTTAATTCCAATTACATTTCCTTCCATATCAAATAAAGGACCACCTGAATTCCCTGAGTTAATAGAGGCATCTGTTTGTATAAAATCCTCATATCTTGATAAGCCAATAGATCTATTTCTAGCAGAAATAATTCCAGCTGTAACAGTACCTCCCAACCCAAATGGATTTCCAATTGCTAAAACCCAATCTCCAATCCTTGCTTTATCTGAGTTTCCAAACGCTACTGGGATAAATTTTTCATCTGTTTCTAATTGTAAAACTGCAATATCCATAAGAGGATCAGCGCCCAAAACCTTTGCTTTAAATTCTTGATCTCCATTTACTCTAACAATAATGTCATCGGCATCTTGAATTACATGATTATTTGTAACTACAATCCCTTTCTCATCTATTATAAATCCAGATCCTAACGCAGCTGATTGTCTTTCCTGAGGGGTCCCAAATTCTTTAAACATATCTTCAAAAGGAGATCCTGGGGGAAATTGAAAAGGAAACGGATTGGTGTTAGTTACCACAGTTGTTGTAGTGGAAATATTCACTACAGACGGCATTAATTTTTCTGCAAGATCTGCGAATGAAACAGGAACAGGTTTAGAGTTTACACTGTACGAAAAAGTTAATGATAGAACTATTGTTAAAAATATAATTTTAATTTTTTTCATATTAGCTCTTAATGTAATAAATAATTATAAAACCTATTACTGCAAAAATAAGTCCACCTGATCTAAGTTGTTTATCTTTAACGAGTTCTAATTTTTTCAAGATATTCTTCATTTTTGCTGGAAATAAGGCATATAAAATTCCTTCAATAAATAAGAAAAGACCAAAAGCTATAACTAGCTCACGCATTTAAAAATTATTGTTGAATTTCAGGTTTTATATTTCCAAAAAATTTAAAAAATTCACTATCAGGTGATAAAATTAAAGAAGTTTCACCGCCAATAAGAGCTTTTTCATATGCCTGCATTGCTCTATAGAAAGCAAAAAATTCTGGATCTTGACCAAAAGCATCAGCAAATATTTTGTTTCTTAAACCGTCACCTTCTCCTTTCATGATCTCAGACTGTTTTTGAGCATCTGCTAAAATTACTGTAACTTCTTTGTCAGCAGTTGATGTAATTGTGACAGCCATCTCTGCACCTTTTGCTCTAAATTCTTTTGCTTCTCTTTCCCTTTCAGTTTGCATTCTTCTATAAATTGCATCACTGTTTGCTTGGGGAAGATCTGCTCTTTTAATTCTTACGTCAACAATGTTTATTCCAAAATTTTGTGCTTCATTATTAACGCCTTCTTTAATTAAAGCCATTTGCTTAGATCTATCTTTAGATAATAATGTTTGTAATTCTTCTTGACCTAATACATTTCTTATTCTTGAATTAATAATTGTAGACAATCTTGATCTTGCAACTCTTTCATTTCCTACTGAAATATAAAACTTTAACGGATCAACTATCTGAAATCTTGCAAATGCATCTACTATTAAACGTTTTTGATCTGATGCTATAACTTCTTCTGGTGGAGCATCTAAATTCAGAATTCTTTTATCTAAATAAACAACATTTTGAATGAAAGGAATTTTAAAGTTTAATCCTGGTTTCATTATTATTCTTTTTGGATCACCAAATTGAAGAATAATTGCTTGGTTAACCTCTTTAACAATAATTACTGATAAAAAAGCTACAACACCGATTGCAACTAATATTCCTGCTAATATTTTTCCTGCTTTCATCTTAATTTGTCGCTTTCTTTTTTAATTCAGGTAAAGGTAAATATGGAACTACCCCTGAACCTGCATTTTTTTCTATAATTACTTTATCTATATCAGCTAAAACTTTTTCCATAGTTTCTAAATACATTCTTTCTTGAGTGACTGCTTTTGCATTTTTATACTCATTATAAATTGCTATAAATCTACTTGCTTCACCTTCAGCCTTAGCAACGACTTCTTTTTTATATGCTTCAGCAGCTTGCAAAATTTTTTGTGCTTCCCCTCGTGCTCTTGGAATAACATCGTTAGCATAAGCTTCAGCCTCATTTTTAGATCTTTCCATGTCTGCTCTTGCAGCTTGTACATCTCTAAATGCATCAATTACTTGATCAGGTGGGTCGGCTTTTTGAGTTTGAACTTGTGTAATTTGAATTCCGCTTTCATAATCATCTAAAATAGTTTGAATAATTTCTTGAGTTTCGAGCTCAATTTTTGATCTTCCTTCAGTCAAAATTGGCTGGATATCACTTTTTGCAATTACTTCTCTCATTGCAGTTTCAGCAGCAGCTTTAACTGTTCCCTCTGGATCTTGAATTTTGAATAAAAAATTGCCAGCATCCTTAATTACCCAAAATACAGAAAAGTCTATGTTAACAATATTTTCATCACCAGTTAACATTAGGCTTTCTTGAGGAACATCAGCAACACCACCACCAGTAGAGAAACCACTATCCCTTTCAGATCTAAATCCTATATCCATTCGATTAACTTTAGTGACTTTTGGTGTTTGCACAGTTTCAACAGGAAAAGGTATATGATAGTTCAAACCAGGCTGTGTAGTTTTTACAAACTTACCAAATCTTAATACAACACCTTGTTCATCGGGTAATACTCTATAAAGTCCGCTAGCTAACCATACAAAAACTAAAACTAATAAAATCAAACTTATCGATTTTCCTCCTGATGTTTTTCCACCAGGTAAAAATCTTTTAATTTTATCCTGAAGATCTCTGATTAATTCATCTACATTTGGTGGTCTAGGACCTCTACCTGATCCATTTCCACTTCCACCTCCACCAGGAGGTGCTCCCCAAGGACTTTGGTCTTTAAAATTGTCTGACATGTCAACTTATATAGTGTCTTTATTACAAAAAACAAGTAATGATACTTTTATGGCTGATAAAAAACCTGAACTTAGTGCCGCAATGAAAAGCAAGCTGGAGCCTAAAAAATTCATTAAAAATCCTATTCTTGGAACTAAGTTTACAATCGCAATCTCCAGTGCAAAAGGTGGTGTTGGAAAGTCTACATTCGCAACGAATCTTGCTTTGGCTTTAAAAAAAGTTGGATGCAAAGTTGGTCTTTTAGATGCAGATATTTATGGTCCATCAATTCCTAAAATGTTTGATATTAATGAAAAACCAAATAGTGATGGTCAAAAATTAGATCCAATTACAAAATATGACATTCAGTGTATGTCGATTGGTTTTTTAGCTGATCAACAAACTCCAATGATATGGCGTGGTCCTATGGTAACAAGTGCAATTAAAACTTTCACTCAAAAAGTTAATTGGAAAGATTTAGATTTTATTATTGTTGATATGCCGCCTGGAACTGGTGACACCCAACTTACCTTTTCTCAAGAAATTAAAATGGATGGTGCAATAATTGTGAGTACACCTCAAGAAGTGGCTCTTTTAGATGTTAAGAGAGGAATTAAAATGTTTGACAAACTTGGAGTGAAGATTTTAGGTTTAGTTGATAATATGAGTTTCTTTATTGGTGATGATGGAAAAAAATATAAAATTTTTGGAGAAGGTGGAGTAAAAAAAACTGCAGAGGAATTTCAAAAAGAATTTTTGGGTGAAATTCCAATTAATCCTGAAGTTGGAAAAACTGGAGATGAAGGAAAGCCAATTGTAGAAACTAACCCTGAACATGAAATTTCTAAAATATATTTAAATTTTGCTGAAAAAATTAAATCAACTTATCTTTAAGATCAAAAGCAGTCATTAATTCATTCCACTCTCTTTTAGACAGACCAGAACTTTCAACATCTACATTTTCACCTTTCAGAAGTTTTTGAATAATTAATTTTCCTTTTGCAGAAACCTCTGTTCCACCAACCCTATAATCCATAAAAGCATCATAAGTTATGGGAACCCATTTCTTTACAGTATCCAACATTATGTCAGCATAAACTCTAATTTCATATTGAGCATGACTATCAGCTCTCAATCTTAAAAAATTCATTAAGTTTAATAAATCAGTTTTCCAATACCATTGCGTGTAGGTATTTAGTGTTAAATTCATTCTTGCAAGTTCTCTTGCTAGACCTTTCTTATTTTCATCAATAGTTGATCCATCAAATCTTTCATTAAGCATAGTTTCATAATTATCATAAGTTCTCTCTGCATCACTTTTTAAAAGTTCCAAAACTTCCTCAGCCTGTTTTCCTTCCAAAACATCTCCTCTACCCTGTCTGTTGCTAGTTGATTGAGCGGCTAAATTTTCTTGAGATGGTAAATAAAATTCTTTATCCAGAATTGAATACCTTGCAGAATATTCATTTACATTTGCAGTTCTGTGCCTAATCCATTGTCTAGCAATAAATATTGGAAGTTTCACATGATATTTAATTTCACACATTTCAAATGGAGTGCTGTGCCAGTGCCTCATCAAATATTTAATTAAACCTTTATCAGTTGAAACTTGTTTTGTTCCTTTTCCATATGATACCCTAGCTGATTGAACTATTGATGTATCATCACCCATATAATCAACCACCCTAACAAATCCGTGATCTAATGCTGGGATTGCTTCGTAAAGGATTTTTTCAAGCTCTGGGACAGTAACTCTTTTTGTTTGATTGTTTTGAGATTGTTGATTTTTTATTTCTTCTTGCTGTTCTTTGGTTAATTTCATGATTGTTATTGAATCTATTGTAATTACTTTTATATTAATAACGTTGGTTTTCCAACTATGACGATAAACGAATTTCGTAATAACCATTGCGGACGTGGGGGCAGTACCCACCACCTCCACCATTACAACTTATGGGGGTGAACTAGAATCGACGGATGACTAAAGGCTATTCTTTCGTTCGGAATTGCTCCACCGTAACGGGCTAATTTATAATTGCTAACGAAAGTTACGCACTTGCTGCCTAATTAACTTTGTTAATTAAGCAAACGGGGTACGGGGCACCTGGCAACAGAACGCCCCTGCTCACTTGTTTAAATTGTTTTAGTGTCAACGTTATTTGAAGAATACAACCTCACTGGACGACTATAGGACGACTAAAGTTTATTTTTTGTTTTCTTTTTTTTTCTTTTTTTTTTCACAATTGATTTATTGTAGGATTTGAAACGTAGCTGAAGTTCTTCATCCTCTTTTTTCTTTTCTCTTTCCGCTAAATAGGTGAAAAATGCTAATACAGCACAAGCAGCTAGAAATGATATCACTATACCAGTAAAATCAAGTTCTGGATCTGAGAATAATGTCATACAATAACCAAATGTCACAAAAAACATTATCCAGCCCCATATTATTGCTTTAGCCAGTTTGCTTCCAAAAAAAGCTCCATAAAAAATTAGAAGAAGTATAAAAGCTCCTCCTATACCACTTCCTGCTCCACCTAAACCTAGTTCATATAAGTAAATATTTGCTAAAACTTTATTGGGCCATGATAAACCTAGAACTATGATCCCTAAAAGTTTATTTATTTTCATGACAACCTATAGCTCTATATTTGTTCCACAATTGATTATATTTATAATAATCACAGTCTGCATCATAATCTCCATCCTCATAACCTTCTAAGTATTCATCAGAGTTTTTTTTGGGTGCCTCTCCATCGTATCCATCATCATAACCTTTGTCATAATCACTTCCACTATAACTATCACCACATGATACAAGAACAACGGCTAGAAGCATAAGCCCTAAAAATTTTTTCACTAATTACATTTTCTGAAAATATAGATTAAACATTCAGTATCTGTAAGTTTTACATCTACTCTTAATTGTTTATTTTTATAATTTCTTGTAAATTTTGAAATAAATTCATCAACTTTATATAAAGGTGTGTTCCATTTTAATCTAGCTAACATCATTTACTCGATATCTTTACTGGCAAGTGAATAAAATGCTGCGTAATTTAATAATGCAATCGGAATTCCGACTACAATTAATAAAGGCCATGCTCCACTCATAATTAATCCAAGTAAACCAAGATCAGCAAAAATAGCTAAACTTATGATCATGCCTTTTCCAGAACCTGAGTAAAATAAAACTAGTCCTAGTATTACAACAATAATTACAAATAAACCTAATGGATCCATTATCTAGTCTCACCAAAAAATCTTGGTGGTCCATCCACACCAGTGTCTCCACAAAAAGCAACTAGTAATAAAAATATTAAAGTTATTATTATACCTTGTATCCAATTTTCTAACTTCATGATCCAAGGTTATCAAATCCTTTAACCTCTGACGACTCGATTTTTGGACGTCATATGGACGACCAGACTAGTGAAATTTATATGATTTTGGAAGAATAATTGTCTATAATCAAACAAAGTTCGGGGCACCTGGCAACAGAACGCCCCTTAACAACTAATAGCATAAATTTTATTAACTCATTGATAATAAGAATAAATTAAACTCTTTTGAGTTAAGTGATTTTGTAAAATTATCTTGCCAATTTTTTGTTGTTTCTATTTCATTGCTCCAGTCAGTACATTCTATTCTAATCGCTGGACCTTTGCTTGGGTGTCCATTAAGAAAAAAGTCAAAACCAACCAGCAAACTTTTCTTTGAAGGGTCGCTCCAATGCTTAATTGGGTTCTCAAAACTCCCTCTTTTACTTTGTTCTGCTTTAGGAAATAATTTTTTATATTTTTTAATTTGATTTTCCATTAAAATTTGACATTCATTGAATTTGATAAATCTACCATCGTCTACACTTCCAATAGTATAGTTCGGATCATTATTTTTGATTAGTATTTGCGCTCCATCAACAAAAATCATAAAATAATTGTCTTTAGGGTAAATTAATCTTTTTTTGCTTTCTATTAAATCTTTGTCAAAATACTTGAGAGCACTATCGCCTATTTTAATACCTTTGTCGCTGACTAATATATCGTTCGCAAATGAATTTTTAAAATTGATAAATATAAATATAAAAAAGATGTATATAAATATTTTTTTCATTAAATATCCTAACCAAATTAACAACGAAGTACCAGAGAATAAAACCAACTGAAAAGAAAACATTACGTTCCGGCAATGAAGTTTGCAATGAAGTAGTTTTAATTAGTAAGCAAATATGATACTTTCTAATCTAATGCCGGGCAACAGAACGCCCCTATTTGTTTGTTAGTATATTATTAATTTAAAATAACTTCTAAGGTTTCTCCAGATTTGGGTTTGACACTTAACATCAAATCACCACCCTGAACTGTATAATCAATTTCCCAAGTTACTACCGTAACTATGAAATATTCTTTGTTGCTTGGAACATTTTTAAATTTGAAGTTTCCTTGTGCGTCACAAATTGTTTTACGTTGATAGGTATAATAATTTTGTGGAGTTGAAGGTTCAAAAACAATATTTACTGCGTAATAATCCTTATAACCTTTACTAAGAGATCCATATATCTTATTTATTCTTTCACTTGAGTATGTAGTTTTTGGAATTAAGTTTACTTGCTTACCTGCACAAGTTACCACTCCTCCACCTTTTTGATTTAAAAATGCCTGACCTGTAATTGTAGCATCACCTTCTTCATTAATCCAAGAAACATCAGGTGAACTGAAAGAACTTTTTATTTGATAATTTTCTGTTGTTAAATAGCAACCTGATAATAAAAAAGATATAATTACTAAACTTATTAATCTCATAAAAATATTTTAATCAAAATTAAATTTTCTTCAAATAATAAAATTAACAACCTATAATAGAGTTGAATTACTCTTACTGATAATTTCAACGAAGTACTAGGGCAAACCTTGGAGAAAATGAATAGATCTCTCAACGAAGTTTTCAACGAAGCAATTTGATTAAGTAAGCAAATATGCTACTTTCTAATCTAATACCGGGCAACAGAACGCCCCCTTAATTACTAATATATATTCAATCTATTTAATTTTATCTTTAAAAGTAAGTGCACTTGCTTTACAAAAATATAAAATAACTTAATAAATTATTTATGAATTTTACTCAATCAATAGAAATTTGTTTTAAAAAATTTTCTGTTTTTGAAGGAAGAGCAAGAAAGTCTGAGTTTTGGTGGTTCCAATTATTTTGTGTACTAGCACAAGTAACTGGGGCACTACTTGATTACTTGCTTGGTTACTCTGAAAATGGAGCGTTTGAATGGGTAGCATACATAATAATACTTCTACCAAGTTTAGCAGTTGGAGCAAGGAGACTTCACGATAGTGGTAGATCTGGATGGTGGCAATTACTTTACTTTACGATTATAGGAATAATTGTTCTTATTGTATGGTGGGTAGCAGATGGTGATAAGAAAAAAAATAAGTACGGACAACCTATTAAACTCTAGGTCACCTGGCAACAGAACGCTCCTTTTTTCTGCCACTATTATTTCGTAAAGTTTAAAATAATAAAGTAAATTTTCAAAACTTTAATAACTTCAAAATATGCAACAACAAGAACTATTTGATTTTAGAAGAGATATTCTTTTCGAAAAAGATAATCAAATTGCTCATTTTTATGATGTACTTAACGAAAGTGAAGATGTGATAAGTTATGTTGAACATATAGATCCTAAAAAAAAATTTTCTATATGTGGTATGGATTATGAAGAGTATGTTGATGTCAAAAAGAAATACTTAAAAGATTTAACTTATGATCA
>CACFJT010000014.1 GCA_902566705.1 uncultured Pelagibacteraceae bacterium
GGTTTTAAATCTGCAAGATAAGGTGTTCTTTTAAAAATTTTAGCAACATCCATTAAATCAAATTTAATTCCTGCTTCATTTGCAATAGCAGGTAAATGTAATCCTGCATTTGTAGAACCACCAGTTGCAGCAACAACTGTTGCAGCATTTTCTAAAGCTTTTCTTGTAACTATATCTCTTGGTTTAATTCCTTTTTTCAAAAGGTTCATAACCGTTTTACCACTAGCTTTTGCGTATTTATCTCTTTCCTCATATGGAGCTGGTGTTCCAGCTGAATAAGGTAATGCTAATCCAATTGCTTCAGATACACATGCCATTGTATTTGCAGTAAATTGACCTCCACAAGCACCTGCACTAGGACAAGCAACTAATTCTAATTTTCTAAGTTCTGCAGCAGACATTTGACCTGTTGAATGTTTTCCAACCGCCTCAAATACATCCACAACTGTTACGTCTTTCCCTTTATATTTGCCTGGAAGGATCGATCCACCATATATAAATACACTTGGTACATTTAATCTAACCATAGACATCATTAGACCTGGTAAAGATTTATCACATCCTGCGATACCAACTAAAGCATCATAACAATGACCTCTAACTGTAAGTTCAGCTGAGTCAGCGATTACTTCTCTGGATATCAATGAAGACTTCATTCCTTCATGCCCCATTGCAATACCGTCAGTAACAGTAATTGTACAAAATTCTCTTGGAGTTCCACCATTAGCTCTAACTCCTTTTTTAACTGATTGAGCTTGTCTCATTAGTGCAATGTTACAAGGAGCTGCCTCATTCCATGTAGAAACGACACCAACAAAGGGTTTTGCTACATCTTTCTCAGTTTCCCCCATAGCATAATAAAACGATCTGTGTGGAGCTCTATCTGCTCCTAATGATGTATGTCTGCTTGGAAGTTTCTTTTTATTGAATTTAGCCATTATATACCCTTTATTGTTACTGATATTTTCTCAATATCATTCTTTAAATTATTATAATTATTTTTTTCTTGTTCAACAATCTCTTTTGGAGCTCGGTCTACAAAACTCTTATTCTCTAACCTTTGAGATATTTTGTTCATCTCTTGCTCTAATCTACTTTGTTTATTTGTTAAATTTTCCTTTATTAATTTTAAATCAACATCTTTATCAAAATAAATCTTAAACAAATCTCCAGAAACAACCATTGTCGCAGCAGGTTTATCTAAATCCTTATCCAATATGCTATTTATTCTCCCTAGTTTTTTTAGAATAATTTCATTTGTATTAATAAAGTCTTTTTGATTTTTATTAATATTGCTTATTGATACATCAATAAATGAGCCTGGACTTACATTTAGCTCATTTTTAAATGATCTAATCTCTGAAATAATGTTAATGATATTTTCAACCTGTTCAGTGCTGCTATCCTTATTTATTTCACCAGATAACCAGTTTTTAAGCATCAAATAATCACTACCACCATTATCAAATTTATTTTTGAGCCAGATTTCCTCTGTTACAAAAGGAATAAAAGGATGTAGCAAAATCAGAATTTGTTTGAATACAAAAGATGATACTTTTTTAACCTCTGTTTTGGCTTTTTCATCATCTGAAAAAAGTATTGTTTTAGACAGTTCTAAATACCAATCACAATACGAATGCCATGCAAATTGATAGGCATTTTTAGCAGCTTCGTCAAATCTATAATCTGCAAGATTTTTTTCTATCTTATTTTTAGTTTCAACAAGTTCCAAATAAATCCATTTGTTAATATTTACATTTAAACTAGGAACTTTTTCTATATCTTTAAAATCACATTCATTAGTGATTAAAAAATTATTTGCGTTCCATAATTTATTTAAAAAATTTCTATAACCTTTTACTCTATCCTCAGAAAGCTTAACATCAGTACCTGGTGAAGCCATTGATAGCAAAGTAAATCTAAGTGCATCTGCACTATATTTTTCAATTAAATCTAAAGGATCAATTACATTACCTTTAGACTTAGACATTTTCTGTCCCTTTTCATCTCTAACCAATGCATGAACATAAATATCCTTGAAAGGTTCTTTGTTTAAAAATTCAGTACCAAACATAATCATCCTAGCTACCCAGAAAAATATAATATCAAAACCTGTAACCAAAACTGACGTTGGGTAAAATTTATCTACAAATTTATTATCATCAGGCCATCCAAGTGTAGCAAATGGCCATAAGCCAGATGAGAACCAAGTGTCTAAAACATCAGGATCTCTGTTTAATTCAACATCTTTACCATAATGTTTTTTTGCTTGTTGTTTTGCATCATCTTCATTTTCTGCAACAAAAATTTTTTTATCTGGACCATACCAGGCAGGTATTTGATGTCCCCACCAAAGTTGTCTTGAAATACACCATGGCTCAATATTATTCATCCATTGAAAATAAGTTTTTGACCAATTCTCAGGAAAGAAATTTGTCTTTTTTGAATTAACAACTTCTTTAGCTTTAACAGATAATTTACCTGCATCAGCAAACCATTGTTCTGTTAAGAAAGGTTCAATTATTGAATTAGATCTATCTCCATAAGGAACTTTATTTTTTATATTCTCCTCTTTTACAAAAAATTCTTTTTCTTTAAGTTCTTTTAAAATTTTTTTTCTTGCTTCAGACCTATCAAGACCTACGTAAGTTTGTGGAGCATTTTTATTTATTTTACCTGCGTCAGTAAAAATATTTATAATTTCAAGATTGTTTCTTTGCCCAACTTCATAGTCATTAAAATCATGAGCTGGAGTTATTTTTAATGCTCCAGTTCCTTGTTCAGGATCTGCATAATCATCTTCAATAATTTTAATTTTTCTTCCAACAATTGGGATAGTAACTGTTTTACCAACAAAAGATTTAAATCTTTCATCTTTTGGATTAACAGCAATTGCTGTATCACCTAACATCGTTTCAGGTCTTGTCGTTGCAATTGTAATAAATTCTTCAGTCCCATCTATTGGATATCTGATGAAATAAATTTTAGAATTTACCTCTCTTTGATCTACTTCTAGATCTGAAATAGCTGTTTTTAAAACTGTGTCCCAATTGACTAATTTCTTATCTTTATAAATAAGTCCTTTATTATATAGATCCACAAAAACCTTGATTACAGACTTTGATAAATTTTCATCCATAGTGAAAGCATTTCTTGACCAATCACAGGAACAACCAAGTTTTTTTAACTGGTTTATTATTATGTCACCATATTGATCTTTCCATTCCCAAACTTTTTCAATAAATTTTTCTCTTCCAATTTCATTTTTATCAATTTTTTCTGAAGTTAATTTTTTCTCCACTAAAGCTTGAGTGGCTATACCAGCATGGTCTGTACCTGGTTGCCATAATGTTTCATAATTATTCATTCTGTGATAACGAATTAATAAATCTTGAATAGAATTATTGAGAGCATGACCCATATGCAAACTGCCCGTTACATTTGGTGGAGGAATTACAATTGAGAATTTTTTTGAATTTTCTCTAGGTTTAAAAAGACCATTTTTTTCCCAATAAGAATAAATTCTATTTTCTACATCAGAATGTATATATTTCTCGCTACTCATTGATTTTAAAGTTTATAATTTAATAATCTAAATTAACAATAATCAATTTGGATCGTTATTTAATAGACTAATAGAAAAAATTTATTATAAAAAGGCATCTGTAGCTATTAGTTAAAAATAAGATGGCAACGTGGCGGAATGGTTACGCAGAGGATTGCAAATCCTTGTATCCCGGTTCGATTCCGGGCGTTGCCTCCAAAAAAATTCTTGTTTTAGTTATAAAAAAAAGTAAGTTGGCATTTTATATTCCTCGGTAGCTCAGTTGGTAGAGCAGTTGACTGTTAATCAATTGGTCGCAGGTTCGAGTCCTGCCCGAGGAGCCAGAAACTATTTTAAAAAGAATTATCTTTTAAGTTTAAACTAGGGTCTTAATTAAATTTTAATTAAACTGCTTTTGAAATTCCAGATCCAGAAATTTGTAAAGATTTATTAAATTTTAATTTTTGATCAGCATTAAGTTCTGAATATAATTTTACTAAAAAATTATAATTTACATTCATATGACCTTCTTGTGATTTTTCTAAATTTACTAAATATTCTGAAAAATCTTCAAAGAAATAATTGATCGGCACTTTTAAATAGTTTGCAAGCTGAAGTAATCTAATTGAACTCACTCCATTTGTGCCTTTTTCATATTTTTGTATTTGTTGAAATGTTACATTAATTGCTTTTGCTACTTTAGTCTGAGTTAAACCTAAAGCTAATCTTCTTAGCTTAAGCTTATTGCCTAAGTGTTTGTTGAAATTATCTTCCATTAAGACCCCTCTTAATTAAATTTTATAAAGCTCATTCAACCTATTTATTAATGTTACTGCAATAGAAAAATTTATTTTTTTTTATAAGAAATTTGAAAAAATCAAAATACTGTCAAGCATTACTTCGATAAAAAATTAACATATTTAGATTATTTTAATCTTAAATAAAGCCCTAAAGTTGTAATACTTTTATAGGATTTGACTTAAAAATAGCTTTGTTCTATCGCTCTTTGGGTTAGCAAAAAACTCTTTAGTTTCAGCTCTTTCAACTATCATTCCTTCATCCATAAAAATAACCTCATCAGCAACCTCTTTTGCAAAACCCATCTCATGGGTTACTACAATCATTGTCATTCCTGCTTTTGCTAAATTAACCATTGCATCTAAAACTTCTTTTATCATTTCTGGGTCAAGAGCTGATGTTGGTTCATCAAATAACATTATTTTTGGCTCCATACATAAAGCTCTAGCAATTGCACATCGTTGTTGTTGACCGCCAGAAAGTTGTCCTGGATATTTATTAGCCTGATCTGCAATTTGCACTTTTTCTAAGTGCTGAAGAGCTAAATCTTCTGCATCTTTTTTTGGCATTTTTTTTACCCAAATTGGTGCTAAAGTGCAGTTATCTAGAATAGATAAATGAGGAAATAAGTTAAATTGCTGAAATACCATTCCAACTTCAGCTCTAATTTTTTCTATATCTTTGGTATCCTCTGTTAATTCATTTCCATCAACTATAATTGAACCTTGTTGGTGTTCTTCAAGTCTGTTTATACATCTAATTAATGTTGATTTACCTGATCCAGAGGGTCCACAAACAACAATTTTTTTATTCTTCTCAACTTCTAAATTAATATTTTTTAATACTTGGAAATCACCAAACCACTTATTCATCTCTGTAATCTGAATTATTTTATCTGACATTATCTTTCCGTTTTATATTTTTGTTCTAAATTATAACTATATTTACTCATTGCATAGCAAATAATAAAAAATAGTACTGAAGCAAATACATAACCTTCCATTGCAAAACCTAACCACTCTGGGTTGGTTTTAGCAAGATTTAACATTCCAACAATTTCTAAAAGTCCTACAACAAATATTAAAGGAGTATCTTTTACAAGTGCTAAAAAGGTATTGGCAATACCAGGTATTACAAGTTTTAATGCTTGAGGTAAAATCACCAAAATATGCATTTTCCAATAACCCATTCCTAAAGATTTAGCAGCATCGTATTGGCCTCTTGGTAATGCTTGCAAACCACCTCTGATGACTTCTGCAACATAAGCAGCTTCAAATAATGAGATTGCAATAATTACTCTCACTAATTTATCAATAAACATATCCTCAGGTAAAAACATTGGAAACATTACTGAGGACATAAATAATACTGTAATCAATGGGACACCTCTCCAAAATTCAATCATTCCTATTGAAATATACTTAATTATTGGAAAATCTGATCTTCTTCCAAGAGATAAAAATAAGCCGATAGGAAAACAAAAAATCAAACAAAAAAATGAAACAATAAATGTTAAAGACAAACCTCCCCAAGCGCCTGTCTCTACCCACTCTAATGCTTCCAATTTACCAAGTTCAATAAGTTCTTCGTAAAAAAATACATATTTTAATAATATGTAAAGTGTGATCGGAACTATAATAAAATAGTACATTTTAAATTTTGAAGGAATAAAAAATCCTATTATAATTGAAATTACAGCTGCAATAATACCATACGAGAAGTCAAAAAATATTGGACCTCCAGATATAAAAAAGAAAATAAAGAAAAACGCAATCAATGGATAAACAACTACATAATAAAGCGTTAAATATTTTTTAAACTTTTCAGTAGCAAAGAAACCAATAGTACCTAGAAAAGCTAGAGCGATGAATGATAAGTTGATACGCCACTGTTCTGGATTTGGATACATCCCATACATAAATCTGTTAAACCAAATTTTAATATATGTCCAACAAGCTCCACTACCTGTACAAACATCTTTTGAATCTCCTGCAATGTTAGCATCTATGATAAACCAACTTAATAATGGTGGTAATGATTTGATAACTACGAACACAATTAATAATGATAAAAAAGCATTAAAATTATTTGTATTAATATTTTTATTAATTGATTCTAAAAACTTATAGCCTGAATAATCAATTCTAATTAAATGTAATCCTATAAATCCTAAAATTAGTGGTAAAAAGAAACTGATAGGTCCAGGTAAAAATGAAACTATATCTTTATTAAAAAAAGAATTTAAAAAAACTATAAATATACTAAATGCAACTAAAATTACCCCTGTGTATAAATAAGTATTAAGATTATTTTTATCTGGTTGTAAAAAATTCAATTTATTCATTATTTTTCTTTAATAGCTATTTTTTTATTATACCAATTCATGAATATTGAAATTGATATACTTAGTGATAAATAAGTTAACATTGTTATAGAGACAATTTCTATTGCTCTACCTGTCTGCATTAGTGCTGTTCCAGCAAATACAAGAACTAAATCTGGATAAGCTATAGCAGCTGCAAGTGATGAATTTTTAGTTAAGTTTAAATACTGATTAGTTGTAGGAGGTATTATTATCCTTAAAGCTTGGGGCATCACAACTAATTTAAGAACTTGATTTGGAGTTAATCCTATGGATGCTGCCGCCTCCTTTTGACCTTTGCTTACACCCTGTACTCCCGCTCTTACGCATTCAGCAATGAAGGTCGCTGTGTATAATGATAAAGCTAATGCAAGTGAAATTAATTCAGGTGGTAACTTTATACCACCCTCATATGTAAAACCAGATTGAGATAATTGTTTAATAACTGGCACTTCAACTGAAGCATTAACACCACCAAATAAAAAACTTAATAAAGGTAAAATTATTAATAATCCTATTGAAATTGAAAAAACAGGTATTTGGATACCTTCTTTCTCCTGTTTTTTTCTTGAGTAAATTCTAACAAAAATAATTGTTATTATTGCAGCAATTATTGAATAAATAAAAATATCTAAATTATTCCAAACAAAAGCAGGAACAAAAAATCCTTTTATGGTAAGAAAAAAAACTCCAAACATGGGCTCTGTATCTTGAGGTAACGGAAGTGCTCTTAGAGCAGCAAAATACCAGAAAAATATTTGTAATAATAAAGGAATGTTTCTAAAAAATTCTACGTAAACAGCTGCAGTTCTATTTATAAGATAGTTATTAGATAATCTTGCTATCCCTACAACAACACCAATAATTGTTGCAAAAAAAATTCCAATAACTGAAACCAATATAGTATTTAATAATCCTACTAAATAAGCTCTAAAATAAGAGTGGGAACCATCATATTCAATTAAAGAGAACTGAACATCAAAAGATGATTCTTGTGATAAAAAACCATACCCAAAAGTAATTCCTCTATTTTCCATGTTAACTTGAGCGTTATATGAAAAAAAACCAAATATAAGAATTACTACTAAAAGTGTAAGTAACTGGGGTAATATTTTTTTAATATTCACAATAGTTCATGACTTATAAAAAAAAGGGCTAGAAAAATCTAGCCCTTTTTAAGTATTAATTAAGATAAATTATCTTGCTGGTGGTACATAAAGTATTCCACCTTTAGTCCATAATTCATTTGGACCTCTGTCAGGTAGAATTCCAGTGTCAGCAATATTTCTTTTATAGCTTTCACCGTAGTTACCAACTTGCTTGATAATTCTTAAACTCCAGTCATTATCTAAACCTAAAGCAGCTCCTAATTCACCTTCAGCACCAACTAATCTTTTTACAGCTGGATTGTCTGAAGTTTTCATAGAGTCTGCATTAGCAGAAGTAACACCATACTCTTCAGCTTCAATCATAGTGTTAAGAGACCATCTTACGATGTCTTCCCAAACAGAATCACCTTGTCTAACAACAGGGCCTAAAGGCTCTTTTGAAATAGTTTCAGGTAAAACCATGTGGTCATCTGGAGAACTCAATTTAATTCTTTGAGCAGCTAAACCAGATTTATCAGTTGTGTATGTATCACATCTTCCAGCATCATAAGCAGCAACAACTTCGTCAGCTTTTTCGAAAGTTACTGGCTCATAAGAAATTCCTTTTGAATTAAAGAAGTCTCTCATATTAAGCTCAGTAGTTGTTCCAAGGTTAGTACAAGCAGAAACACCATTTTTAAAATCATTTACAGATGATATTCCTGAATTTTTTCTAACCATAAAACCTTGACCATCGTAGAAGTTTACACCTACGAAGGTAAGTCCGATGTCGGCATCCCTAGAAAGAGTCCAAGTTGTATTTCTTGATAAGATATCAATCTCATTTGATGTTAAAGCAGTAAATCTTTCTTTAGCACTTAGTGGTGTAAACTTAACTTTGTTTGCATCACCTAATACTGCAGCAGCTACCGCTCTACACACATCAACGTCAACACCAGTCCAATTTCCTGCAGCATCAGCATTAGAAAATCCTGGAAGACCTTGAGATACTCCACATCTTACAAAACCCTTCTTTTTAGTGTTTTTAAGTGTTTTAGATTTTTTAGCAGCCATAGTTTCTGTTGTAAAAGTAAACAACACTGCAACCATAGCAACTAAAGAAGTTAATTGTTTTAAGTATTTAAACATTATTCTTCCTTTATGTTATTTTTATTTGTTAACAAATAATTCAAAATTACTTTTGAATATACTTAATTTAAGCATGTAAGAAATAACTGTTCAAGGAAAAATAATAAAAAAATCAAGTTCAACATAAAATTACGTCAAGCTAAATATTAAATTATTATTTGCTAAAAATATGAGAAATGGCGCGCCCTGAAGGATTCGAACCTACGACCCTCGGTTTAGAAAACCGATGCTCTATCCAGCTGAGCTAAGGGCGCAAAATTTAATGAAATATATAATACTAAATTAATTTTTAAAAAGAAATTTTTTAGCTATTAATAATAAAGATAAAAATTCAACTCTTCCGATTATCATAAAAAATATAAGAAAATATTTAGTCAAAAAGTGTAAATTTTGAAAATCAAAGTCAGATACACCATAAGCAGAGGAATTAACTGTGTTCATTAAGGTTAATACAGCTAGTTTGAAAGAATATTCAAATTGAATATTAGATAAAGTCAATAAGATGGTTAAAGAAAAAAGTGAAATAACAAAAATTAAAATTGTTAAAAAATATTTATTTATATCTTTTGTATCAAAATTAATTTTAGAAAAAACGAGTTTATTCATAAATACATTTTTTGGCCTGCTAAAAGAAAGAATTTGATTAATAGAATATTTAGTTAAAGAATATATTTTTAAAAACCTTAAACCTGAACTCGTAGAAAAAAAAGATCCACCGACAATTACAAGTAGGATATATATAAAATGTAGGTTATCTTGATTAACTTCCAGTGAAATACCTATATTAGAAATACTACTAACTAAAGATAAAAAACTGTATGTGAAATTAGTATCATAGCTAAAAAAAACAAAAAATATACTTACAACTACAATAAAATATAAAAATAAATGTATGTCTTCATAAAAAAAATTTAAATTTTTTTTTCTTAGAAAAATTAAATTATAGGTAAAAAAAATACTAAAAAATGAAATCAGCATTAAAATAGAAAATATAATTATTTGGAAATTATTTACTAAAATTGACGAAAGATCATTTGAAGGCAGAAATCCACCTGATGAAATTATTGTCATTGCTAAATTCAATGAATTAAATGATCTAATTCCAAGAATGTTTAAAATAATAAAAATTGATATAGTTAATCCAGAGTATAATAAAAGAATTTTAATTGATTGTTTTAAAATCTCAGCAGAATTAAAAGACAAAAAATTAGTTAAAGATTTTTTTAAACTCTCGTCATAAATATCAATTAAAAAAATAATAGAATATAAGAAATACAACCCACCTATCCATTGTATTGATGATCTCCATAAAATTAAGCCTTGATCAATATGTTTAATATTTTCAAAGACAGTGAAACCTGTTGAAGTAAATCCTGAAACAGCTTCGAATAAAGAATTTAAAAAAGATAAATTATAAATACTTAAATAAAAAGGTATTGATAAAATTAACGGCATTAAAAAATATCCCAACAAAACAGTTAATATTTTTTCAAATATTGTAGGTTTTTTTTGATTAGTTTTAATTTTATAAAAAATTATTCCAATGACAGCCGAAATGACTAAGCTAAAATAATACGTGTTTAGATTTAGATATAAACTAAAATAATATGAATAAATAATATTTAAGAAAGAAAAAATAGATATTAATATAAAAAAGAAACTTAAGTACTTTACTCTAAAAAATGACATTTAATTAAATAG
The DNA here is from genome assembly GCA_902566705.1 of uncultured Pelagibacteraceae bacterium. GTDB lineage: Bacteria > Pseudomonadota > Alphaproteobacteria > Pelagibacterales > Pelagibacteraceae > Pelagibacter. Next base: position 10,643 of record CACFJT010000014.1, read on the forward strand.
AACTTATTCTAAATATATTTTCTACTACTGAAATAGAATCTTTCTTTGCTAAAAAAACAACTTTATCCTCTTTTTGAAAAACAAAATTTGATCTAGGTATGATAACTTTATCTTCTCTTAACACAGCACCTATTCTAATTTCTTCAGGTAAATTAGAATTTTTCAATTCTTTATTAATTAACTCTGAGGTTTCTATAATTTCAGCTTCGATTACCTCAAATTCACCATTCATTATGGTGTAAGCTGTTTCAATTGTACCTTTATGAACATGTTTTAAAATACTTGATACTGTATTCATTCTAGGATCAATAAAATCATCAATTTTTAATGAATTTTGTAACAAAGAATAATTAGGCTTATTAATTAAAGCCATGGTCCTTTTATCATTAATATCTTTTTCATCTTTTGCAAATTTTTCAACAAGAACACTTACCATTAAATTATCTTCATCATCATTTGTTAAAGCAAGAACAGTTTCGGCTTCTTGTAAATTTGCTTCTGCTAATACTTCCTCGTCTAAAGCATCACCATTAATGACAATTGTATTATTTAATTCACTTGCAAGAAATTCAGCTCTTTCTCTATTTTTTTCAATAATTTTAACTCTTGCTGCATCCAAAGTTTCTTCAATGTTTTTAGCCAAGTTAAAACCTATGTTCCCACCACCTACAATTAAAATATTTTTAGATACTTTTTCTTCATGTCCAAAAACTTCCAAAGTGTCTGACGTTTGTGATGAATTTATTATTACATAAATTTTATCATTTTTTCTTACATCGTCATTTTTCTTGGGAATTAAAAATTTTTCATCTCTTATTATTCCAATAATATTTGCATCTAAATTAGGATGCTTTTTAGTTAAATCGTTTAATTTAATATTAATTAATTTGCAATTGTCATTAATTAAGATTTCTAACAACCTTATTTTGTTGTCAGCAAAAGGAACACTGTCTAATGCACCAGGAGCTTCAAGCTTTCTTTGAATGGATTTAGCAATTTCAATTTCAGGTGAAATAATTACATCAATAGGTAAGTTTTCTTTATTGTATACTCTTGTAAATTTTGGATTTAAATAATCTTGAGATCTAATTCGAGCTATTTTTTTTGGGATATTAAATATTGAGTAAGCAATCTGACATATAAGCATATTAATTTCATCGTTTCTTGTGACCGCAATAATCATATCTGTTTCTGTGGCATTAGCTTTTTCTAAAATTGATGGATATGTTCCCTTTCCAACAATAGCTTTGACGTCTAATACGTCATCAATTTTTTGAATATCCTCGCTAGAAGGATCAATAACTGTTATAGAATGACCTTGTTCACTTAATTGTTTTGCTATAGTAAACCCAACTCTTCCAGCTCCACAAATGATGATATTCATTTAATTAAATTCTTTTATCCCTAGGCCTTTTAATTTTCGATGCAAAGCACTTCTTTCCATGCCAACAAAGTTTGCTGTTTTTGAAATATTTCCATTAAATTTTTTTAGTTGAATAGTTAAATACTCTTTTTCAAACTTTTCTCTAGCCTCTTTTAATGGCACAGATAGGCTGTTTTCAGCCAATTGATCATCAAAAGTTATGCTTTTTATGGATTCTTTAATAATATTTGAAATTTTATCCTTTGAATCTGGTTGCAATATAGCAATTCTCTCTATCAAATTTCTTAGCTCTCTAACATTACCATGCCAATTATGATTAAGTATATAACTATTGTTTTCATCAATATCTAATTCTTTAATTTTATAATTTTCAGAAATCTTTTTTGAAAAATATTTTATTAATAATGGTATATCTGAAATTCTTTGATTTAATGGTTCAATATTTATCTCAAAAACATTTATTCTATGAAACAAATCCTCTCTAAAATTACCTATTTCAATTTCTTTTTTTAAGTCTTTACTTGAGGAGCAGATTAATCTTACATCTACGCTTACATCATTGCTTCCATTTACTCTTTTAAATTTTTGATCTGTCAAAACTCTTAATATTTTAGATTGAATATCTAATGGTATTTCCGAAACTTGATCAATCAGGAGTGTTCCTTTATTCGCTTTTTCAAGAGCGCCATAAGAAATAGAGCCATTTTCTTTTTCTTCGCCAAATAACTCTAATTCATATTTATTAATATCTAGCAAAGCACCATTTAATACAATAAATGGATTTTTAACTCTAGAGGAAGATTTGTGAATTTTTCTAGCAATTAATTCTTTACCTGACCCTGAAGGTCCACTTATAAAAACTCTACTCTCGGTTACTGAAATTTTTTTAATTTGATCAATTATATTTATAATATTTTTACTATTTCCAATTAATTCATATGATGAAAATAATTTACTTTCATACTCTTTATTTTGTTTTTTTAAATTAAAGTTTTCAACAGCTCTTTTAACAAAATTAAGTAACCTTTCTTGATCAAACGGTTTTTCAATGAATTCAAAAGCACCGTGTTGTAATGATTTTACAGCCATCTCAATGTTAGCATGTCCAGAAATAATTATAACTGGAGTATCTTTATTTTTTGATTTAATATGAGAAAGAAGTTCAATACCATCATTATCTCCCTTATCTAACTTAACATCAAGTATTGCAACGTCAGGTAATTTTTTATCAATTTCAGCAAGAGCTTGATTATAGTTAGCTGCTAAGCGAGTTTTATATCCAGCATCTATAATTAATTCATTAATTATATTTCTGATATCAGCATTATCGTCTACAATTAAAATTTCTTCACTCATTTTTGTTTTAAAAATGTAATATTAATTTTTGCTCCATTTTTTATAGGTATAAAATCTATTTTTCCATTGTGATCATTAATTATTTTGTTAACTATTGATAAACCTAAACCAGTTCCATTTTTTTTTGTTGTAAAATATGGATTAAGTATGTTTTTAATGTTATCCTTTAATTCATTAAAA
>CACFJT010000015.1 GCA_902566705.1 uncultured Pelagibacteraceae bacterium
ACTATAAAGAATTAGAAAATTTTGGGTATAATATTGTTATTTATCCTGTAACCACTCAAAGACTCGCTATGAAAAATGTAGAAGATGGATTAAGAGACATTTATATAAATGGACATCAAAACAATATTATAGATAAGATGCAAACTAGAAAAAGACTTTATGAATTAGTTGATTACGAAAAATACAATTCATTAGATGAAAAAATTTATAATTTTAATATGGAAGGACATGAATAATGAGTGATGATATTAAAAAAGGTTTACTTGGAATAGTTGTAGATGAAACTGAGGTTTCAAAAGTAATGCCTGAAATTAATTCTCTTACTTATAGAGGATATGCAGCTCAAGATTTATGTGAATATTGCAGGTTTGAGGAGGTTGCATATTTAATTCTTAACAAAGATCTTCCAAACACTATTCAACTTAGAAAATTTGAAAAAGAAGAAAAAAATAACAGAGAATTAACTAAAAATTTATATGAAATTATAAAACATATGCCTAAAAAATCCCATCCAATGGATGTTGCAAGAACAGCTGTAAGTGTAATGGGTTTAGAAGACAAAGAAACATCCGACTCTTCACCAGAGGCAAATATGAGAAAGGCATTAAGGATTTTTGCTAAAACACCTACGGCTTTAGCAGCATTTTATAGAATTAGAAAAGGAAAAAAAATAATTAAACCAAAAAAAAATCTTACTTTTGCTGAAAACTTTTTCTATATGTGCTTTGGAAAAGTTCCACAAAAAGAAATTGTTAAGGCTTTTGATGTATCTTTAATTTTATATGCAGAACATAGTTTTAATGTTTCAACTTTTACTGCCAGAACAATTACTAGTAGCCTGTCTGATATTCATGGAGCAATAACAGGTGCAATTGCGAGTTTAAAAGGTCCTTTGCATGGCGGTGCAAATGAAGAAGTAATGCATATGATGAATAAAATTAAAAAACCTGAAAATGCACTTAAATGGATCAATACTGCTCTAAAAAATAAAGAAGTGGTAATGGGCTTTGGTCATAGAGTATATAAATCAGGAGATTCACGTGTACCAACTATGAGAGAATATTTTGGTAAAGTTGCCAAAATTAAAAAAGATAAAAAATTTGAAAAAATTTATGACATTGTTGAAAAAGTTATGATCAGAGAAAAAAATATTTATCCTAATGTAGATTATCCAACAGGGCCTACTTATCATTTAATGGGTTTTGATACTGATTTCTTTACACCTATATTTGTTATCTCAAGAATAACAGGTTGGTCTGCTCACATAATGGAACAACACGCTGCTAACAAATTGATACGTCCACTAGCTAAATATAAAGGCAGTAAACACAGAAAAGTAATGGAACTAAATTACAGATAATTTATTCTTTTTTTATCCTTGCAAATCTATCAAATTCTAGAATCGTACATTTAAAGTTATTTTTGAGGCAGAATTCATCTATAGCTTTTTTTACACCAGGTGCATATGTTAAGTTATAATCATCACATAATATGGTTCCATTTTTTTTTATGACATCTATGCAGCTATTTAAATCATTTATGACTGTTGAATAATCATGCCCTCCGTCTAAGAATACATAATCAATTTTAGACATATCTATTTTTTTCAACAAAGAATTTGAATTTCCTTGAATTAAATTAATATTTTTTTTAAATTTTTTTAGCAGATCCTCAACTGCTGTTTTACTGTAAGGGTTCTGTCTTTTTATATATTTAAAATAAAATGATTTCAGGGGGTTTGAAAAAATTGTACTAGGGATAAATTCGTTTTTATTTTCAATATTTTCTTCAAAAAGATCTACTCCAACATATTTAAAGTCGTTATTATGAATTTTACTTAATAACTCACAAACATTCCGTGCTGTAACACCATGAAATACACCAACCTCTAAAAAAATTTTAGGTTTTTGTAACTCAATTTCTTTTAAAAAAAAATCACCAACACCCTTTTGCTTAAAACTTGTTTTTCTGAAATATTTTTTGTATTTCAATTAACTAAACGCTTCAGCCCAAGTTCCTTGTGTTGATGCTTTAGAATATTCGGTTGCTCTACCTTCGAAAAAATTCATATGTTCAACAGCATTAAGCATTGTATCTAACCAAGTTAAAGGGTTTTTTTGAACATCATAAATTGGTTCTAATCCTAGCTGATCAAGCCTTCTATTCGCAATGAACCTAATGTAATCTTTAACTTCTTGAGCAGTTAAACCTTCCATAGGACCCATTTCAAAAGCTAAATCGATAAACGCGTCTTCGTGATCAACTATAATCCTACAAGCTTCATAAAGTTCTTTTTTCAATTTTGGAGTCCAAATTTCAGGATTTTCTTTTATAAACTCCTTAAAAATTCTGATCATAGAATTACAATGAAGTGTTTCATCTCTCACAGACCAAGTAACTATCTGTCCCATTCCTTTCATTTTATTATGTCTTGGGAAATTCAATAAAATTGCAAAACTTGCAAATAACTGTAATCCTTCTGTAAAAGCACTAAACACTGCAACCGTTTTTGCAATATCTTCTTTAGAATTTACATTGAAACCCTGCATATAATCATACTTGTCTTTCATCTCTTTATATTTCATGAAAGCTGAATATTCTGACTCAGGCATACCAATAGTATCTAAAAGATGAGAATAAGCAGCTACATGAACTGTTTCCATTGCAGTAAATGCTGTCATCATCATTAATACTTCTGTTGGTTTAAATACAGTTGTGTAATGTCTTAAATAACAATTATTAACTTCCACATCTGCTTGAGTAAAAAATCTAAAAATTTGTGTTAATAGATTTTTTTCTGGTTGAGACAAGTTTTTTTGCCAATCTCTAACATCATCTCCTAAGGGTACCTCTTCTGGTAACCAATGAATTCTTTGTTGGGTTAACCATGCATCATAACACCACGGATATCTAAAAGGTTTATAAACTGGGTTCTCCACTAATAAACCCATTTTTTTTGGTTGAATAATCTCTTTATTAATTTTCTCTGCTACTGACATGATAGACACTCCTCGTACTCTGGCTGCTCGTTAGATTGTTGATTTTTAGATTTATAAACATTTGCTGTAATATCGGTTGATTTAGCATCGTTGATATTTTCAGCTCTTTGAATTGATTTTGATCTACAGTAATAAAGGCTTTTTAAACCTTTCTTCCATGCATCAAAATGAATTTTATGTAATTCTTTTTTATGAACATCTGCTGGTAAAAATAAATTTACTGATTGAGCTTGCGAAATAAAAGGAGTTCTGTCACCACTAAGTTCAATAATCCAATTTTGATTAAGCTCAAATGCTGTTTTAAATACATCTTTTTCTAAATCAGTTAGGAAATCTAGATGGCTAACAGATCCTTGATTAGTAGTGATTGTAGACCATGTTTCGTCATCATTTTTACCATGACTTTGTAGTATTTCTTCCAAATATCTATTTCTAACATTGAAAGATCCTGACAAAGTTTTATGTGTATAGCTATTAGCTGCAATAGGTTCTACTCCTGGAGATGCTCCACCACAAATAATTGAAATAGAAGCTGTTGGAGCTATTGCTGTTTTGTTTGAAAATCTTTCCTTATAGCCATACTCAGCTGCATCTGGACAAGCCCCTCTTTCTTCAGCCAAATCTTTAGATGCTTGATTTACTTTTTCATCAATATTTTTAAATATTTTTTTATTCCATGATTTTGCCATTACAGATTCAAGTGGAATTCTATTTTTTTGTAAGAATGAGTGAAAGCCCATTACACCTAAACCAACACTTCTTTCTCTTTCTGCTGAATATTTTGCATCTTTAAACTGATCAGGTGCTTTATTAATAAAATCTGATAAGACGTTATCTAAAAATCTCATCACATCATTAATCATATCTGGATCATCTTTCCATTCATCATACTTTTCTAAATTTAAAGAAGATAAACAGCATACAGCAGTTCTATCTCTTCCATCTTTATCAATTCCTGTTGGTAAAGTTATTTCACTACACAAGTTGGAGGTTTTAACTGTAAGGTTTGCTAACTTGTGGTGCTGTGGAATTTGTCTATTAACAGTATCAATATAAATAATATATGGCTCGCCTGTTTCTATTCTTGCAGTTAATAATCTAATCCATAAATTTCTTGCTGAAATAGTTTGTTGTATAGATCCATCGGCAGGACTTTTTAACGCCCATTGCTCATCAGTTTCCACTGCTCTCATAAATGCATCTGAAACCAAAACGCCATGATGTAGATTTAGTGCTTTCCTATTTGGGTCTCCGCCTGTAGGTCTTCTCATCTCTATAAATTCTTCAATCTCAGGATGATCAATTGGAAGATAACAAGCCGCTGAGCCTCTTCTTAATGAACCTTGACTGATAGCCATTGTTAAAGAGTCCATAACTTTAATAAACGGAATTATTCCAGAAGTCTTTCCAACTTTTCCAATTTTCTCTCCAATAGATCTTAAGTTACCCCAGTAACTTCCTATACCACCACCCTTAGCAGCAAGCCAAACATTCTCGCTCCAAAGATCTAAAATTCCACCCAGGCTGTCTGAGGCTTCATTTAAAAAACATGAAATTGGCAAACCTCTCTTTGTTCCACCGTTTGATAAAACTGGTGTTGCAGGCATAAACCAAAGATTACTAATATAATTATAAATTCTTTGAGCATGTAAATTATCATCTGAATATGTACTAGCTACTCTTGCAAATAAATCTTGATAAGATTCATTCAAACCAAGGTATCTATCTTTTAAAGTTGCTTTCCCAAAGTCAGTTAGATTTGCATCTCTAGAACGGTCAATTTTAATTATGATGCCTTTATCATTTTGAAATAATTCTGTTTCATTATTTAAAGAGAAAAGATCTGGTCTATTACCTTTTGAAACTTCTTTAACTACAGGGCTATATTCAGAGACAGCTTTTTTGAGGGCCTGGGAAAGAATCTTATTCATAAAAGTTTAATATATTTTGTTATTAGTACGAAAACAACTATATGTTGTAGGCGTCGGTTGTAAATATACTATATAAACATTTTCACAACAGAACATTTATAGAACGCGACAATATGATAATCAATAAAAAAATTAAATTTTTTCCAAGAAATTAACATAAAAAGGTTAGTAAATATCTGATGAATCAAAACATAAAAATAGATCCTTATGGATTTAGAGAATATGACGCTCGTTGGTTGTATGAGAAAGACATAAATTCAGTTGGAATTGAGAATCTTGGTAAAGGACTTGGGACACAAGTAAAAATTCATACTAAAAAAGAAAATCCAAGAATCATAGTTGGACATGATTATAGATCTTATAGCGAAGAAATAAAAGCTGCCCTTAAAAAAGGATTAATATCTACCGGATGTTATATTGAAGATGTGGGTCTATCCTTATCTCCAATGGTTTATTTTGCACAATTTAATTTAGATGCAGATGCGGTTGCTATGGTTACAGCAAGTCATAATGAAAATGGTTGGACTGGTGTAAAAATGGGTATCAAAAAGGGGTTAACTCATGCCCCTGAAGAAATGAAAGAATTAAAAGAAATCACATTAAATCAAAATTTTTCCAGAGGAGAAGGAAATGAAAAACAAATAAAAAATTTTGATAAAATCTATAAAGATGACTTAGTTAGTAAAAACAAAATTAAAAAAAAAATTAAAGCTGTAGTAGCTTGTGGAAATGGTACAGCGGGTGTTTTTGCTCCAGATATTCTAAGAGGTATTGGATGTGAAGTAATAGAGTTAGATTGTAACCTCGATTGGAATTTTCCTAAATACAATCCAAATCCTGAAGATCTTGAAATGCTACACGAGATAGCAAAAGTAGTTAAAGAAAACAAAGCTGATATAGGGTTTGGATTTGATGGTGATGGAGATAGAGTTGGGGTTATTGATGATGAAGGTAATGAGATTTTTTCAGATAAAATTGGTCTTCTAATTGCTAGAAATTTATCAAGCAAACATAAAAATTCTAAATTTGTGGTAGACGTAAAATCAACTGGATTATACACAAATGATCAAATTTTAATGGAAAATAATTGTGAAACTATTTATTGGAAAACAGGTCATTCTCATATTAAACGAAAAGTTAATACTGAAAAAGCTTTAGCTGGATTTGAAAAAAGTGGTCATTTTTTCTTCAATCAGCCAATAGGTTTTGGATATGATGATGGTATCAATTCAGCAATTCAAGTATGTCACTTATTAGATAATCAAAATAGAAAAATGAGTGAAATTATTAGTGAATTACCTAATACATTTCAAACACCAACAATGGCACCTTTTTGCAAAGATGAAGAGAAATATATTGTTGTTGAGGAGCTAGTAAAACAAATTAAAAACTTAAAAGAAAATAAAACTGAAATAGATGGCCAGGTTATTAATGATATTTTAACTGTTAATGGAGTTAGATTTTCATTTGAAGATGGTTCGTGGGGACTTATAAGAGCTTCTTCAAACAAACCATCTTTAGTTATTGTTACTGAAAGCCCAACTTCAGATGAAAGAAAGAAAAAAATCTTTGATTTTATTGACGATTTGTTACAAAAAACAGGTAAGGTCGGTGAATATGATCAGAAAATTTAATTCTTTAAATTATCTTCATCGTTTTTATTTTCTAAATTTTCGTTATCAGTTTTAGATTCTAAATTATCGCCATCCTGATTATTTTCTTGTTCAGGAGTTTCGTCGCTATAAAACTTTCTAACCAATTCCTCCTCTTTAAGTCGTTGTTCTTCATCAAATTTTTTCTCCCATTCTTTCATTCGCCTATTTTCCTCATCCTCTCTCTCTTTTTGAGCAATTTCAGCTAATCGAATTCTCTCGTTTTCTTCTTCAATTCTTTTTTGTCTCTCCTCCTCTATTTTCAATTCTCTTTCTCTTTGACGTCTTTCATTTTCTTTATTTATTCTCTCACGTTCTGCTTCTTTAAGTTCTTTTTCTTTGATTCTTAATTCCTCTTCCTTGGCTCTTTGCTCAGCCTCTTCTTTTAAAATTTGTCTTTGAATTTCTTGCTGTCTTTCAGTTTCTAGATCTCTTAATCTTTCTTCCATTTCTTTAAGTTTTTCTTGCTCATATTTTAACTTTCTAGCCGCCTCTCTTAATCTTTGCTCTTCCTCAAGTCTATTTTTCCTTTCAATTTCTTTTAATCTTAATTTTTCTTGTCTTTCCTTTTCTTTTTCGTCTCTTTTCTTTTGAGCTTCAATTTCTTTATTTTTTAATTCTTCTTCTTTAATTTTAAATTTTTCTTCTCTAATTCTTTGTCTCTCTAACATTTTAAGCCTTAAATCTTCTTCTTTAAGCTTTCTGGCTTCCTCTCTAAGTTTTCTAGTTTCTTCATCTTTAATTTTTTTTTGTTCTATTTTAATTCTTTGAGCTTCTACTTTTCGTCTTTTTTCTTCATTCTTTTTTTCTTGCTTTTCATTTTCAATGATTAATTTTTTTTGAAAAAGAAGTTTCTTTCTTTCCTCTTTAAGCTCGTCTTGTTTAGCTTTTTTCGCTAATTTTTTTTCTAAAATTAATTCTCTTTTCTTTTCTTTTTCTAATTGTTTTTGTAATGCTAAATCTTTTTTAACTTTGTTTTTTTTAAAATCTTTTAAAATTGAGGAAAACTTATTTTTTGTTTTATCGATTGGATCAAATAAATTTTTTTTAATATTTTTATTAATGTTTTTTATTGAAACCATTTTTAAAAGTATCAATTTGAACAATAACACTAAATATTATGTGTGGCTAATTTGAGTTTTAATTTAAGACTAAATACAACTTAAGATTGTCTGATTTTAAATTAGTTAATAAAAGGCTTTTTCAACTAATAAGTGTTCTTAGATATTTAAAGAATCACTTAATTTGGATTCGTGAGGTGATGGAGGGAGACTGAAGTCACCTCTTTTTTTTTGCTTGTTATAATTTTAAGTATTCGTAAAAAAATTTAATCGAAACCACTAAAAGAAAAATTCCAAAAAACTTACTAATTTTATTCTTATCAATACTATGAACTGTTTTAGCTCCTATTCGAGCCATGAAAGTTGTGATTGGTATAAAAATTAAAAAGGCTGGTATGTTTATAAAACCAATACTTAGTGGAAGACTAGAATTTAAAAAACTTCCTGAAAGAAGAAATCCTATTGCTCCAAATAGAGCAATTAGAAAACCTATGGCTGCTGCACTTCCTATAGCTTTATTTATTGAATAACCAAAAAACTTAAGGATAGGTACATTCATTACAGCTCCTCCTATGCCCATAGGAGCAGATATAAACCCAACAAGAAAACCAAGAATTACTTTTAAATGTAATTTCATTTTAACAATTATGTTTTGCTCCTTTTCTTTTATTAAAAGTAAGTAAATTCCTAAAAATAAGATCATTATAGAAAAAAATAAAACCAAAGATTTGGTTTTTAGAGAAGCTGCAAAAACAGTTCCAACAATCACTCCTAGTACAACAAAAAGACCGTAATTCTTTACAATATCAAAATCAACTGCTTTAAATTTATGATGTGTTAAAACTGAAACTGTAGAGGTTGGTATTATGATGGCAAAAGATGTTCCAACAGCAAGATGCATTACATATTGAGGATCAATTTCTAAAGAACCAAATATAAAATATAAAAAAGGAACAGTTATCAACCCTCCACCTATACCAAATAATCCAGCCACAAAACCTACTGGAATAGCTGTTAAAACCATTAATAAAATAATATAACTGTATTCGTTTGTTAGAATTGAATTAAGCAGACTGTCCTACTCTAGTATCTACATTGTTATATTTAATTTTATCCATGATGTGATCAATTTTTTTCACATCAGCATCTCTCACACACATGTTTTCACTTAAATATCTTTTCCAATAACTTGCACCTGTTTGACCATGAAATAAACCAAGAGTATGCCTCATAATTTGATTCAATCTTGTTCCTTTTTTTAATTCTTCTTTAACATAAGGAATGAGTTGTTCAATCACATCTTGTCTACTTGGCACATCTTCATTATTATATATTTCTCTTTCAATATCTGCTAACAAATATGGGGTATGATAAGCGGCCCTTCCAATCATTACACCATCTGTTTTTTCTAAATGAGGCTTTATTTCAACTACTGAAGTTATTCCTCCATTAATAATGATCTCTTGATTAGGAAAATCTTTTTTTAATTTATAAACATATTCGTATTTTAGAGGAGGAATATTTAAGTTTTGCTTAGGTGTAAATTTACCTAACATTGCTTTTCTTGCATGAATGATGAAAGTTTTAACTCCGGTTGCTTTCAAGGTAGAAATAAAACTATGTAAATTTTCATAATCTTCTACATCATCGTAACCAATTCTTGTTTTTATAGTTACTGGTAGTTTTGTAACTGATTGCATTTTACTTAAACAATCTGCCACTAAATTTGGCTCTTTCATTAAACAAGCACCAAATCTATTTTTTTCAACTTTTTTACTAGGACAACCTAAGTTTAGATTAATTTCATCATAACCAAAATCTTCGCCTACTTTAGTGGCTTCAGCTAAAAGTTTTGGAGAAGAGCCTCCTAATTGAAGTGCTACAGGTTTCTCATTAATATTAAACTCCAATAACTTTTTTTTATCTCCTCTATTTATAGCTTCATCGACTACCATCTCAGTATAAAGAAGAGTGTTTTTGGATATTAATCTTAGAAAAAATCGTTCATGACGATCTGTGCAATCCATCATAGGAGCAACTGATACTTTCCTATTCATGATATAACTTTATATTATTTTTTTAAGAGTTTGAAGCTTCAGTGTCGTCTGAAGATACGTCTGCTTCTTGGTTTTCTGATTCTGATACCTCATCTAAAGAAACTTCTCCTTGCTCATTCATCGTTTCTTCTCCAACTGAATTATCAACTTCTGCTGTAGCTGTTTCAGATAGCTCAGCCAAATCTTCTTTTGTTACTTGAATTTTTTCTGGTGTTTTTCTAGCTCTTTTAGACGGTAAAATTGGGGTACCGCTTTTTGAAATTTCGCCTTTGTATAAATTTTCAAAATCATCACCTATATCTTCGTCATCTTCTGCAGTATCGTCAACTTGTTCAACATGTTTTCTAAGCTTGTAAACTGCACTATCAGTTAAATCTGAAACTTTAATTTTTTCTTCAGCAATTTCTCTTAAAGAAATAACTGTATTTTTGTCGTTATCTCTATCTATTGTTGGTTCTATTCCTGCATTAAGTTGAGTAGCTCTCTCTTTAGCAACAAGTACTAATTCATAAGGACTCTCTACTTTATCTATGCAATCTTCTACAGTTACTCGTGCCATGCAGAGTGTCTATACAGTGAGTCTTTAAAAATCAAGGGCTATTTTATAAATATTGAGGATTTAGCTTATTTTTGACTAAATAAAGTAAAATAATTGATCCAAAGATATAGGTTCCTGAAACAACAGCTATCTTTTCAATTGAAAAACCAGTATCAATCAAAAAAACCAAATAAAGCTGTACCAAAAGCTGTTGCAAATACCATCAATGCAGTTGTTAGAGCTTTTATAGATCCAATATATTTAACACCATAAATCTCAGCCCAAGTTGAGGAACCAAGAACGTTTGCTAAGCCATTGGTTACTCCAAGTAATCCAAAAAATACAAAAGAAGATAGTGGTGCATTAAAATAGTAAAGAACTACAGTTGAAAAAAAAAGAGGAATATTCATATAAATCAATAATTTTCTACTTGAAAATTTATCAATTAAAAATCCTGATAAAAAAAGAGTGATTACTGATAAAATTGAATAAGCCATAAATGATTGTGCAATCACATAAGGTCCCCATTCTTTGGAAGAAGAAATAAAAGATTGATAAACAAAAGATCCTGTTGCAATCCATGGCATGGCTAACATGGTCATACAAATAATGTAAAATCTATAATCTTTTAAGACTTCTATTCTTTTCCATTGTTTAATTTGTTTAATGGTTTCCTCTGTTTTAGACTCCTCTCTAGTATCAAGCTTAACGTCTTTAACTAAAAGAAAAGTTGCAACAGGTAAAACAAGTATAACTAAAATAGATATTGAGACCCAAATATCTCTCCATTCTATAAAAGTTAATAAAAAAACAATTAAAACTGGCATAACAAATTCAGCTAGTGACAGTCCTAACCAACCTGTACTTAAAGCCCTACCTCTATTTTTTTCAAAAAAACGAGATATGGTTGTTGTTGCTGTGTGACTTGATAATCCTTGTCCAGCTAAACGCATTAAAAAAATTCCTACAAATAAAAATATAACTGATGAAATTTTTGAAAATATAAAGCAAGAAGCAGATAGAAAAATAATTACATAAGAAGCAAACTTTAATATATTTACGTCATCAATTTTTTTTCCAATCCAAACTAAAACAATGCTACTTAATAAAGTGGCTGATGCGTAAATTGAGCCAAATTGTCCATGTGTAATTGATAAGGCGTCTCTAATACTAGAATTAAATAGGCCAAGAAAAAAACTCTGTCCAAAACTTGAAAAAAATGTAAAAATAAATCCAAATACAATTACTTTTAAACTTAAACTTTTAAACATAGAAATAAATTATGACTTGTAATGTTGCTTTCATAGGTCTTGGGGTTATGGGCTACCCAATGGCTGGATATATATCAAAAGCCGGACACAATGTAACTGTTTTTAATAGAACTAAATCTAAAGCTGAAAAATGGCTTGGTGAATATAAAGGTAAAATGGCCAATACACCTGCGGAGGCTGCAGATGGTGCTGATTTTATTTTTACATGTGTTGGTAATGATGATGATTTAAGAGAAGTAGCGACTGGAAAAAATGGATTATTTAACACAGCAAAAGCTGGGTCTATTTTTATTGATAACTCAACTGTATCTGCAGAAGTATCAAGAGAATTAAATAAAAAAGCAAATGATAAAGGGTTTAGTTTTTTAGATGCCCCTATTTCTGGTGGACAAGCTGGTGCTGAGGGCGGAATACTAACAGTAATGGTTGGTGGTGATGAAGAAGTATTTAAAAAGGCTGAGCCTGTAATTGATTGTTATAGTAAAAAAGTAAAATTAATTGGTCCTTGTGGAAGTGGTCAGTTAACAAAGATGATGAACCAAATGTGTATTGCTGGAACAGTCCAAGGTTTATCTGAAGCAATCAATTTTGGAATTAACGCTGGTTTGGATATGGATAAAGTTATGGAAACAATATCTAAAGGTGCAGCACAATCTTGGCAAATGGAAAATAGATACCGAACTATGACCGATGATAAGTTTGATTATGGTTTTGCTATTGATTGGATGAGAAAAGATCTAAAAATTGCAATCGAGGAAGCAAAAAAAAATGGGTCACCTGTGCCTATAACTGAAATTATTGATGGTTATTATGCTGAAGTTCAAGAAATGGGTGGAAACCGTTGGGATAGCTCGGGTTTGATTGCTCGATTAAAAAAGAAAAAATAATATTTGTGACGGATACAGTTCCTT
>CACFJT010000016.1 GCA_902566705.1 uncultured Pelagibacteraceae bacterium
TTTAGAAATTAGAAAAGCATTAAAATTATTTATAAAAAAAAACAAAAATAAAAAGGTTATAATTCTTGATATTCCTCTATTATTAGAAAACAAAATTAACAACAAAAATGACATTTTAGTTTTTATAGACTCTAAAAATGTAGAAGTAGAAAAAAGATTAAAAAAAAGGTCAAATTTCAATCGTAAACTTATAAATAAGTTTAAAAAAAAATCTATAAATAAAGCTATAAAGAAAATATTAGATAAAATTTTATAAATGAAAGAAATTGTATTAGACACAGAAACTACAGGTATTTCGATTAAAGAAGGTCACAGAATAGTTGAAATAGGCTGTATTGAGCTTGAAAATTTAGTACCAACAAAAAATAAATTTCATTGTTACTTAAATCCTGAAAGAAAAGTTTCAGAACAAGCTTTAAAGATTCATGGTTATAGCGATGATTTTTTATCTAAACAGAAAAAATTTAATGAAATAGTTGATGAATTTTTACAATTTATAAAAAATAAAAGACTTATTATTCATAATGCTGAGTTTGACCTTGGACATTTGAATAATGAACTTAAATTAATTGGATCAGGAAAAGTTGATAATGAAGTAATTGATACTTTAGTTTTAGCTAGAGATAAATTCCCAGGATCTCAAATTAGTTTGGATGCCTTGTGCAAAAGATTTAAAATAGATAATTCAAGAAGAGCAACTCATACAGCATTAATTGATTGTGACTTACTAGCTAAGGTTTACATAAATTTAATTGACGAAAAAGAACCATCTTTAAACTTTCAAGAAGCAAATAATGAATATCAAAAAAAAGATAAAGTAATTTCGGAATATTTTAAGAAGATAGTTAAACCATCAGAGTCAGAAGAAAAAAAACACAAAGAATACTTGAGAAATAATTTGAAAAAAAATTATTTTTAGTTAAACCTTTGATTATATAGTTTTTCAAAATCTACTTTTTTTTCAAATTTTATACCTGGATATCCTGAGTTATGAAGTAGATCTAGTAAAGATTTTTCTAAATAAGAATAAATCTCAATTTGTACATCACATAATATGATTTTTTCTAATTCTTTTTTTTCTTTTATTTTATCGTTCACTCTAATTATTGTTGCGTATACTATTTCAAAATAAGATTTTTTTGGGTTTTCTCCCTTATCTTCAAATTTAAGTTTTGTATTAATCTCAATCATCTTATTTTTTAAAGGTTTTGAGGTAATATCGATCCCAAGTTGGTATTTAGCAATATTATCTTTAACAAATAAATAAGTCTCTGTGTCAGGAGTTTCGCTAGAAAGATCTTTTATAAATTTAGCTAAAATTTTATAATTTTCTGTCATTGTCATCCTCTATATCCTCAAAGTCTCCATCAATATAATCTTTCTGTAAATTTTCTTTTTTATTGTATTTTTTTGATAAATTTTTAAAAATTAGTTTTCTGCTAGGTGGAAAAATTAATGAAAAACCTACAATGTCGGTTAAAAACCCGGGAATAATCAAAAGAAGAGCGGCAAAGGCTATGGCGGCACCTGATAAAATTTCAAAAGCAGGCGCTTCATTTTTACTTAACTGAACAAACCCTGATTTTATTGTATTTAAACCCTCATATTTAGCGTAGTAAACACCAATAATTGCCGTGGAAAAAATAAGCAATATAGTAGTAATTGCGCCAATTTGTGAACCAATTTTAATAAGAAGATAAATTTCTATTATTGGTATTAAAATTATTGTTATTAAAATTGTGTTCATTTGTCCTTAATCTAAATTGCTGGTTGAAATTAATCAACATAGTAATTACTATCCAATCATGAATTATAGTTTTGAATATATCGACATTATCTTATTAGCGATGATTGCAGGGTTTATTTTTTTGAGGCTTCGGGGCATTCTTGGTAAAAGAACTGGTTTTGAAGGAAAATCACCACCTCAATTTAAAGAGGTTTTAAAAAATATTAAGGTAGATCAAGCAATAAAACCGAAAGATAAGTTTGATGATGAGGCTCAAAAAGAATTTTTAAAAGGTGCAAAAATTGCTTATGAAACAATTATTACTGATTTTAGCGATAATGATAATAAGATTACAAACGCAAAACCTCTGTTAAACAGAGATATATATAATCAATTTGATGATGCACTCAAAGAAAGAGCGAAGAGGGGGCATTTTGCAGAAATAACATTTATTGGAGTTAATAAAGCTGAGATTAAGGAGCATAAAAAAATTGGCAATATTTTAAACGTAACAGTAGATTTTATAGCTGAGGTAATTACTTGCATAAGAGATAAAGATAAAAAAATTGTATCTGGAGATCCTGAAAAAATTAAAAAAATTTATGATACATGGATCTTCTCAAGAGATACTACGTCAGCCAATCCAAATTGGCAGCTAATTAATGTATTAACATAATTGAACGATAATATTTCAGAAAAAGATAAAAAAGATTGGGACCTATTTATAAATAGCAATGAAAAATTACCTAATAAGGATTTTAAGCATCAAAAAAACAAAAATCTAAAAATAAGATCAATAGATTTACATGGTTATGCTTTAGATGAAGCTAATAAAACTATAGAAAATTTTATAAATAAAGCCTTTTCAGATAACATTAATAAATTAATTATCGTTACAGGAAAAGGACTTCACTCGGAAAACGAAAAAGACCCTTATGTGTCAAAAGATCTTGGTATTTTAAAATATTCTGTGCCAGAGTTTATCGCAAATAATGCAAGTTTAATGAGTATGATAAATGAAATATCTGACGCAAAAATTGAGGATGGAGGCGCAGGAGCTTTTTATATTTATCTGAAAAAAAACTTACAAAATAAATTTCGATAAATCCGTATCTTTTACCAAAGTATCTAAATTTTTATTAATGTATTGTTTGTCAATGATAATTTTTTCACCTGCTCGGTCTGTTGCTGTAAAGCTAATTTCATCCAATATTTTCTCAATTATAGTATGTAGTCTTCTGGCTCCAATATTTTCAACACTAGTATTTACTTCCGAAGCAATATTGGCAATAGCATCTATACCATCATCAGAAAATTCAAGATCAACATTTTCAGTTTTTAAAAGAGCCACATATTGTTTTATTAAACTGAAATCAGGTTCTCTTAAAATTCTTTTAAAATCTTCACTAGTTAAAGCTTCTAGTTCGACTCTAATAGGCAATCTCCCTTGTAATTCAGGAAGCAAATCAGATGGTTTTGCTAGCTGAAATGCACCAGATGCTATAAACAAAATATGATCTGTTTTTATTGGACCATGTTTTGTGTTTACAGTTGTTCCTTCAATTAAAGGCAATAGATCTCTTTGAACACCTTCTCTTGATACATCTCCTCCAACTCTATCTGTTCTAGCTGAAATCTTATCAATTTCATCTAAGAACACTATTCCATTATTTTCTGTTGAAAGTTTCGCCGCTTTTATAATTTTATCTTGTTCTATTAATTTATCTGATTCATCATTAATCAAAATTTCATGAGATTCTTTAACGGTCATTTTTTTCTTTTTTTCTTTGTTACCCATAGATTTACCGATCATTTCTCCAATATTGATCATTCCAACATTGGCTCCAGGCATCCCAGGGATTTCAAAAGAAGCACCACCAGAACCAGTGTCACTCACAGATATTTCTATTTCATTATCATCCAAATCACCGTTTCTTAATCTTTTCCTAAAACTTTCTCTTGTTGCTAAACTTGCTTTTTTACCTACTAAAGCATCTAAAACTTTTTCCTCAGCAGCTTTTTGGGCTTGTGCAAAAACTTCCTTTCTTTTTTTGACCTTTTCCATTGATATTGCAATTTCAATCAAGTCTCTTACAATTTGTTCAACATCTCTTCCTACATATCCAACCTCAGTAAATCTTGTAGCTTCAACTTTTACAAAAGGTGCTTCTGCTAATTTTGATAATCTTCTCGAAATTTCAGTTTTCCCAACTCCAGTTGGCCCAATCATTAAAATATTTTTTGGCAAAACTTCATTTTTCATTTCACCTTTAAGTGCTTGTCTTCTCCATCTATTTCTTAGAGCAACTGCAACAGCTCTTTTGGCTTTATTTTGTCCAACTACAAATCTATCTAGTTCTGAAACTATTTCTCTTGGAGATAAAGAACTTACCAAAGAAGCTTCTTCTTTTTGATTTTTATCTTTTGGGTGTAGCTGTGTTACGTTTGATTTATCCATTATATTTTTTCAATTTTAACATTATCGTTTGTGAAAACACATATATCAGCTGCAACTTTAATTGCTTTTTTAGCAACCTCTTCGGCAGACATATTTCCTTCCATTAAAACCTTCCCTGCTGCTAATGCATAATTTCCTCCAGAACCAATTCCAATTACATCACCTTCTGGCTCCAAAACATCACCAGTTCCAGAAATAATATAACTATTATTTTTATCTCCAACTGCCATTAAAGCTTCTAATCTTCTTAAGTATTTATCTGTACGCCAATCTTTTGCTAATTCAACAGCAGCTCTTGATAAGTTGCCCGCATGTTTTTCTAATTTTCCCTCTAGTCTTTCAAATAAAGTTAGTGCATCAGCTGTCGATCCTGCAAATCCTGCAACGACATCTCTTTTTTCAATTTTTCTAACTTTTGAAGCAGTACTCTTAACAACAGTATTTCCCATACTTACTTGCCCATCACCAGCTACTACTACCTCATTATTTTTTCTTACAAGTACAATTGTTGTCATATCTAATAAATGGTAACTATTTTTGATACTTCAAGAGTTCATACTGATATTGATATAGTGGGATTATGTATGTATACCATTAAAAATATATGGCTAGAAAAGGAAAAGTATCTCGAAAAACAAAAGAAACAAGCATCAATGTTGAGGTAAATATTGATGGAAAAGGTAAGTACCAAATTGACACTGGTATAGGTTTCCTAGACCATATGCTTGAGCAATTATCAAAGCATTCATTGATTGACTTAAAAGTAAAAGCAAAAGGAGATACTCATATTGATCTTCATCACACAACAGAAGATACAGGCATTGCAATTGGTGAAGCTTTGAAAAAAGCTGCTAAAAAATTTGTAGGTATAAGAAGATATGCTCATAGAGTTATACCAATGGATGAAACTTTAACAAGAGTTGCAATCGATGTTTCAAATAGACCTTATTTAATTTGGAAAGTGAAATTAAAAGTTGAAAAACTTGGTGAGATGGACACAGAACTCTTTAAAGAATGGTTCCAAGCTTTCTCTCAATCCGCAGGTATTACTATGCACGTGGAAAATATTTATGGCGACAATAGCCACCACATAATTGAGTCTTGTTACAAAGGTTTAGCAAGATCATTAAGAGATGCTTTGGAGATGGATCCAAGAAACAAGAAGAGTATACCATCCACTAAAGGCTCATTATAAGTTTAATGAAAGTCACAATTGTTGATTATAATTCGGGCAATATAAGTTCGGTAATAAACTCTTTTAAGGAGGTAGCTAAAGATAAGGTAAATATCGAGGTAACTTCTGATTTAAATAAGATTAAATCTTCCGATAAAGTTGTTTTGCCTGGGCAAGGTTCGTTCAAGAGTTGTGTTGATGCTCTTAATAATATAGGTGGTTTAGTTGAAGCATTAAATGAATTTGCAATAAACAATAAAAAACCACTACTAGGCATTTGTGTTGGGCTTCAAATGTTTGCAGACGTTGGATACGAAGAAACTGAAACAAAAGGTCTTGGGTGGATACCTGGGAAGGTATCAAGGATAGATAATCAAAATGGAAAATATAAACTTCCCCACATTGGTTGGAATCAAATTAACATAGTAAAGGAAAGTAAAATTTTTAAAGATATACAAAATAATTCACACATGTATTTTGTACATAGCTATGAATTTATTCCAGAAGATAGAAATATAATTTCTGCAACAACAGACTATTCATCAAATATTGTTTGTTCTGTTGAAAAGGAAAATATTTTTGGAACTCAATTTCATCCTGAAAAGAGTGACAAAATTGGACTAAAAATAATTGATAATTTTATAAAATTAGTATGAGATTTATTTTATGTTTAATTATTTTATTAACTTTAGTCTCCTGCGAGACTACAAAACAAATGAAAATTAATGAAAACAAAAAACATAAAATAATGATGGATATTAATACTAAGCCAAATATTAAAATTAAAAAATGAAAATATTTCCATCAATAGATATTAAAGATAAAAAGTGTGTGAGATTAGTTAGAGGAGATTTTGACAAAAAAACTGAATATGAAATGTCTCCAGTAGAACAAGCTGGAAAATATAAAGATCATGGTTTTAAAAATTTACACATAGTTGATTTAGATGGGGCTTTAACCGGAGAAACAGTTAATTTAGAAATTATCCAAGAAATAATTAATAAATTTGATCTCAAAATAGAAATTGGTGGAGGAGTAAGAAATTTTGAAAGTATTAAGAAATATACTGATGCAGGTGTTGAAAAAGTTATTTTAGGAAGTGCAGCTATTAAAGATAAAAGTTTTTTAAAAGAAGCTTGTGAAAAATTTCCAAATAAAATCGCTTTAGGACTAGATGCTAAAAATGGTTATTTGTCAGTTTCAGGTTGGAAAGAAAATTCAAATAAATTGACTTTGGATTATTTGCAAGAAGTGAATGATTATGGTGCAAGCAGATTAATTTACACTGACATCAATAGAGATGGGATGAAGCAAAGTCCCAATTTTGAAGAGACGACAAAGGTTGCAGATACTTCTAATTGCCCGGTAATTATATCTGGTGGAGTTTCTTCAATTGATGACATTAAAAAGGCTAAAGAATTAAATAATAACAATATTGAAGGTATTATAATTGGAAAAGCTATCTATGATGGTGATATTAAATTAGACGAATTAGTGAAGGAATTAGATGCTTAAAAACAGAATTATACCATGTTTAGACGTTAAAAATGGACGTGTTGTAAAAGGAATTAACTTTGTTGATCTGCAGGATGCAGGCGATCCTGTCGAACAAGCTAAAATTTATTCAGACGGAGGAGCAGATGAAATTTGTTTTTTAGATATTACTGCATCAAATGAAAATAGAGATACTATTTACGATGTAGTAGAGAAAACCTCCAAGAGATGCTTTGTCCCACTGACAGTTGGAGGTGGTGTTAGAAGTGTTGAGGATATCAATAAACTACTGAACTGTGGTGCAGATAAAGTATCAATTAATACTGCTGCAGTTCAAAATCCAGAAGTAGTGTTAGAAAGTTCTAAAAAATTTGGTTCACAATGTATTGTAGTAGCGATAGATGCAAAAAAAAAAGGTGATAAATGGGAAATATTTACTCATGGTGGAAGAAACAATACTGAAATTGACGCAATTAAATTTGCAAAAAAAATGGAGAACAGCGGTGCAGGTGAGCTCCTAGTGACATCGATGGATAGGGATGGCACTCAGGTAGGTTATGATATTGATTTAATGTTAAAGATATCTTCAAAAGTAAATATTCCAGTAATTGCATCTGGTGGAGTTGGAAACTTAGATCATTTGGTAGATGGAATTAAATTAGGAAATGCAAGTGCAGTGTTAGCAGCATCAATATTTCACTACGGCAAACATTCAGTAAAAGAAGCTAAGGAATATTTGGATTCAAAAGGAATTCCTGTTAGAATTTAATATGCTTAATACATTAGAAAATTTAATTAAACTTGCACGAGAGAGAAAATTTTCACCTAATGAAGGTTCTTACACTAATAAGCTGCTTACAGATAAAGCATTAAGTAAAGCAAAAGTATTAGAAGAAGTTGATGAGCTAATTGAGGCTGTAGAGAAAGATTCTAATAAAATTCACGAAGCAGCAGATGTATTTTACCATTTGCTGATTTATCTTGAGGCAAATGACATAAAAATTGAGGAAGTTATGTCAGAGTTAGAAAAAAGAAAAAAATGAGTTACGACGATAATAATATTTTTGCAAAAATTTTACGTCAAGAGATACCATGTAATAAAATTTATGAAGATGATTTTGTTTTGTCATTTTACGATATCAATCCACAAAAAAAAATTCATGCATTAGTTATTCCGAAAGGAAAATATGTTAATTTAGATGATTTTATTTTAAATGCTACTCCAGATGAGATAGTAGGATTATTAAAAGGAATTAATATTGTTGCTAAAAAGCTAGGGATTTCTTCAGATGTAGGTAAGGGCTATAGAGCTTTAGCAAACATCAGTGACCACGGTGGACAAGAGGTGCCTCATTTACATTTTCATTTATTTGGAGGTGAACGAGTAGGTAAAATGGTTGAGTGATCAAAAAAGTTAAAAGAAATTATCTAGAAATAAATTCTCTCCAAGATCTTAAAGAAGGATATAAACCATCAAAAAATTATTCTTTAAATTTAATAAATCCAATTAACTTTCAAATAAATAAATTTTTTTATAAGAAAATTGGAAAAAAACATAAATGGATAGATAGACTAACTTGGCCAGAGGAAAAATGGATTAATTATGTCTCATTAAAAAATGTTGAGACTTATGTATTTAAATTTAATGAGGATTTAGTGGGTTTTTTTGAATTAATTTTTCATCTAGAAAAAAAAGAAACTGAAATTGCATATTTTGGAATATTAGAAGAATATCAAAATAAAAAATTAGGTTCTTATTTATTATCTGAGGCTATAAAAAAATCGTTTCAAAAAAATATTAATCGTGTTTGGGTTCATACATGTTCTTTAGATCATAAAAATGCTTTGAATAATTATATTTCTAGGGGTATGAAAATATTTAAAACCGAAACTTTAAACATTTAGTTTTGTTTAGGAATTTTAAATAAGTTCTTAGAAAGGATTCTATTTTTTCTTATAGATGATATAAAAGTAATATTAAAATTTTGGTAAATATCTGTGTTCTGCCACCCTATTAAATCGTAAGTTTGATTACTAAAAAATAAGTTTATTTTGTTATCCCCTTCTAAAATTGTAAAATTGATAAGATCATTATCAATAATTCTTTCACTTTGGTTATAAAGTTTAGTGATAAGAAAATTTTTATCTAAAATTAGATTTAATGGTGTTTTTTCAAGAGGATATCTATAATAACTTGTTTTTGTTTTTATTACCAAAGATTTTCCATTAGATACCAAAATTTTATTATTACTTCTTGCATATTCACAAAATATTTTTTTTGGATATTCTATAGTACAATTCCCATTTTCTATATTTCCATTTATATTTTGTTCAAATTTGAAATCTAAGTTGTTTGTTTTTTTTAAATTCTTGATTATTTTATCTTTTACTTCTGCATTTAAACTTGAGGATAAAATAAAAAAAAAAAATATTAAATAATATTTTTTCATTAAAGCACATCTCTTTTGCCAACATGATTAGCTTTACTTACTACACCGTCAGCCTCCATCATATCAATTATTCTTGCTGCTCTATTGTATCCAATTTGAAGTTTTCTTTGTAGAAAAGACGTAGATGCTTTACCCTCTGACCTAATAATTTCTAATGCATGTTGGTAAAGTTCATCTTTTTCCCCTTGATTTTTACTTTCACCAATCTCTTTCTCATCTGCAAAATTTAAAATTTCATCAACATAATCTGGTTCTGCTTGAGATCTTAAAAAGTTATTTATTTTTTCAATTTCATTTTCTGAGACATATGGAGCATGAATTCTAATAATTCTATTTGCAGAGGACATATATAGCATATCACCCTTACCAAGTAACTGTTCTGCTCCTTGTTCTCCCAGTATAGTTCTACTATCAATTTTAGATGTGACCTGAAATGATATTCTAGTAGGAAAATTGGCCTTAATTGTTCCAGTGATAACGTCAACGCTTGGTCTTTGAGTAGCCATTATAATATGTATTCCTGCTGCCCTAGCCATCTGAGAAAGTTTTTGAATGTAGCTCTCTATTTCTTTACCAGCTACTAGCATTAAATCTGACATTTCATCTACAACAACAACGATATATGGCATTGGAAGTTTGTGTTTTGAGTTATATCCATCAATATTTTTAACTGCCTTTTGGGTCATTAATCTGTATCTGTTCTCCATTTCTTTAACCACCCATCCAAGTACAGATGCAGCTTTCTTAGCCTCAGTAATTACCGGGCACAATAAATGAGGAATTCCTTCATATGTTGAAAGCTCAAGCATCTTTGGATCAATTAAAATAAATTTACATTTTTCAGGCGTGTGTTTGTAAAGAAGAGATAAAATAATTGTATTAATACATACAGATTTTCCAGATCCAGTTGTCCCAGCAATAAGAAGATGAGGCATAGAAGATAAATCACCAATAATAGGTTTGCCAGAAATACTTTTACCAAGAGCAATTGGTAATTTTATATCTTTTTTTTTAAAATCCGAATGATTTAAAATTTCACTTAAGTAAACATTTTCTCTAGAAATGTTGGGTAACTCGATACCAACAGTATTACTTCCTGGTATAGTAGCTATTCTAGCTGACTCTGAGCTAGTGTTTCTTGCAATATCGTTAGAAAGGTTAATTATTTTCGATACCTTAACCCCAGCTGCAGGTTCAAATTCGTTTAAAGTAACTACAGGCCCGTGACTTACTTTTTTAATATTGCCATTAACTCCAAAATCTAACAAAATTTTCTCTAAAAATTCAGAGTCAGTAGTTTGATTTTTGCTCAAATTTTCTCTTTCTTTTTTGTTGGGTTCTTTAAGAAAATTTAAACTTGGTAATTGAAATTTAATTTTGTTAATATCTTTATTCTCGGTCTTAATAAAAGGTAAATCTTCTTGAATAAGATTTTTTATTTCATCTTGGGGTATATAATTTGTAATAATTTCACTCTGATCTGTATAATTTTTTTCATTTTCTTTGCTAAATAATTTGAGAATTTTTTTACAAATCACATAAAATTTAATTGGATGAAAATTAATACTTATTAAAAATAAAAATAAAGATAAGCCTATAATAATAAAATAAAATATAGTTTCATTTATTAAAATTAATGAACCTAAAAAAGTTTTATTTAAATAGTTACCAACAAATCCTCCATTACCATTTATATACAAAGAAAATGTATTGGAATAAAAATGTGAAATAAAAAGTGATCCAAATAATGAACAAAGAATATTATAGAAAATGTTCTGAAAAATTAAAAAAAACTCTTTTGATCTAAATATATTTATACCTGTAACTACAAGGGTCACAGAAGTTATGTATGCCATTATGCCGATTGCTTGAAAAAATAAGTCAGAAATTATGCTTCCTCTAATACCTAATAAATTTTTAATTTCGGTATTATCTGGAAAAATGAAATTGGGATCATCTGGGGAGTAAGTTAGCAAAGAAATCAAAAGCAACAATCCTCCTGAAAAAACAATTACACCAAGGATTTCTGCCAGTTTTCTAACTGTAAAATTAATTAACAAATTAGCTATTTTTTTAATATCCATAAAAATGAATCAATTTTATCACTTTGTATCATCTAATTTTTGTTGTTAAAATTAAAATTAATATGAGAGTCTGTATAATAGGAGCTGGCTTATCAAGCTTTACTCTAGCAAAAGCTTTGGTTAATCAAAAAATTTATGTTGAAGTTGTAAGTAGAAAAAAAATTAAAAAAAAAAATCAATCTAGAACACTTGGTATTTCGAATAGTAATGTAGAATTTTTTAATAATTACATAATAAATATTGAAAATATATTGTGGAAACTAAAAAAAATCGAAAT
>CACFJT010000017.1 GCA_902566705.1 uncultured Pelagibacteraceae bacterium
TTTTTCAAAATTTAAAAGGTAAGCCTTATTCAATTAATACTGTTGAAAATATTTTGGATGAGATTGATCTAATCACGACTAATATGGAATATAAATCTATTAAAGCTACCATTAACGAAGAAATCATTTCAAATAAATTAAATATAGATTTTATAGTTGAAGAAACTGAGAAATTTTTTGTAGAAAAGATCAACATATTTGGCAACAATGTAACTATGGAACATGTAATTAGAAATCAATTAGTTATTGATGAAGGTGATCCTTATAATGAAATTCTTGCAAAAAAATCTGAAAATAACATTAAAAGCTTAAATTTTTTTAGAAATGTTAAAACCGAGGTAATAGATGGAAACAATGAAAATTCAAAAATAATAAATATCAATATTGAGGAAAAACCAACAGGTGAAATTTCTGCTGGTGCTGGTGTTGGAACCTCTGGAAGCACAGTCATGTTTGGAGTAAAAGAAAATAATTATCTTGGTAAAGGATTGTCTGTTGATGCTAATGCAACAATATCTGCAGAAACTTTTAAAGGTCTTTTTAAAGTTACAAACCCAAATTATAACAACTCAGATAAATCTATATTTGCATCTATACAAGCTATTGAAACTGATCAATTAGCTAATTATGGATATAAAACTAATAAAACTGGTTTTGAGGTGGGAACATCATTCGAGTATTTAAGAGATTTTTATTTTGGTTTATCATCAAGCTCTTATTACGAGACAATAGATACGGATTCTTCTGCTTCAGCTAGACAAAAGTCACAAGAAGGAAATTATTGGGATACTTTTGTTAATTTTGATTTTTACTATGATAGAAGAAATCAGAAATTCAGAACTACCGATGGTTTTGTTTCTAACTATAATTTAGATTTACCTGTAATAAGTGACACAAATACTCTCACTAACACATATAGCTATAAATTATATGGAGAATTGTATGAAAACAATATTTCCTCACTTTCGATTTTTTTAAAAAGCGCAAATTCATTGACTGGTGACGATGTTAAACTCTCAGAAAGAATAACCATTCCCTCAAGAAGACTTAGAGGATTTGAAAGAGGTAAAGTTGGTCCTAAGGATGGAAATGATTTTATAGGTGGAAATTATGTGACAGCTTTAAATTTTAATACTACTTTACCACAACTTTTTCCAAATTCGCAAAATGTAGATGTTTCATTATTTTTTGATGCAGCAAACGTATGGGGAGTAGACTACGATTCTTCTTTAAGTGATAGTAGTAAAATTAGAAGTTCAATAGGTATTGGAATAGACTGGTTTACTGTAGTTGGTCCTTTGACCTTTTCTCTAACAGAAGTAATTACAAAAGATAAAACCGATATTGAAGAGACTTTTAGGTTTAATTTAGGCACAACTTTTTAATGAAAAATTTTAATATAATTTTATTTATATTTTTAATATTTTTTTCAAGTTTTAAATTTACATCAGCGAATGATCAAATAGCTTTTATTGATATAGATTATATAATTAAAAATTCAAATATTGGAAAAGCGACATTAGAAAAGATTAATAAATTAGATAAAGAAAATATTAAAAAATTAAATGCGCAAAATAAAGAAATTAAAGAACAAGAAATTACCTTAAAAAATAAAGAAAATATAATTTCTAAAGAAGCTTTTGAAGAAGAGGTAAAAAAATTAAGAAAAAAAATTAGTATGTATTCAAATGAAAAAAATATAATGGTCAAAAATTTAAATCAATTCAAAAAAATAGAATTAGATAAAGTTTTTAAAAAAATTGGACCTATAGTAAGCAAATACATGGAGAAAAATTCAATTAATATAGTATTTGATACCAAAAATATGTTTATGGGAAATTCAAAATCAGATATTACAGAGGAAATTCTAAAAGAAATAAATAATTCACTTAATTAGATATGGATAGACTCAATAAAAATCAAATAATCAATCTTTTGCCTCATAGAGAGCCAATGCTATTAATTGATGAACTTTATGATATAAAAAAACTTTCATCAGCTACAGCAATAGTTAATGTCAAAAAAAATAGTTTTTTCGTACAAGGGCATTTTCCTGATCAACCAGTAATGCCAGGTGTTTTGATAGTGGAGTCATTTGGCCAAGCAGCTGCTGCCTTAACTGCTCAAGGTCTTGATAAGTCTACTTATGAAAATAAATTAGTTTTTTTAATGGGAGTCGAGAAAGCTCGTTTTAGAAATCCTGTAATACCTGATTGTAAACTGATTTTGAAAATTGAAGCTATTAGATCTCATGGGCGTGTATGGAAATATAAGGGTGAAGCTTTTGTTGATGATATAAAAATGGCTGATGCTATTTGGTCAGCGACAATCGTTGATAGGAAATAAATAGCAATAATTGTTGATAACTTTTTATAAATTGCTTTGATACAAGCAATCATGAACAACCCTTTCTTTAAAAATCATGGACCTTTTAAAGTTTCTGAAATTTTAGATTTTCTTGGAATTAATAATCATGATTTTAATAAAAATTTTGAAATTCAAAATATTAAAGATTTGATGACCTCGACTGAGAATGACATCACATTTTTTCACTCAAAAAAATATAAAAATATAGCTCGAAAAACCAAAGCAACTTTTTGTATAACCACAGAAGCACTTAAAAGTGAATTACCAGAAAGCTGTAATACTATTATCGTGGATAATGTTTTGATTTATACTTCAAAAGTTACCTCATTATTTTATCCAGATTCTATAAATGATGATTTTGATGAAACTGTAAACAACATTAATGATACTAATTTTAATGATAAAGTAAGCTACGGTAAAAATGTACTAATTGGAAAAAATGTTTCAATTGGTGTTAATTGTAAATTAGGACATAATACGATTATTGAAAAAAATGTTGTTATTGGAGATAATTGTTCTATAGGTTCAAATAATGTAATCAGGAATTCAATAATAAAAAATAATGTTAAAATATTAGATAATTGTGTTATAGGCAAACATGGTTTTGGTTTTTTTCCTTTTGAAAATAAAAATTTAAGATACCCACACATTGGAATAGTCTTAATTGAAGATAACTGCGAAATTGGATGCAATTCAACTATAGACAGAGGATCAATGTCAAATACAATAATAGGTGAAAATACTTATTTAGATAATCAAATACATATCGCTCATAATGTTAAAATTGGTAAAAATACAATTTTAGCTGGTCAAGTAGGTATAGCTGGAAGCTCTATAATTGGTGAGAATGTTAAAATTGGTGGTCAAGCTGGAATATCAGGGCATCTTAAAATTGGAAACAATGTAGAAATTGGAGGTGGTTCTGGAGTAATTAGAGATATTCCTGACAATACAAAAGTAATGGGTTATCCGGCAAAAAATATTAAAGAATTTTTGAGAAATAATAAATGATACATAAAACAGCTATAATTGACTCAAATGCTAAAATTTTCAAAAATGTAAAAATTGGTCCTTACACTGTTATTGGTCCAAATGTTGAGATAGGTGAAGAAACAGAAATCCAATCACATGTAAATATTGCGGGGAACACTAAAATTGGAAAAAATAATAAATTTTACCCATTTGCATCAATAGGAAATGATCCCCAGGATTTAAAATTTCAAGGTGAGGAAACAAAACTTGAGATTGGAGATAATAATAAAATTAGGGAATACGTAACTATTAATCCAGGAACAAAAGGAGGTGGTGGACTTACAAAAGTTGGAAACAATTGTTTATTTATGGTTTCAGCACATATTGCTCATGATTGTTTTGTTGGTGATAACGTTATTTTAGCAAATAATGTTCCATTAGGTGGACACGCGCACATAGGTGATAATGCTATTATCGGTGGTAATTCAGCTGTTCAACAATTTACTAGAGTGGGTAAATCAGCAATGATAGGTGGGATGTGTGGTGTGGTAAGGGATATAATTCCATATGGTATAGCACATGGAAACAGAAGTATTTTACAAGGATTGAATTTAATAGGTCTAAGAAGAAAAAATATTCCAAATAAAGAGATAATGACTTTAAGTGATGCTTATAAAGAGATTTTTAAAAATGAGAATTTGACAGAAAATTTAAGTAATTTATCAAATGAATTTAAGAATAATGAATTAGTTGCAGAAGTTATTGAATTTATAGAAATGGATAAGAAAAGACCAATTTGTACTCCATTTTCAAAATAAAATGATAGGTTTGTTTTTAGGCGACACTGATTTTTCAGATATAGTTCTAAGTAAAATTAAAAAATTAAAAAAAAAATATTTTATAATTGATTTTTCGAAAAATAATAAATTTAAAAAAGATAAACATTCTTTCAGAATCAGTATTGGAAAATTTGGAACAATAATAAATTTAATTAAAGAAAAAAAATGCAAAAGAGTTTTGTTTGCAGGTAAAATTTCAAAACCAAATTTTTCTTCATTAAGATTAGATTTAAAAGGGATTTATTATATGCCAAGCATAATAAGAGCAGCCAAAATAGGTGATGCAGCAATAATTAAATCAATAATAAAGATTTTAAACAATGAAGAAATTAAAGTTATAAGCTCTATATTTTTTAATCCAGAATTATCTTTAAAGAAAGGAAATTACAGTAAATTTAAACCGAATAAGCTGGATATAATTTCAATCAAAAAAGGTAAAGCTTATTTTAACAAAACAAAAAGTTTAGACCATGTCCAGGCCATAGTTGTTAAAGAAGGTAAAATTTTAGCTAAAGAAGGAAGAGAGGGAACAAAAAAAATGCTATCAGAATTAAAGAAAAACTCAGATGGAATTTTAATAAAACTCCCAAAAAAGAAACAGGATTTAAGAATGGACCTGCCAACAGTTGGTCTACAAACTTTTAAAGATATTAAAAAGTATGGATTACGAGGTGTAGTTTTACAAACTAAAAAAAACATTTTTTTAGATAAAGTTAAATGTATTAAATTTGCTAATAAAAATAATATTTTTATTAATATTATATGAAAAAAATATTCATACTAACAGGTGAACCTTCTGGAGATAAATTAGCCTCAACAGTTATTTCAAAACTTAAATCGCAAAATTCTGATATCGAATATTTATCTGTTGGTGGAAATCATTTAAAAAAATTAGGAATTAATTCAATTTTTAACTTAAATGAAATCACTTATCTAGGTTTTACGAGTATTTTATTTAATATATTTAAAATTAGAGATAAAATTAACCAAACAGTTGATGAGATATTAAAATTCAATCCTGATATATTATTTTCTGTAGATAGTCCTGATTTCACAATGAGAGTTGCTGAAAGAATAAAAAAAATAAACTCAAATATTAAAATAATTCACTATGTAGCTCCTCAAGTTTGGATATGGAGAAAAAATAGAGTTAAAAAAATTAAAAAATTTATTGACCATATTCTATTATTATTTGAATTTGAAAAAAAATATTTTGAAGAAGAAAATATTAAAAATACTTTTGTTGGACACCCTTTAATTGAGAATAATCAAGATAATAAAAAAATCGTTGAAAATATAATTCCTAAAGACAAAAAAATTATATCAATTTTCCCTGGTAGTAGAAAATCTGAAACGGATGCATTATTAAATATTTTAATTAATTTTATAAAATTAATGAACAAAAGACATAATGATTTTTATTTTTACTTTCATGCAACTGATGAAAATAAAAATTTAATTTTGTCAGAAATTAAAAAATTTAATATTGAAAATGTAGATGTAGTTTCAGATGAAAGTATTAAATCTAAAATTTTATCTAATTCAGTTTTTGCTGTATCTAAATCTGGGACAGTTTCATTGCAAATTTGTAGCTCAAATATACCATCTATAATTATTTATAAACTAAGTTTTATAAATTTTATGATATTTAAAATGTTAGTTAATGTTAAATTTGCAAACATAATTAATATTATTAATAATCGCGAGGTTATTCCTGAATTATTACAAAATGAATGTAATGCTGATGAAATCTACAGATCTGTAATTTATCTTTTAAAAAACCCTGAGCTTATTAAAAAACAATTATCTGATTGTTCAAAAACATTAGAAGGAATTAGATCTAAAACTTCTTCTTCTGAAGAGGCTTGTTTAGTTTTAAGAAATTATCTTAATTAGCCTTTTTATAACTTCTTCTTTACCAAGAGAAATAACTATATCATATAATCCGGGACCAAACTTTGATCCTGTTAAAGCAATCCGTATAGGCTGACCGACACCTTTAAAATTTGTATCATTTGTTTTAATCAAATTATTTACTACAGGTTCTAAATTCTCCTTATTTATATTTGATATTGATGATAATTCTTTAATAAATTCTGAAATAATTTTTTTTGCATTATCATCAATCAATTTAAAATCATCCTTATTGAAGTTAACTTCATCATTAATGATAAACTTTGCATTATTATATATGTCTTCTAAGGTTTTGGCCTTATTTTTTAAAAAAGATAATGAGGATTTAATTTTTGTTTCTTTATCATTTTTAATTTCTTCTTTATTAATTTTGCAATATTCAAATAGATTTTTATAAAGATCGTTTTCGTTGATTGTTTTAATGTAGTGCTCATTCATTGATAATATTCTGCTCATATCTAGTTTTGATGGTGATTTGCCAATACCTTCTAAATTAAAGTATTCTATACTCTCATCCAGAGTAAATATTTCTTTGTCTTGATATGACCATCCAAGTCTAAGTAGATAGTTTCTTAATGCATCAGGCATTATACCTATTTTCGAGTAATCATCCAAAGTCGAGGCATTATCTCTTTTTGACAGTTTTTTACCTTCAATTGTATGAATTAATGGAATGTGCGCAAATTCTGGAACATTCCAACCCATTGCTTGATATATTTGTATTTGTTTAAAAGTATTTATTTTATGATCATCTCCTCTGATTATGTGAGTCATTCCCATTTGATGATCGTCAACGGTTGCGGATAAGTTGTAAGTTGGTGTTCCATCATTTCTTAAAATTATAAAGTCTTCTATTGTATTATTCTCAATTTCAACATCTCCTTGAACTAGATCTTTAAGTTTAGAATTTCCCTCTATTTTACTTTTAAATCTGATTACAGGTTTAATATCTTTAGGAGCATCTTTTTCATCAGCATCTCTCCATTTTCTATTATAAATATATGGGATCTTTTTTTGCCTAGCTCTTTTTTTTTGTTCCTCTATCTCTTCAGCAGAGCAGTAGCATTTATATGCGTTACCTTTTTTTAATAATTCATTAGCAATTTTAATGTGATCTTCTATTTTTTTTGATTGAATATATTCTTCACCATCATGCTCAATCCCTATCCACTTTAATGATTTAATAATTTGTATTTTGTATTCCTCTTTTGATCTTTCTTTATCGGTATCTTCAATTCTTAGATGAAAAGTTCCTTTTTGATTTTTAGAGAACAACCAATTAAATAAGGCAGTTCTAACCCCTCCAATATGAAGAGCTCCAGTAGGAGATGGAGCAAAACGTGTTGCTACTTTAGACATCAATGTTATTTAGACTATTTTTTTAGAAGTTTCTATATAAAGATACTAAAACACCTTGAACTTTTACTCTATCAGGTCCAAAAATCTTAGTTTCATAGTTTCTATTAGCACTTTCAAGCGCCACAACTTTACCTTTTTTTCGAATTCTTTTTAACATTGCTTCATGCTCATCTATTAATGCAACAACAATTTTACCATTATCAGCAGTATCTGTTCTTTTAATAATAACAGTATCGCCTTCATGAATACCTGCTTCTATCATGGAGTCACCTTGAACTTTTAATCCAAAGTAATCACCATTTTTTTCTAAATTATTTGGTAGTGGAATTCTAGAAACCTCATTTTGTATTGCTTCAACAGGTGTTCCAGCTGCAATTTTTCCAAGTACTGGTACTTCTACTTCATCTGAATCAGTTTGTTCTTCATCTAATCCACCTTTAATCACACTAGGTGAAAAGCTATTATAAATATCATTGGCAGAAGCTGTTTCTGGCAATTTAATTACCTCTAAAGCTCTTGCTTTGTGAGCTAATCTTTTTATAAAACCTCTTTCTTCTAAAGCACTAATCAATCTATGAATACCTGATTTAGATTTTAAATTAAGAGACTGTTTCATCTCTTCATATGAAGGAGATACGCCTGAACTTCTCAACTTCTTGTTGATAAATAAAAGTAGGTTTTTTTGTTTTTTTGTTAGCATAAGAACAAATATCGTACAAACAATGTTCTATAAAAGTTCTTTTAAATTAACAATACTAAAAAAAACTAGTAAAATAGGGATTTATTTGACTATAAAACTGAAAATATAGAATTTTTATCTAAGTTTTTCAAAAGTGATTCACCAATTAAAAAAGTGTTAATTGATGTTTTGTTATTAAGCTCTAATAGCTCTTCTTTATTCTTAATTCCACTTTCAGATATTAAAGGACCTTTGTGACTTTTTACAACATCATAAATATCATAAGTTGTATTTATATCAGTTTTAAGTGTTTTTAAATTTCTATTGTTTATTCCAATTAATGCATCTTTAAAATTCAATGCTTTTTTAGCTTCTTCCACTGTATGAACTTCAACTATAACCGACATATTGTATTTCATAGCTTCATCATATAATTCAGAAGCAAGATCATCTGAAACCCCAGCTAAAATAATTAAAATAGCATCAGAGCCATAACTTTTTGCCAAAGGTATTTGAAATTTATCGATAAAAAAATCCTTACACAATATAGGTAAATTTATTTTATCTTTTATTTTGCTTATGTGAATTAAATTTCCTAAAAAATAATCTTCTTCTGTTAAAACTGAAAGGCAAGTTGCCTTATTATTTAAATAAATCTGAGCAATATCTACAGGATTATAATCATCAATAATTATACCTGCTGAAGGACTTGCTTTTTTAATTTCAGCAATGATTGAAGTTTTATTATTTTTTATATTATTTTCTATTTTCTCTTTAAAATTAATATAACTGTTGTTTTTATTAATTAATTCATCCAAAGTTTTAAGATCTAGAGATTTTTTTAATTTATCAACTTTTTCAATTTTCTTTTGAATGATATTTTGAAGTATATTTTCAGACATTTTGAATTTTTTCTAGATGTAAAAAAGTTTTTCCAGAAAGGATAAATTCTCTTGTGAAATTATATGCTTCAGAAAAGTCTGAAA
Organism: uncultured Pelagibacteraceae bacterium; assembly: GCA_902566705.1. GTDB lineage: Bacteria > Pseudomonadota > Alphaproteobacteria > Pelagibacterales > Pelagibacteraceae > Pelagibacter. The sequence continues at coordinate 9,117 of CACFJT010000017.1, forward strand.
ATTTTTCTCCAACAATTAAACCTGCTGCAGCATTTAAACAAACTGCTTTTGAAAAGTCATTATCTTTACCTTTAAAAATTTCAATCATCTTATCAGCATTAAATTTTGCATCATCACCCACTAGATTTTTAAAATTATCTGCATTAACCCCTAAAGCATTTGGATCTATTTTTATTTCAGATATTTGACCATCTTTTAATTGAATAACATTAGTGATTGCATATGGAGATATTTCATCTAATCCATCCTCGCTATTTACTATCCAAGCAAATTTTAAATTTAAATTTTTAAGTCCTTCTGCAAAAATTTTTAATAATTTTTTATCAAAAACTCCTACAACTTGCTTTTCAACAAGTGCTGGATTACTTAATGGACCAATCATATTAAAAATAGTTCTTTTTCCAATTTTCTTTCTTACTGGTCCTACAAATCTCATCGCACTATGATAATTTGGTGCAAACATAAAACCAAAATTGTTGGTATTAATTTCTTTTTCTATGTCCTCAGGTTCTAAATCAATTTTAATTTTAAGAGCTTCTAAAACATCACCGGACCCACATTTCGAGGAAACAGCTTTATTGCCATGCTTAGCAACTTTTGTACCCATACTAGCTAAAAGTAGGGCAGAAGCAGTTGAAATATTGAGGGTATTCATACCATCACCGCCAGTACCACAAGTATCAATACAATCACTTACATTTACTCGTTTTGATTTTTCTCTCAGAACAAAAACTCCACCTGCTATTTCGTCTGAAACTTCACCTTTTTCAGACAGCAAAGTTAAAAAGTCAAAAATTTCATTATCACTGGCTTTTCCTGTCATTAATATTTCAAAAGCAGTTTTACTTTCTTCAAAAGTTAAATCTTGTTTATTTTTAAGTTTTTCTAAAATTTGATCCATAAATTTAATTGTTAATAAAGTTTTTAAGAATTTTCATTCCAAACTTAGTTTTAATACTTTCAGGATGGAATTGTACACCATGAATATTAAATTTTTTATGTTGTACACCCATTATAATCCCATCTTCTGTCTCTGCTGTAATCTCTAGATCTTTTGATAAGGTTTTTTTATCAATTACCAAACTATGGTATCTGGTAGCTTCAAATATATTTGGGAGGTTTTTTAAAATACCGATTTTTTTGGATTTAATTTTGCTTGTTTTGCCATGCATTAACTTTCTTGCTTGAACAATTTTTGATCCAAAAACTTGTCCAATTATCTGATGACCTAAACAAACTCCTAAAAAAGGTAATTCTTTGTATAATGAATTCAATATTTTAATACAATTGCCAGATTGATTTGGGTTGCCTGGTCCTGGTGAAATAACAATTTTATCATATTTCTTTTTTATGATTTCTTTAGAATTAATTTTATCATTTCTAACTACATCAACTTTAACATTTAATGAGGAGATATAGTGATACAAATTAAAAGTAAAACTATCGTAATTATCTATTAACAATACTTTCATTATCTTAAAGCATTAATTAAAGCTTTCGCTTTATTAACTGTTTCCTCATATTCATTTTTAGGTTTACTGTCTGCAACTATACCCGCACCTGCTTGTACATAAAATTTTTTATTTTTAGCAACTGCAGTTCTTAAAGCTATGCATGTATCAAATTCCCCATTTGCAGAAAAATATCCAATTCCACCAGCATAAACTTTTCTTTTTATTGATTCTAATTCATCTATAATTTCCATAGCTCTAATTTTTGGAGCCCCAGAAACAGTACCTGCTGGAAAACCAGCTAAGAGCGATTTAAATTTTGAAAATTTTTTATTATATTCCCCAACTACATTTGAAACTATATGCATAACATGAGAATATCTTTCAATAATGAAGCTTTCTGTAACTTTTACCGAATTTATCTTTGAGACTTTACCAGCATCATTTCTACCCAAATCAAGTAACATCAAATGCTCTGAAAGTTCTTTTTTATCTTTAAGAAGGTCTTTTTCATAAAACAGATCTTCTTTTTTAGTTTTACCCCTTGGTCTAGTTCCTGCAATTGGTCTTACAGTAATTTTATTATCCCTAAGTCTCACAAGTATTTCAGGACTTGCGCCAATTATTTGAAAATCGTCAAAATTGAAGAAAAACATAAAAGGAGAAGGGTTCGTTATTCTTAGTTTTTTATAAATTTCTAGTGGTTTCTTTGTTAATTTTGCCTCAAATCTTTGGCTTAAAACAACCTGAAAAATATCTCCTAATTTAATATATTTTTTTGCCTTATTAACCATTGATAAAAATTTATTTTTTGAAGTGTTAGATTTCACTTTTATATTTTTTGATTTTTGAATTATTTTTTTATCAGTATT
>CACFJT010000018.1 GCA_902566705.1 uncultured Pelagibacteraceae bacterium
GGACAAAGCAAAAGATTTAATTCAAAAAAACCAAAGCAATTCAATATTTATAAAAACAAGGCTCTTTTTAAACATTCTTTAGAAAAAGCAATGAAATCAAAGCTGTTTAAAAAAATTATATTGGTCGTAAACAATAAAAAAAGTATTAAAGAAAAATTTCCTAAAAATGTATCCATTATAAAAGGTGGTAAAGAAAGATCCGATTCTTCTTTAATAGCTTTAAAATATATAAAAAAATTTAAACCTAATAATGTTCTAATTCATGATGCTGCTAGACCAGATTTTACAATCAAGCTTTTAAAAAACCTTATTAAATCACTTAAAAATAATAAAGCAGTAATCCCATTTATAAATTCAAAAGATTCCATTAAATACAAAGTAAAAAACCAACTTTTTAACCTAAATCGAAATAATTCAATATTAACTCAAACCCCACAAGCTTTTAAATTTAAAGATTTATACATTCTTTCAAATAAACAAAAAAATAAAGTCACAGATGAAGCAGCGTTATTTATTGAAAACAATTTAAAAGTTAAATTTATTAAAGGAGAAAATTCAAATAATAAAATTACATTTAAAGAAGATATCAGAACTAATAAAACTTATTTTGGTATAGGTTTTGATATTCATAAATTAATAAGAAGTAAAAAACTTTTTTTAGGTGGTATAAAAATTCCTTATCACTCAGGACTTAAAGGACATTCTGATGGAGATGTAATTATTCATTCAATCATCGATTCTCTTCTTGGAGCTATGAGAAAAAAAGATATCGGTACTTTTTTTCCAGATGACCAAAAAAAATATAAAAACATTAGATCAAATAAAATGCTTAAACCTATTATTGAAATATTAAACAAAAATAATTTTTATATAAATAATTTAGATATAAATTTAATATGTGAACAACCAAAAGTTTCAAAGTATCGCGACAAAATAATCAAATCTTTATCTAATTTATTAAATATTGATAAAGAATTAATTAACCTAAAAGGTAAAACAGTAGAAAAACTTGGATTAATTGGAAAGGAAAAAGCAATAGCTTGTGAAGTTATTTGCTCAATTACAAAATGAAAAAAATAAATGTTTTGTTATCCACTTTCTTTGGCTATGGATATTTAACCAAAATTCCTGGAACCGTAACCTCTGCTGTAACAACTGTTTTTATTTATATTGCTTATGAAATTTTAGGCTACACAGATCTTAAGTTTTCAATTATTTTTTTTATACTTTTATTCTTTTATTCATTTTATGCAGTAAAAGATTCTGAAACTGAATTTAAAAATAAAGACCCACGGCAAATAGTAATTGATGAAGTTTTAGGGCAATCGATGCCTTTAATTTTGTTATTATACTTAAATCAAACTAATCAAATAAGTATTTCAATTGAAATTTATTATGTTTTATCTTTTGTTTTTTTTAGATTTTTTGACATCCTAAAACCTTTTCCAGTAAGTTACTTTGATAAAAACCATAAGAACTATTTTGGAATAATTATGGATGATATAATGGCTGGGTTATATTCAATGATATTAATATACTTATTAAGTCTTAAATTCTAATGAGTATTAAATTACTTCATAAAAAATTAATTAAAAAAAAATTAACTATATCTATAGCTGAGTCTTGTACGGGTGGATTATTGGCTCATAATTTGACTAAATTAGCTAATTCATCAAAATACTTTCAAATGGGTCTAACCACTTACTCTAATCAAGCTAAAATAAAGATATTAAAGGTTAATAAAAATATTATTAAAAAATTTGGTGCGGTAAGCCATGAATGCTGTAAGGCAATGGTTCAAAATTTATCTAAAATTTCTAAGAGCAAAATCAATGTCTCGATAACAGGAATTGCTGGACCAGGAGGAGGATCAAAAGAAAAACCGGTTGGCCTTGTTTATATTGGGGTCAAAAAAGGTAAAGCTCTGCTTATTAAAGAAAATAAATTTAAATCAAAAAATCGTAGTTCAATTCAAAAATCAACTGTTCGTACCGTAATTAAGATAATCAGTAAAATTATTTAATACTTTCAGCTCTTTTTTGAAACGCGTCTGCTATCTTTTCTAAACCAAATTGAAAAGATTTAGTCATTAAAATATTTAAAAACTTATTTTCTATTTCAAAATCAATATCAAAAAAAACTTCAGTTTTATAACCATCAGTATCATTTCCTACCTCAATAAATTTCCAATTATTTTCTAAATGATTTAATGGTCCACCTAAATTAACAACATGAATATGATCAGTTTTTTTATTTAATTTAACGTCACTTTTAAATGTATCTTTAAACGGTCCTTTACCTATTGTAAGATCAGCAATTATATTTATTGTATGTCCGTTATCACTTCTCTCGTAAACTTTTGAATTATCACAGAAAGGAATAAATTCTGGATATTTTTCAATATCTAAAACAAACTCGATTAGTTTATTTTTTCTGTTATCAATTAATCGCTTAACTGACGCTTTTGGCATTAATTATTTTTTAATCTGTTTTGTTGAAGTTTCGCAAAATCTTCGTCAGCATGATATGAGGATCTTGTTAAAGGGGATGAGGAAACTAACAAAAATCCTTTAGCTTTTGCTATTGTTCCTAAATCTTCAAATTCTTTTGGCGTGTAATATCGATCTAATGGATAATGTTTACTTGATGGTTGTAAATATTGACCAATCGTTATGAAATCAACATCTGCAGCTCGTAAATCATCCATAACTTGTAAAATTTCGTCTCTTGTCTCCCCTAATCCAACCATTATTCCTGATTTAGTAAAAATATTTTTGTTAACTTTTTTTGCATTTTTCAAAAGTTCTAAAGATGCAAAGTATCTAGATCCAGGTCGAACTTTTAAATAAAGACTAGGGACAGTTTCAATATTATGATTAAAAACATCTGGTTTAGCATCTAATACTTTTTTATACGCATTTCCTTTTCTTAAAAAATCAGGTGTAAGAACTTCAATAGTGGTATTTGGGTTTGATTTTCTAATTTGATTAATCACTTCAAAAAAATGTTCTGATCCACCATCATCTAAATCGTCTCTATCCACTGAAGTAATCACAACATGTTTTAAATTTAATTTTTTTACTGCTTCTGCAATCTTAACAGGTTCAAGTTGATCTAATTTTCCTGGTACACCAGTTTTAACATCACAAAAAGCACAAGCTCTTGTGCAGGTGTCTCCCATAATCATAAAAGTTGCATGTCGCTTACTCCAACATTCAGTTATATTAGGGCAGTTTGCTTCCTGACAAACAGTTACAAGATTATTATTATTTACTATTGTTTTGGTTAAAAAGAATTCCTTACTATTTGTAAGTTTAGATCTAATCCATTCAGGTTTTTTTTTAATTGGATTAACTGGTTTGTTTTCTTTTTCTGGATGTCTACTTTTCATCTTTTTTAATTATATAAATTGTCTCATTTTTTTTACCAAATAAAAATCGTTCTCTAATTAAAGTCTCAATATAATCAAGATCCAAATTAGTACTTAGAAGTGAATTTTTATGATCCATATCTTCTATTTTATTAGTTAGGGTTAATTCTTCTTTTTTCAAGTTAGACAAAAGTTCCTTCTTTTCTATATATGAAAAAAGGCCTCTTTCTCCAGACACTAAATTAAAACCAAAATAAAAAATAAGAAAAACAGATATTAATAAAAAATAATTTCTTTTTATTAATCGAAGCATTAATTGATCTTATTCATCCTCGCTTTTTTTCCAAGTTCTTCTTCAATACGGATTAATTGATTATATTTTGCAACCCTTTCAGATCTAGCTAAGGATCCAGTTTTAATTTGATTTGAATTAGTGCCTACTGATAAATCAGCGATAAACGTATCCTCACTATCACCTGATCGATGAGATATAATTGTTTTATATCCAATTGTTTGAGCAAATTTGATTACATCTAACGTTTCTGAAACAGTGCCAATTTGATTTAGCTTGATCAAGATAGAATTTGAAGAAATATTTAAGAAACCTTTCTTTAATCTTTCAAGATTTGTCACATACAAATCATCTCCAACAATCTGAACTTTTTTTATTGATTTCATTAATTTATTCCATGCTAACCAATCATTTTCAGCAAATGGATCTTCAATGGACTTAATTTTATATTTTTTTATAATTTTTTGATATTCTTTAATGGATTTATCAACTGAAATATAACTTTTAGAATGAATAGAGTATTTGTTTTTTTTATATAATTCATTAGCAGCCACATCAAGACAAATAGAAACATCTTTACCATTAACAAATCCTGATTTTTTAATTGCACTCACAATTAAATCTAAAGCTTGATTATTACTACTGATCATGGGTGCAAACCCACCTTCATCGCCTACTGAAGTTGATAAACCTTTATCTTTAATTAATTTACTTAAGTTTTTAATAACTACAAAACAAATCCGCATTGCCTCAGAAAAACTTTTTGCTCGATCCGGTCTGATCATAAACTCTTGAATTCTAAGACCATTATTTGCATGTGCTCCACCATTAATAATGTTCATTAATGGATAAGGTAATTGAAAGTTATTTTTTTGAGAAAAAGTTTTATACAAGGGTAATTTTTTTGCTTTTGCAGACAGCTTTTTAACAGCCATTGAAACTGCTAACATTGCATTAGCTCCTAAGTTAGTTTTTTGTCTTGTACCATCTAAATTAATTAACAAAGCATCAATTCTTTCTTGATTATGGATACTTTGTCCTTTTAATGTTTTTGAAATCTTTGTGTTAACCAGGTTAACTGTACTTAAAACACTTTTTCCTAAATACCGTTTATTATTTTTATCTCTTTTTTCAAAGGCTTCAAAAGTTCCTGTGGAAGCACCTGAGGGACAAATAGCGGATGCGCTATTATTTTTAATATAAACCTCTGCCTCTACTGTTGGATTTCCTCTACTATCAAAAACTTGACGTGCTTTTACTTTTAAAATTTTACTCACTATTTTTTAATTAGATTATCTATATCGTTTAATTGTTTTAATAGATTCTCTAATTTATTCAATGGTACCATGTTTGGTCCATCTGATGGAGCATTATCAGGATCTTGATGTGTTTCAATAAATACACCTGCAACTCCAACCGCAACTGCAGCTCTTGCTAAATATTCAACAAATTCTCTTTGACCACCAGAAGATTCACCTTGGCCACCTGGTTGTTGAACAGAATGAGTTGCATCGAAAATTACTGGATAACCATTCTTTGCCATTATAGGTAATGATCTCATGTCTGAGACTAAAGTGTTGTATCCAAAACTTGCACCTCTTTCTGTGACTAGGATATTTTTATTTCCTGAGTCTGAAATTTTTTTAGTTACATTCACCATATCCCAAGGTGCTAGGAACTGACCTTTTTTTACATTAATAATTTTATTTGTTTTAGCCGCAGCAATTAATAAGTCTGTTTGTCGACATAGAAAAGCTGGGATTTGTAAAACATCAACATGTTTTGAAACAATTTCACATTGTTCAGCATTATGAATGTCTGTTAAAATAGGGACATTCAATTCCTTTTTAATTTTATCAAACACAGGAAGTGATGCATCTAACCCTGCTCCCCTTTTGCCTTTTAAACTAGTTCTGTTCGCTTTATCAAATGAGGTTTTGTAAATAAATCCAAGGCCAAATTTTGAAGTAATTTCCTTAATTTTTCCAGCCATGTCCATTGCATGCTGTTCTGTCTCTAACTGACATGGACCTGCAATAATACAAATCTTATTATTGTTTGAAATTTCTATTTTTTCACAATTTACTTTAATCGCACTCATCTATGATTTTTTCGCTGCTTTGATAAAAGAAGAGAATAAAGGATGTGGGTTCAAAGGTCTAGATTTAAATTCAGGATGGAACTGAACTCCTATAAACCAAGGATGATTTTTAAGTTCTACTATCTCTGGAAGCTTATGATCTGGAGATAAACCTGAAAATATTAATCCTTTCTTCTCAAATTTTTCTTTATAAAAAATATCCACTTCATATCTATGTCTATGTCTCTCTTTGATTAAACTAGATTTATAAATATCTCTAATTTTAGATTTATCTTTTAAAATTGCATCATAAGAACCAAGTCTCATGGTGCCTCCTAAGTCTTTATCTGTTCCTTTAACTTTTCTTCCACTTTTTTCCCATTCATGCATCAAGCCAATAATATGGACACCGCCTTTATCAAACTCAGAAGAAGTTGCTTTTTTAATCTTTAATTGATTTCTAGCAAATTCAATTATTGCCATTTGCATTCCATAACAAATTCCAAGGAATGGAATTTTATTTATTCTTGCATATCTTATCGCCTCAATTTTACCCTCAGTTCCCCTTTTACCAAACCCACCTGGAATTAGAATTCCTGAAACATTTTTAAGTTTATTTTTTATTTCTGAAACTTTTAATTTTTCAGAATCTATTCTAACCAAATTAACTTTAAGATTGTTGGATATTCCTCCATGAGTAAGTGCTTCATCTAAAGATTTATAAGCATCTTTTAATTCAACGTATTTTCCAATAATTGCAATGTTAACATGTCTTTTAGTATTAAGAGTAATTTTAGTTATTTTTTTCCAAGGTTTCAAATTTGCAGGTTTTTTTGTTTTTAATTTAAAATAATTTAAAACTTGAATATCTAATTTTTGATTGAAAAAACTAATCGGAGCCTCATAAATAGTTTTAACATCAACAGTTTCAATTACATTTTTAATATCAACATTACAAAACAAAGATATTTTTTTTCTATGGTCTAAAGGTATAGGTCTTTCTGATCTACAAATAATAATATCAGGTTGAATACCAATGCTTCTTAATTCTTTAACTGAGTGTTGTGTTGGTTTTGTTTTTATTTCATCCGATGCTTTTAAATAAGGAACTAAAGTTAAATGAATAAATAATGCATTTTTTTTACCAATATCATTGGAAAATTGTCTTATTGCTTCTACAAACGGTAAACTTTCTATATCACCTACTATTCCTCCTATTTCACAAATTACAAAATCTTCTTTAGATGTATCGTGTTTTATAAATTCTTTAATTCTATCTGTGATATGAGGAATTACTTGAACAGTTTTACCTAAATACTGACCTTTTCTTTCTTTTTTAAGAACATCGCTATAAATTTTTCCAGTTGTGATGTTATCGGTTTTCTTTGCAGTAACGCCAGAAAATCTTTCATAGTGACCTAGATCTAAATCTGTTTCGGCACCATCGTCTGTTACAAAAACTTCACCATGTTGAAATGGACTCATTGTTCCTGGATCGACATTTAGATATGGGTCTAATTTTCTTAAACGAACTTTGTAACCTCTTGATTGTAATAAATAAGCAAGGGATGCAGAAGATAGACCTTTACCAAGGGAGGAAACCACGCCGCCAGTGACAAATATATATCGCGCCATGGAAGTATCTTATAGCGAATAAAAAATGAATTGAAAAGAATTAATTAATTGTTTTCCGGAATTGAAGGCGTGTCTTCAGTTTTTTCCTCAACTGTATCCAATACTGACCCCGTAGGAGTAAGTTCTGCTCTAGAAATTATTGTTAGAGCCAGACTACAAATAATAAAAAGTGTTGCTACAATTGCAGTGGCTTTTGTCATGAAGCTGCCTGCTGATCTAGATAACATAAAATTTTCTTGTGAAACTCCAATACCAAGAGCACCTCCCTCTGATTTTTGCAATAAAACCAAAAGAACTAAAATAACTGCAAGTATGATGTTGATTACTAATAATAAAGTTTCCATGTGGGTCTAATTAATGGTTTTTTGAATTATATCAATAAATTTCTTTGAAATTTGTGATGCGCCTCCTATCAAAAAACCATCAATGTTGGGAATTTTTTTTAATATACTCACGTTATTAGTGTTTACAGATCCACCATATAAAATTTTTGGATAATTTTTAATAAATCTACTTTTAATAAATGAAATAGTTTCGTTTAAATCAGCTTCTTTTGGAATTACACCTGTACCAATAGACCATACCGGTTCGTAGGCTATAATAATTTTGGATTTATTCTTTATTGATTTTAATCCTTTTTCAATTTGTCTTTTCAAAATTTGATTAGTTTTTTTTTGTCTTCTTTCTTTCAAGGTTTCGCCAATACAAAATATAATTTTGAGACCTGATTTAACTGCACTTTTTATTTTTAAATTAATTAAATTATCTGTCTCACCTAGTTGTCTATTTTCTGAATGTCCCAAAATAACATACTTTGCTCCAACATTTTTAAGCATATTAGAATTTACTTGACCAGTGTTCGCACCGTAGTCATAGCTGTGATGACAGTTTTGGGCACCAACCTCTATTTTTGTTTTTTTAAGTCTTCTCGATAATGGACGAATTAATGTATTTGGTGGGCAATAAACTATTTTTATCTTATTTTTTTTATTATTTTTTGAAAACTTTATTACTTTATCAAGTGAATTTAGAGATCTTAAATCACCAAACATTTTCCAATTAGCTACAAAATACATATATTTATTTGTCATAATTGACTTTTTAATCTATAGATTTGTTTTTTACAGATCAATAAATTTATAACGCTATGATTGAAAAATTAAAAAACTTAGGCTGGAAACAACTTGGTGGATTGGTGTTAATTGTCATAATCATCATCGCTTTTGGTTTTGGTGGTTTTGGTGGTGGGTTTAGCACAAACAATCAAAACAATATTGCAAAAATAAATAAAACAAATGTAACAACCCAAGATTTTATTGATTATGTGAATCAAAGTGGAATTTCACAAGAAGCTATTCGGGATAATTTAGACAACAATATTATTGAGGAATTATTATCAGGATTAATTTCAACTACATTGATTGATTTAGAAATTAAAGACTTTGATCTTTCAATTAACGAAAGAACCATACTTAAAAACATTAAAGAAAATAAAAATTTCCAAGATGAAAATGGTGCTTTTCAAAGAATTAAATATGAAAAATTTTTGCTCTCCAACAACTTGTCAGCTCCAATGTTTGAATTGCAATTAAAAAATAGAGAATTACAGAAACACTTATTTGATTTTATTGGTGCTGGAACAATAACACCAAATTTTTTGATAGAAAAAAAGTTTGAAGAAAATAATAAATCCTTAGACATCGAGTATTTTGATATGGAAAATCTATATAAAACAAAAAATGATTACACAGCAAATGAAATTGAACTATTTATTGATGAAAATAAGGATCAATTAAAAAGAGAATATATAGATTTTAAGTATGTGATTTTAAATCCAAAAAATCTAATTGGTATAGAAGAATTTAACCAAGAGTTTTTTGATGAAATAGACTCAATTGAAAACAAAATTTCTCAAGGAAGTGCATTTGACACTATATTAGAAGATATAAATGTTGACATTATTCAAGTAAATGAGTTTGCACCTAGCTCTAGTAAACAGATTAATGAAGATCTAATTTATTCTAAGAAAGCATCTAAAATAGACTTGATAGAAAGTGGTGATAACTTTTTACTTTATAATATTGATAATCAATATGATCGAGCTCCAGATTTAAATGATGAAATCATTAAAGGAGAAATAGTTGAGTTAATATATCAAAAAGGTAAATTTGATTACAATAGAGAAATTATAGAAGAAATTCAAAAAAAGGAATTTGATAATTCAAAATTTGAGGAACTTGCAGGTTCAAATAAGGAATATTCTTCTATTAATTCTATAGAAGATGACAAACTCATTGATATTAATTCAGTAAAAATGCTTTATGCGTTACCTGTAAACTCTTTTGCTCTAGTAAATAAAGAAGATAAAATTTTTTTAGTAAAAATTACTGGAACAAATAAAAATTCATTTAACAAAGCAGATGAAAAATATCTTAAATTTGTAAATAGCCAAAATATAAATAATAGAAAAACCATCTTACAAACGTATGATCAATTACTTAATGATAAGTATCAAGTTCAATTAAATCAAAAAACTATTGATAGAGTTAAAAATTATTTCAAATGATTATTAATCGAAGCTTCAAAGATTTTAAGTTTCGACACAGAAGCAAAAAAAATCAAATTATCTTTACTAAAAAGAAAGTAAAAAATGATGGGGAAGTATTAAACCTAATAGATAATTTCCTAGAGGAAAAAAATAGTTTTATATTTGAGTCTGTAGAAAAAGGTAAAATCAAAGGTAGATATACAATATTTGGTAAAAATCCTGATAAAATTTGGGAATTTAATAATAATAATTCTTATCTAATTCAAACAAATAAAAAAAGGAAATTAAATGATAAACCAAATAAATTAATTGAAAGAATCATTGAAGATTTCAAATTTGAAACTCCCAAAAATTTACCTAACATTTGCTCATTAATCTCTG
>CACFJT010000019.1:0-2500 GCA_902566705.1 uncultured Pelagibacteraceae bacterium
TTTACTTTATTTTTAGCCTATAAGCACTGAACTTTCTCAGTAAAATTATTGTAAACACAATAAAAAAGTGAGGATTATTGAGCTTTTTAGCTCAATTAGCTATTTAAAAAGTTTAAATTTAAGAAGAGAAGTGTGGACGGTTAAGGTTACCAAAATTTGTCGTACACACTTCAACATCATATAAATTTTATTCTTAGAATTTATATGGAAGCTAGTGTGCGCCGTTTTTAAACTTGAGAGTTTGATCATGGCTCAGAACGTACGCTGGCGGCACGCCTAACACATGCAAGTCGAACGAAGTAGCAATACTTAGTGGCAGACGGGTGAGTAACATGTAGGTATCTGCCCTTTGGCCTGGAATAACACGAGGAAACTTGTGCTAATACCGGATAAGTCTTTACGGAGAAAGCTTTATGCACCATTGGATGAGCCTGCACTTGATTAGTTTGTTGGTAGGGTAATGGCCTACCAAGACTGTGATCAATAGCTGATTTGAGAGGATGATCAGCCACATTGGGACTGAGACACGGCCCAAACTCCTACGGGAGGCAGCAGTGGGGAATCTTGCACAATGGAGGAAACTCTGATGCAGCGATGCCGCGTGAGTGAAGAAGGCCTTTGGGTTGTAAAGCTCTTTCGTCGGGGAAGAAAATGACTGTACCCGAATAAGAAGGTCCGGCTAACTTCGTGCCAGCAGCCGCGGTAATACGAAGGGACCTAGCGTAGTTCGGAATTACTGGGCTTAAAGAGTTCGTAGGTGGTTGAAAAAGTTGGTGGTGAAATCCCAGAGCTTAACTCTGGAACTGCCATCAAAACTTTTCAGCTAGAGTATGATAGAGGAAAGCAGAATTTCTAGTGTAGAGGTGAAATTCGTAGATATTAGAAAGAATACCAATTGCGAAGGCAGCTTTCTGGATCATTACTGACACTGAGGAACGAAAGCATGGGTAGCGAAGAGGATTAGATACCCTCGTAGTCCATGCCGTAAACGATGTGTGTTAGACGTTGGAAATTTATTTTCAGTGTCGCAGCGAAAGCGATAAACACACCGCCTGGGGAGTACGACCGCAAGGTTAAAACTCAAATGAATTGACGGGGACCCGCACAAGTAGTGGAGCATGTGGTTTAATTCGAAGATACGCGCAGAACCTTACCAACACTTGACATGTTCGTCGCGACTTTAAGAGATTAAAGTTTTCGGTTCGGCCGGACGAAACACAGGTGCTGCATGGCTGTCGTCAGCTCGTGTCGTGAGATGTTGGGTTAAGTCCCGCAACGAGCGCAACCCTCACTTTTAGTTGCCATCATTAAGTTGGGCACTCTGAAAGAACTGCCAGTGATAAGCTGGAGGAAGGTGGGGATGACGTCAAGTCCTCATGGCCCTTACGTGTTGGGCTACACACGTGCTACAATGGTATCTACAACAGGAAGCAAAACGGCGACGTTAAGCAAATCCTTAAAAGATACCTCAGTTCGGATTGCACTCTGCAACTCGAGTGCATGAAGCTGGAATTACTAGTAATCGTGGATCAGCGTGCCACGGTGAATGCGTTCCCGGGTCTTGTACACACCGCCCGTCACACCATGGGAGTTGGTTCTACCTTAAGGCAAGGTTTCAAACCCTTGACCACGGTATAGTCAGCGACTGGGGTGAAGTCGTAACAAGGTAGCCGTAGGGGAACCTGCGGCTGGATTACCTCCTTTCTAAGGATGAATGAAAGTAAAATTTCATTCTAAATAATATACAGGATAATGTTGACCGTCCTCATTTCTCTTCTTAAAGTAGTGTTTCTCTTGCATGGGGGCCGGTAGCTCAGTTGGTTAGAGCACACCCTTGATAAGGGTGGGGTCGAAAGTTCGAGTCTTTCTCGGCCCACCAATTAAAGATCATGGGGGATTAGCTCAGCTGGGAGAGCGCCTGATTTGCATTCAGGAGGTCAGCGGTTCGATCCCGCTATCCTCCACCAAACACTTAGTTATACAAAATCGTAAAAATTTAATAATTAATATCAATATCTATATCCGAACATTAGTAATGTTATTAGCTAGTGTTCAAAATAAAAATTTGATTCAACACAGAATTTTTTTCTGTGCATAAATCAAGCGTTTAAGGGCGTGTAGTGGATGCCTTGGCACTGAAAGCCGATGAAGGACGTGATATACTGCGATAAGTTTCGGGGAGCTGTATGTAAGTTTTGATCCGAAAATTTCCGAATGGGGAAACCCACCACTTTATGTGGTACTTTAAACTGAATACATAGGTTTAAAGAGACAACCTGGAGAACTGAAACATCTAAGTAACCAGAGGAAAAGAAATCAATTGAGATTCCGTTAGTAGTGGCGAGCGAACGCGGAGTAGGCCAGTAGTTTTGTTAAAAAAATTTGAATAGTTTGGAAATGCTAACCATAGAGGGTGATAGTCCCGTATGAGTAATGTTTAACAAAATTCTTGAGTAAAGCGGGACACGTGAAATCCTGCTCGAATATAGGGGGACCACCC
>CACFJT010000019.1:5000-9824 GCA_902566705.1 uncultured Pelagibacteraceae bacterium
ATAGACTATGTTTGTATTTCTGAAGAAAGATTAATTAGGAAGAAGCATCCTTATACTTTTCCTTTAAATTCAATAAAATATTGTTTAGATTATTTTGATCTAAAAGATTTAAGAAAAGTTGATTATCTTATATCTGATTGGATTAAAATAAAAAGGTGGCACCGTTCTGGACCTTCATATAATTATTCAGAATTTGACTATTTTAAAGAAAAATTCAAATTTAACGAAAAAAAAATTATTCAAATTGATCATCATCTAGCCCATGCAGCGAGTGTTTTTTATACAAGCAAATTTAAAGAATCCGCCATACTTATTGTAGATGGAATAGGCTCAGATCTTGAAACCACATCTTTTTTTAAAGGGATTGGAAAAAAAATTACACGAGTCAAAAAATATAGAGAATTTGGCATTGGAACAGCATACGCTTCTGTGACCAATCATATTTTAAATTTTGGTACTGGCGGAGAGGGAAAAACTATGGGACTAGCACCATATGGAAAAAAATATAAAAATAAAATTAATATTGATATTAAATTTAAAGATATAGAGACTGATTTTAGCAAATTTATTAAAAGAAATCCATTGTCGGATATTTTAAATCAGATAAATAGCAATCTTAGAGTTGATCCTATAAAAGTTCCACATAAATTTTGTAAAAACAAAAATCACCTTAATAAATATTTTAGTGGTGTGGCATATGATATTCAAAATGCAGCAGAAGTATCAATGGTCCATTTAGGAAAAGAATTATATAAAACAGTTAAATCAAAGAACTTATGTCTTGCTGGAGGAGTAGCGCTGAATTCAGTCGCAAATAAAAAACTCTTAGACAAATCAAATTTTAAAAACATTTTTGTTTTTCCAGCATGCTCAGATGCTGGAATATCTTTTGGAGCAGCTTTGTGGGGTGCATTTAACTTAATTAAAGGAGTAAGAAGGAATGATTTATTATTCAATAATGCCTACACCGGCCGTAATTACTCAAATACTGAAGTAATAAAAATTTTGAAAAAATTTAATATTAATTATTCACAAAAAGACAATCACGAAATTGCAAAACATATATCAAACCAAAAAATCATAGGAAGGTGCGTTGGAAGGAGTGAGTATGGGCCCAGAGCATTAGGAAATAGAAGTATATTAGCTGACGCGAGAAGTAAAAATATGAGAGATCATTTAAATTTGAAAGTTAAACATCGTGAGATTTTTAGACCATTCGCTCCAGTTATATTAGAAGAGAAAAATAAAGAATATTTCGATCTTAAACAATCTTCTCCATTTATGCTTTTAGTTGCAAAATCATATAAGTCATCAAAAATACCTTCAGCAATTCATGTTGATAAAACTGCTAGAGTTCAAACTATAAATCAAAATCAAAACAGCGATCTATATCATATTGTAAAAAATTTTTATAAAATTACAAATGTACCTGTAATTTTAAACACCTCATTTAATGATGCGGGAGAACCAATAGTTGAAACTCCACTTGATGCAATTATTTGTTTTATTCAAACAAAATTAGATTATTTAATTTTAAATGATGTAATTATTGATAGGAAAGAAAATCAACATTTAAAATTGGAAATCTTAAAGAAATACAGAGAAGATAATATTAAAAAATATGAAAACTTAGCAAAACAAAAATTACTTATAAAGGTCAATAAATCTGAGTTTATAAGAAAAAAAAAATATCACGATCATAAAGCAATTTATTATTCGATACACAATTCTAAAGAAAAAATTCTGAATTTTTTGAAACAAAATAAAAATAAACAAATTGTTTTTCTCGGCACAAATGATCATACATTTTTTCTAATGAAGTTTTTAGTTAAAAAATTTAATACAAAAAATTTTCGATATTTTGAATTTGAAAAAAGAAACGATTTTTTTGAAAATCGAAAAACTATTTCACTTAAAAAAATTAAAAAGATTGATGCCTTAAAAAAGTACGATTATGTTGTTATTTCATCTTTTGAGTACCAAAGCTCTATAAAAAATAAAATAAAAAATATAATTAATAATAAAAAAATATTCGAGATTTATGATACCTCTTCAAGAAGCATAATAGATAGTTATTATATAAAAAATATTTACACTAAAAAAAAATTACTTATGAATGGCCCAAAGACTAAAATAGTTTAAATTTTCATGATTAGAACAACAGCTTCTAGAATATACATTGTGATGTACCATTATGTAAGAGAAATAAAAAAAAGCAAATTCTCAACTTTAAAAGGATTAGAATATGAAGATTTTAAAAAACAAATAGATTATTTTAAAAAAAATTTTAATATAATTTCAAATCAGGATTTTGTTGAAATTTTAAAAACTAAAAAAATTCCAAAAAAAAAATCAATATTACTTACATTTGATGATGGTTATATAGATCATTGGAAGTATGTTTTTCCTTATTTAAGAAAAAAAAAAGTTTCAGGTTGTTTTTATCCACCTGTTGAGGCAATTAAAAATAAAAAAGTTTTAGAAGTAAATAAAATTCACTTTATTTTAGAAAAAGAAAAGAATACTCGGAAAATATTAAATAAAATTTTTTATTTATCTAAAAAATATTTTAACAGAGATGAAGACTCTTTGGAGATATCAAAGATTGACACTAAAAGCAGATATGACAAAAAAGAAACAATTTTGATTAAAAGATTATTGCAAAATCATCTTCCAAAATTAATGAGAGAAAAAATAACAAAAAAATTATTTCATTTAATACTGAACATTAATGAAAAAGAATTTGCTAAAAAACTTTATATTAATGAAAATCAAATTAAAGAAATGTATAATAATAATATGTCATTTGGTTCTCATGGATATGAACATGTTTGGTGGAATAAACTAGATTATAAAAGCCAATCTGATCAGCTCAATAAATCACTAAATTATTTTAAGAAAATAAAAATTTTTAATGAAAATTTTTCAGTTTGTTATCCTTATGGTGGTTTTAATTCAGATACTATAAAAATTTTGAAAAAATCAGATTTAAAATTTGCTTTAACGACCAAAGTAGGAAGTATTAATAAAAAAAATATTAAAGATACTTTTAAATTACCAAGATATGATACAAATGATTTTAAAATTTAATTTATAATAATAAAATATGTCTCTAATATGCGAAATAATATAAAAATTGCTAACTTTGAGATTTCTGAAAATAAAACATTTCTTATTGCAGAAGCCTGCGATAATCACTTTGGATCATTATCAAATGCAAAAAAAATGATTACTCTAGCCAAAGAGAGTGGAGCAGATTGTATAAAGTTTCAACATCATTTAGCTGACGAGGAAATGTTGCCAGATGTTCCCATGTCCTCAAATTTTGACCAACCGTTATATGAGTTTTTAAAAGAAAATGCATTAACACTTGAAAATCACATTGAATTAAAAAACTATTGTGAAAAAGTTGGTATTATTTATCTTTGCACACCTTTTTCTTTAAAAGCAGCCCAAGAGTTGAACTCCATTGGTTGTGTAGATTTTAAAATTGGATCTGGAGAGATGACAGATATACCAACATTAATAGAAATATCTAAGTTTGCAAATACATTAATTCTATCTACTGGCATGTCCACATTTGATGAAATAGATCGAACTTATTTAGAATTAAAAAAAACAGGTGTTAATTTTTGTTTTTTACATTGTGTAAGTGAATATCCAACTTTTTATGAAGATCTAAATTTAAAAGTTATACCCAAGATGATAGAAAAATATAACGATTTATTAATCGGACATTCTGATCACACAGATGATATATATTCTTCTATAGTTGCAGTTGCGTTAGGAGCAAGAATAATTGAAAAACATGTTACTTTAGATAAAAATTTAAAAGGGCCTGATGATGATGTTTCAATCGATTTTAATAAATTTAAAGAAATGAGTCAGCAAATTAGAAACATAGAAAAATCACTTGGGAGTATAAAGAAAATTCATGAGAAGGAAAAAGAAATTCGTAAATGGGCTTTAAGATCTCTAGTTACAATAAAAGATATTGATAAAAATCAAGTAATCACTCAAGACATGATATGGTCAAAAAGACCAGGTACAGGTGTTCCTTCTTTTGAAATGAAAAATTTTATAGGAAAAAAAACAAATAAAAAAATAAAAAAAAATACTTTAATTAAATGGGAAGATATTGAATAATTTATGAAATTTTTATTTATCTGTGGTTCAAGAGGTGAGTGGGGTTACATCAGACCCTTGTTAGATATTTGTAAAAAAAAAAAAATAAAATATGGAATTTGTTTAACGAACATGGTGTTATTAGATCAGTATGGAAATCTCGCTAAAACAATAAAAAAAAAATACAACGTTGTTGATGAAATAGAAATGTCGCTCGAAGGAACGACACATTATTCTATGACAAAATCCCTAGCAATTTTTAAAATCAGTTTTATTGAAACATTAAAGCGAGAAAAGCCAGAGTGGTTAGTACTTGCGGGAGACAGAGGAGAACAATTGATGGCTTCTATATGTGCTGCATATACATATACCCCTGTTTGTCACATTCAAGCTGGCGAACGTTCTGGAAATATAGATGGAGTTGCTAGACATGCTATTGCAAGATTTGTTCATGTTCATTTTGCGTCAAATGAAGATGCAGCCAGACGTTTATATAAATCAGGAGAAGAAAAGTTTAGAATATTTAACGTTGGAGCACCTCAATTAGATGAAATAAAAAATAAAAAAATTACAAAAATGAAAAATTTTAAAAAAAAATACCAAATTGATAATTTAGAAAATTTTTTTTTAGTTGTATTTCATCCAGTAACCGAAGAGTATAAAAAAGTTGAAAAAAATACTGAAAATTTTGTTGATGCT
>CACFJT010000020.1 GCA_902566705.1 uncultured Pelagibacteraceae bacterium
TTCTTTTATTTATAGGAATAAAAATTGGATCATATCCAAATCCATTTATTCCTTTTGGTTTATCCGAAATATAACCCTCCACTTTTCCTAATACGCAAGTAATTTTTTTATTTAAATTTGAAATAGATAGTGCACAAATAAATCTTGCTTTAATTTTTTTACTTTTCCAATTTTTATCTTTTTTATTTAGTTCTCTATAAACTTTTCTTATAGCTTTACTAAAATTTCCATACTTTCCTCCCCACCTTGCAGAATAAATTCCAGGATTTTTATCCAAAAAGTCTATCTCTAAACCTGAGTCATCCGCCAAACAAATTAGTCCTGTTTTTTTTGAAAAATATTTAGATTTAATTAATGAGTTTTCTTTAAATGTCTTTCCATTTTCAACTGGACTCTTAAGATTAAATTCAGATGTGGAATGAATTTTAATGCTTTTTGGTAACAAACTCTTGATTTCTCGTAATTTGCCCTTGTTATTAGTGCCGATGAGTAATTTATTAATTTTTTGTTTAGACATCTAGAAATTTTAAAAATCCTTACCATATAAAGGCCTATGGAAAAAGAAGAAAACCAAAATAACACTTTTGCAGATCAAAACCAGGATACAACAAAAGAGACTTACAAACCTGAAGAAAACTCAGCTGAAGAAAATAAACAAGAAACAGATCAAGAACCTAAAGAAGAAATTAAAGAACAAACCCCAGATGAAAAAATTGCTGAACTCGAGGATAAAGTAGCAAGAACTTTTGCTGAAATGGAAAATCAAAGAAGAAGATTTGAAAAAGAAAAAGAGGATGCATTTGAATATGGCGGTTATAGTTTTGCTAAAGAAGCATTAAATTTGATTGATAACTTAGATCGATCAAAACATGTACTTGAAAATGATGATAAGTTAAAAGAAACTGAAGCATTAATAAAGACTCTAGAACATTTAGACATTATTAAAAAAGATCTAATCTCAATATTTGAAAAAAATAACATTAAACCGATTGATAGTCTTAACAAAAAACTAGATCCAAACTTTCATCAAGCGATGATGGAAATAGAAGATGATACGAAAGAACCTGGAACAATAATCCAGGAAATCCAAAAAGGCTTTACTATAAAAGACAGATTGCTAAGACCCTCATTAGTAGGAGTGTCAAAAAAAATTACAACAAAAGACGAAAAAACTGAAGAAAATCAAGAAAAAACAGAAAATAAATAATTATGAGATCAACTTGTAGTTTCACATTTAAACCCTATATGTCGAAGGAGAAACATTTATATTATGAGTAAAATTATTGGAATAGACTTAGGAACAACAAATTCATGTGTTGCCATAATGGAAGGAACACAGGCTAAAGTTTTAGAAAATGCCGAAGGTGCAAGAACAACTCCTTCGGTAGTTGCATTTACAGATGAAAAAGAAAAATTAATTGGACAACCAGCAAAAAGACAAGCTGTTACAAATCCAGAAAATACTATCTTTGCCGTTAAAAGATTAATTGGAAGAAATTTTGATGACCCAACTGTAAAAAAAGATGTGGAAGCCGCACCTTTTAAAATAGTTAATTCCGAAAAAGGTGATGCCTGGATAGAATCTAAAGGTGAAAAATATTCACCATCTCAGATATCTGCTTTCATTTTACAAAAAATGAAAGAAACAGCAGAAAAATATTTAGGTCAAGCTGTAACTAAAGCTGTGATTACCGTTCCAGCGTACTTTAACGATGCTCAAAGACAAGCTACCAAAGATGCAGGAAAAATTGCTGGTTTAGAAGTTTTAAGAATTATAAATGAACCAACAGCTGCTTCTTTAGCTTATGGTCTAGATAAAAAACAAAATAAAAAGATTGCCGTATATGATTTAGGTGGAGGAACATTTGATGTTTCTATCTTAGAGTTGGGTGATGGTGTATTTGAAGTTAAATCAACTAATGGTGATACATTTTTAGGTGGTGAAGATTTTGATAATGCTGTTGTTGATTACTTAATTTCTGAATTTAAAAAAGATAATGGTATTGATCTTAAGTCAGATAAACTAGCTTTACAAAGATTAAAAGAAGCTGCAGAAAAAGCAAAAATAGAATTATCATCTGCAGAACAAACAGATATTAATTTACCTTTCATTACTGCAGATAAAACAGGTCCAAAACATATTAATTTAAAAATGACTAGGGCAAAACTTGAAGCTTTAGTTGAGGAATTAATTGCTCGAACAATGCCTCCTTGTAAAACTGCTTTGAAAGATGCTGGGGTTACAGCTAGTGAAATTGATGAAGTAGTTATGGTTGGAGGTATGACTAGAATGCCTAAAGTAATTGAAGAAGTAAAAAACTTTTTTGGAAAAGACCCTAACAAAAGTGTGAACCCAGATGAAGTAGTTGCAATGGGTGCGGCTATTCAAGCGGGTGTATTACAAGGTGACGTTAAAGATGTACTTTTATTGGATGTTACTCCATTATCGCTTGGTATAGAAACACTTGGAGGAGTTTCTACAAAACTGATCGATAAAAACACAACAATACCAACAAAAAAAAGCCAAGTTTTCTCTACCGCAGAAGATAATCAGCCAGCTGTATCTATTAGAGTTCTACAGGGTGAAAGAGAAATGGCTGCTGACAATAAAGCTTTAGGTAATTTTGAATTAGTTGGAATTGCTCCGGCACCAAGAGGAGTTCCTCAAATTGAAGTTACATTTGATATTGATGCTAACGGTATCGTAAATGTTTCAGCAAAAGACAAAGGAACTGGGAAAGAACAAAAAATTCAAATCCAAGCTTCAGGTGGACTGAGTGATGAAGAAATTGAAAAAATGGTTAAAGACGCAGAAGCTAATAAAGAGGCTGATAAAAAGAAAAGAGAATCTGTTGATGTTAGAAATCAAGCAGACACTCTAATTCATTCCACTGAAAAGAATTTAAAAGAGCATGGATCAAAGATTTCTGATGCAGAGAAAAAAGCAATTGAAGATGCATCAACTGCTGTAAAAGAGGCTTTAAAAGGTGAAGATATTGAAGACATTAAGAAAAAAACTGAAGCTTTAGTTCAAGCTTCAATGAAACTTGGTGAAGCAATCTATAAATCACAACAAAGTGCAAAACCAGATTCTGGTAAAGATGATGGTGGAGATGATGCAGGTAAAAAAGACGAGAATGTTGTTGATGCTGATTTCGAAGAAGTAAAAGACGAGAATAAAGAAAAAAGCGCTTAAACTGACATTTAATTGTCTGGGGTAATTTGATGGCTAAAAGAGACTATTATGATGTCCTAGGCGTTAATAAAAGCGCAAGTCCTGATCAATTAAAATCCGCATATAGAAAATTAGCTGTTAAATATCACCCTGATAAAAATCCTGGAGACACTAAGGCTGAAGAAAAGTTTAAAGAGGCTAGTGAAGCCTACGGAATACTTTCAGACAAAGAAAAAAAGCAAAACTATGATAATTTTGGTCATGCTGCATTCGAAAACGGTGGCGGAAGACCAGGTGGAGGTTTTGGTGGTTTTAGTGGAGCAGATTTTTCAGATATTTTCGAAGATTTTTTCGGGGATTTTGGAGGGGGTGGAAGATCAAGAAATAGAAAATCAAATAATAGAGGTTCTGACTTAAGATATGATTTATCTATTTCTCTAGAAGAAGCTTACAGTGGAAAGAAACAAGATATTAAGTTTTCAACAACTGAACAGTGTAGTACGTGCAGAGGAAATGGATCTAGACCAGGCTATTCTCCTGATAGATGCTCATATTGCGGTGGTAATGGCAGAATAAGATCCAATCAGGGTTTCTTTACTGTGCAGCAAACCTGTCCTCAATGTAACGGAAATGGTGAAGAAATAAACAATCCTTGTAATGATTGTAATGGCCAAGGTAAAAAACAAGCATCAAAGAAAATTTCTGTAACCATTCCAAAAGGTGTTGATGACGGAACTAGAATTAGGCTTGCAGGAAAGGGTGAAGCAGGAACAAGAGGTGGATCGACAGGAGATCTTTATCTATTTATTAATGTAAATTCTCATAACTTATTTAAAAGGTCTGATGAAAATTTATTTTTTGAATTTCCACTTTCTCTTGCAGATGCAGCATTAGGAACAACAATAGAAATTCCAACTATTGATGGTGGAAAAGCTAAAATTAAAATTCCTGACGGAACTCAAAATGGTAAACAATTTAGATTAAAGGGTAAAGGAATGCCATTTATGAGAAGAGGGGATTTTGGAGACTTATATGTTCAAGTTAAAACAGAGGTGCCTGTATATTTAAATAAAAAACAAAAAGAATTATTAGAGCAATTTAGAGAAATTGAAAACGACAAGTCAAATCCAAGCATTAAAAAATTTTTTCAAAAAGCAAAAGATTTCTGGAAAAACTAAAAGACTAATCTTCTAAAAAAGGTTAATATTGGCTAAATGAAAAAAATTAATTTAGCGATTTCTGGTTGCATGGGTAGGATGGGCCAGCAATTAATTAAGTCTTTAAAAAAAAATAAAGATTTTAAAATAGTTACACTTACAGAAAATAGATTAATAAATAAAAAGTTTAATGGAGTTAAACCCGAATTAAATTCTGACAAAGCTTTTAAAAAAACTGATGTGATTATTGATTTCACAGTACCAGATTGTACTCTTGAAATCCTCAAAATAGCGTCAAAATTTGGGAAAAAGGTAGTAATTGGTACTACAGGATTTACTAGGAGCCAAGAAAATCAAATTAAAAAATATTCAAAAAAGATACCAATTTTAAAAGCTGGTAATATGAGCTTAGGAGTAAATTTATTAATGTATTTAACCGAGATTGCCTCAAAATCTCTGAATGATGAATACCTTAGCAAAATATTTGAAGTTCACCACAAGCATAAAAAAGATTATCCATCTGGTACTGCCTTAATGCTCGGTAAAGGAATTGCTGATGGAAAAAATAAAAATTTGTACAATTTGATTGGTAAAAAATTCTTAAATAAAAAATCTTTTCCTTATGGAAAAAAAATTAATTTTAACTCAATTAGAAAAGGTGAAATTATTGGTGAACACGAAGTAAAATTTTCAAGTGGAAAAGAAATTATTACATTAAACCATGAGGCTTTTAATAGAGCGCTTTACTCTGATGGTGCTTTAACTGCTTCTAAATGGCTTATGAAAAAAAAACAAGGTTTATATTCCATGAGAGATTTGCTTAATTTTTCCTAATGAATGAAAAACAAAAAGCAAAGATCATTATAAGAACTCTAAACAAAATCTACCCTAAAGCACCAGTTCCTTTAAAAAGTAAAAATACTTTCACACTATTAATTTCTGTACTTCTTTCAGCACAATGTACTGATGTAAACGTCAACAATGTAACAAAAAATATATATCCAAAATATTTTAAACCTGAACATTTTGTAAAATTAGGAAGGAAAAAAATAGAAAAACTAATAAAAAAAATTGGTATTTTTAGAGTTAAAGCGAAAAGCATTTACTTGATGTCTAAACAGGTATTAGAAAAACATAGTGGTAAAGTACCTAAAACTTTTGAAGAACTTGAAAAACTACCAGGTGTAGGGCACAAAACAGCAAGTGTAGTTATGTCCCAAGGTTTTGGATACCCCGCTTTTGCAGTTGACACTCATATTCATCGACTTGCACAAAGATGGGGTTTAACAAACGGAAAAAATGTTATTCAAACTGAAAAAGATTTAAAACGAATATTTCCCAAAAAAACATGGTCTAAACTTCATTTACAAATAATTTTTTATGGAAGAGAATATTGTAAGGCGAGAGATTGTTACGGTTTAACCTGCAAAATTTGTACTACTTGCTACCCAAATAGAAAGAAACCTGTTATTACCAAAAAGGCTTAATATGAAAATTTTAGGAATAGGAAATGCGATAGTGGACGTCATTTGTAAGGTGGAAGATAATTTTATTGAACGAAATAATCTTACAAAAAGTACAATGAAATTATTTTTTGACGAAAATGAATTTAAAAATTTATTAACAAATTTAAAAATTGAAAAAACAGTTTCAGGTGGATCTGTTGCAAATTCAATAGTTGGAATATCTCAACTAGGTAATAAAACTGGCTTTATAGGTAAAATTTCAGATGATAAATTCGGTAGTAATTATGAAGAAGGACTAAAAAAAGAAAAGGTAGAGTATTTTTATTCTAAAAAAAAAGAAGAATTGCCGACTGGGACATGTTTAATATTAGTAACACCAGACTCAGAGAGGACAATGTGTACTTTCTTAGGAACTGCAGGAAAAATTAATGAAAAAGATGTTAGTGCTGATGCTATTAAGAAAAGTGAAATAATATTTTTGGAAGGTTACTTATGGGATGAGGGAGAGCCCAAAAAAGCTTTTGATAAAGCTATAAATAATGCAAATAAAGTTGCTATGTCGCTCTCTGATCTATTTTGTGTAGATAGACACAAACCTCATTTTTTAAACTTGGTAAAAAACAAGCTTGATATAACTTTTGCTAACGAGCAAGAAATTACTTCTTTATTTGAAGCAAAAAATTTTAATGAAGTTATAAATTTTTCTAAACAACTTAATAGATTAATTATTATAACTAGAGGTGAAAAAGGTGCAGTTGCAATTAATGGTAATGAAGTTGTTGAAAGTAACATACAAAAAAATCTCAAAATAGTTGATCTAACAGGTGCAGGTGATCTTTTTGCTGCTGGATTTTTACATGGATACATCAAAAAATTATCAACAAAAGAGTGTCTAGAGAAAGGTACTGAAATGTCTTCAAAGGTTATACAGCAAATTGGGGCAAGACTTTAAATTTAACTTTTTCTTCTTTTAAAACTTCCTTTACCTTTTTTAGGTTTGACGACTTTTGGTTTATACTTTTTAGTATATAAGTCTTTAGCAATAGGGTTTTTCTTATTTAATTTGGTAACCATTTTTTTTACTGATGATAAATTTATTATCATTAAATGCGTTTAAAATTTTCTTTCTTAATCTATAAATATGAGTTTCAACAGTATGAGTTTCGATATCAGATTGATAACTCCAAACCTTTTCCTGCAATTCATCAATACTAACTGGTTGATTTGATTTAGATAAATAAATAATTGTATTAATTTCTTTTTCAGTCAACTTAAGCTTTTTATTTTTTATAAATATTTCTCTAGAATTAAGATCTATAATATAATTTTTTACTTTTACTTCAGATTGGCTACTAAATTGCATTTTTAAAAATTCAATATTTATCTTCTCAACTAATTTAAAAATATTAATCGGTGTATCATCCAAAATGAATTGATTGTTAATATTCGAATATTTTTTATTTGATATAACCAAGTTAGTGTTTGAATTTTTTACTGTTTCATTTAAAGAATTTTCAGTGTCTACAAAACTAATATTGATATTTAAATCTAAATCTAGTTCTTTAAGAATATTATACAATGCATTAAACTTATATATAATTAAATTTTGTGTAGTCACAAAAAGAGAATATGACAATTTTTGTAAAAAATAAACACACTCTTCAAATCGATGAATTTAAATTTAGGTGTTGTATTGGTAAAAAAGGTTCAACTATTAACAAAAAAGAAGGAGATAAAAAAACACCAAAAGGAACATTTAATATTGAAAATCTTTATTTTAGAAAAGATCGTAAAAAAAAACCTTCAACTTTACTTAAATGTGTCAAAATTAAAAAAAATATGGGTTGGTGTGATGATATTCGCTTTCCAAAAAAATATAACAAACTTATTAAAATTGAAAAAAAAATCAAACATGAAAGATTAAAAAGAAATGATTATAAATATGACTTCTTAATTCCAATTAAATATAATTTTAAAAAACCTACTACTGGTCTGGGAAGTTGTATTTTTATTCACCTTACCAAAAAATACAAACCTACTGCTGGATGTATTGCTTTAAAGGAAAAAGATTTTTTAATTATGTTAAAAATAATTAAAAAAAATTCTAAAATTAAGATTTTTTAACTTCTCTGACCAAAGATATTAGATCCAATTCTAATATATGTTGATAAATGTTTGACAGCTTTTAGATAATCTGAGGACATTCCCATACTTAATTCATCAAAAACTAAATCTTTTTTAAGTTGATTCATTTCTGCAAAATAATCCTCTGGATCAATATTTATAGGGGGAATACACATCAAACCAATAACATTTAAATTAATTTCTTTACAAATTGCAACTAGTTGTCCCACTTCATTTTTATTAATCCCAGATTTTTGGTTTTCGTCACCAATATTTACCTGTAAAAAAACTTTAATTT
This sequence comes from uncultured Pelagibacteraceae bacterium, assembly GCA_902566705.1. Taxonomy (GTDB): domain Bacteria; phylum Pseudomonadota; class Alphaproteobacteria; order Pelagibacterales; family Pelagibacteraceae; genus Pelagibacter. The sequence continues at coordinate 8,221 of CACFJT010000020.1, forward strand.
TTTTATTAATTTTATTTTGTTCGTCTGCTATTTTTCTTGCAAGTTTTTCACTGTCTACTGAATGAATATAATCAAATAACTGTACAGCAAATTTAACTTTATTAGTTTGCAATTTCCCAATCATATGTAATTTAATTGCTGAATGTAATTTTTTAATTTCTGTCCATTTTTCAACTGCTTCTTGAACTTTATTCTCTCCAAAGTCCACATGACCATGTTCAATAAGAGGTAAAATTTTTTCAATTTGAAATGTTTTTGAAACTGCTATAATTTTTGGGTTAT
>CACFJT010000021.1 GCA_902566705.1 uncultured Pelagibacteraceae bacterium
AAAGTCCTCTATTTTATATTTTTTATTTTGATATTTAATTATAGACGAAAGTAAATGAGGACTAGGCTTGTATTCAAAACTATTTTCAAAAGTTTTTGATATTTTTTTTTCATAAAAATTTGAATTTTGATAAATTGATTTAAAACTTTCTTTTATATTAAAATAAAATTGCCCTAAAATGCCTAAGGAATTTGTATTAATCATTAACTTATTTTAATTTTAATAAATTAATATTTTTCTTTATATCTCCATCATTACTTTTGAACACTGTAGTACCAGAAACCAGAATGTTGGCACCAGCATCAATTGCACTTTTGCAATTATCAAAATTTATTCCACCATCAATTTCTATGTCAAAATCTAAACTTTTTTGTTCTTTTATTTTTTTTAGATCTTTGATTTTATCTAAAACTTCTGTCATAAATTTTTGACCTCCAAATCCAGGATTTACACTCATAATCAATACTAAATCTATTTGATCTAATAAATCTAAAATCAAATCAATTTTAGTCTCAGGATTAAGTGAAACTCCAACTTTTTTATTTTTTTCTTTTATTTTTTTAATTGAATTTTCTAAATTGTCAGTAGCTTCAGGGTGAATAGTAATTATATCTGCCCCCGCATCAGCATAAGCATCTATATATTTATGGACTGGGGATATCATTAAATGAACATCAAATTTTAATGAACAATGTTTTCGTAGAGCTTTAATCACAGGTGGTCCTATTGTTAAATTAGGAACAAAATGGCCATCCATTACATCTACATGAATCATGTCTGCGCCGCCTTCTTCAAGTCTTTTTATCTCAGCACCCAACTGACTAAAATCAGCCGAGAGAATTGATGGAGAAATTTGTATATTTTTCATTGATTACTAATTCAACTAGTATCAATTTTAAAAATTAAAATGAATTAAAAAATTGATAAATTTGTCTTGAAATTTCACTCTCTAAAGGAAAGGACAACATTCCCATTACAGAATAGCCCAAGATCCAAGGCATTAAATAAAATCTAATCATGTAGAAGAACCACGCAACGTATAAAGGCACCAATGGCCCAATAATAAATGAAGGTGTTATTGGTTTAAATAATTTTATTAGAGGATTGGTGTATTTCACAAATACTCTCATGAAAAAGAATTGGGAGTCTTCTCTTTGAAAAATATTCATCGCTACTCTTCCAATAAGAGTCCACATGATGATCCCAAGCAAATAATCTATAAAATATATTAAAGGATGAAAATTCGCTGACATTTAAAATTTATATTGGAAAAAGTATTGAAATAAAAGGGGCGAAATTAATCGCCCCTTTAAAAGATTATTTAGTGTGATTTACCAAGAATTGATTTACCACTAGGTACACGTACATCATCAACCATTTTTTGAGTAGCTTTATCTGGTTCTGCAGTCATTAAACTAACTACTACCATTAAAACTAAACTAACAGCTGATCCAAAGATACCAAATGTTAACTGTGTAATTCCTAGGAATCCACTTCCACCAGTTCGTACCCAAACTAAGTACCACGCACCGGCGATTAGACCACCTAGCATACCAGCAATCGCACCTTGTCTATTAGCTCTCTTCCACCATACACCAAGTACAAGTGGGAAGAACAATCCAGACATCGCAAAATCAAAAGCCCAGATAACCGAACCTAAGATTCCTTGTATCTCCATTGCTGCAATAGTTGCTCCAGCAAAACCAATTATTACAAGTAATACCCTTGCAACAAGTAGTCGTTTTGCAGTTTCCGCTTTTGGATCAATGATCTTGTAGTAAACATCATGTGATATAGCGTTTGCAATCGCTAGAATCAAACCATCGGCAGTAGACATGGCAGCTGCCATACCCCCTGCAGCAACTAGACCTGAAATTACATAAGGTAATCCAGCTATCTCTGGTGTTGCTAATACAACGGCTTTACCACCCATGAAGAACTCATTTAATTCGAGAGTTCCATTTCCGTTAAAGTCGCTGATAAACATTAGGTTTGCTTGGTTCCAGTTTTGGTACCAGTCTATTGCTTCCACTTCTGCAAATGTCTTACCGATAATACCTGTTGGTAAATTCGGGTCGATCAATGATAACTTAGATAAAGTAGCTAACATTGGAGCAGAAGAATAAAGTAGGAAGATAAAGAATAATGACCAACCTACTGATTTTCTAGCTGCTTTTACACTTGGAGTAGTAAAGTATCTCATCATCACGTGCGGTAATGATGCTGTTCCCATCATCATTGCAAGTGCTAATGAAATAAATTGCCAAGGTGAAGCGTTTACCGCTGAGTGAGCTTTAGTTATTCCTGCTAAGCCTTTAGGTACTGATTTTAGATCAGCAGCTGCGTTTTTAACAAAACCAAACTGTTGTTCTAATTCACCAATTCTAGCTACCTCGTCAGCTAACATAAAGTGAGGGAAGAAACCCGCACCCATTTTGTTACTGATCCAGAATACTGGAAGTAGGTATGCTATAATTAGTACGATATATTGTGCAACCTGTGTCCAAGTTACCCCTCTCATACCACCTAACATTGAACATAATAAAATACTTATTAGTCCAACATAAACTGCGTATTGGAATGGGATATCTAGTGCAACAGATGCAATAGTACCTGTAGCGTTAATTTGTGCAGTCACATAAGTAAATGAAGCAACAGTTAAAACGACCACTGCGCTAAATCTTGCTAAATTACCACCGTATCTCGTACCTATAAAATCTGGAACTGTATAACAACCAAATTTTCTTAGGTATGGTGCTAATAAAGATGCAACAAGCACGTATCCACCAGTCCAACCAACAAGTAGAGCCATATAACCGTAACCTTTAAAGTAAATACCACCTGCCATAGCAACGAATGATGCACCAGACATCCAGTCTGCTGCAGTCGCCATTCCGTTGAAGACTGTTGGTACTTGCCTTCCAGCTACATAATATGCATCTGCTTGGGCTGTTCTTGATAGATAACCGATTAATGCATAGATGAATACAGTAAATGCAACGAAAGCGATACCGATCGTTTTAGCTGTCATACCCATCTGTTCAGCAATTGCCATAATGATTATGAAACCTACAAATCCTCCTGTATAGATTCCGTAAATTTTAGGCAAATTATCTATGAAATTACCTTTCATTATTCGTCCTCTCTTTCGCTAAAGCCGAACTCTTCATCGATTTTTTCTTGTCTATTCGCAAACCAGAAAATCAAGATTACGAAAGCACCAAGAGATCCCTGACATGTAAACCAGTATGTCCATGGATAACCGAAAGGTCCTGTGACCTCGTTCATTTCAGCTCCAAAGAGAAAGATGCCAATTGAGAAAACAAACCAGATTGCCAGTGTTATAAATAACAATCCCCTGGTTTTTTCCCAGTGTTTTTGTTGATTTGACATTTATACCTCTCTTTTTAGTTATAACTGGGTGAAACCATAACCATTATGAAGGTTTTGAAAAGACCTAAAATTCACCATATAAGGTACTTATTTACTTGCTTTTTTAAGATATAATTGGCGCACTTACAAATTAACATGGGAAAATACAAATTAACTTGGAGAGACATAAAACTTGAGGATTTCAAAACATATTTATTCGCCATGTTTAAGGCGTTTATTCCAAAGAAAAAAATAAAAACTTTGGATGAGTTAGAGCACTTTATTCAAACAAAATCTGCCTGGGCTACTCAGGTTACTTTATATAATTATCTTAAAACTAGAATGGGAACAAGATACGTTCTTCATTTTGATAATGATGAATTTATGTCATCAGTAAATCTTGCTAAATGGAATATTTATTCAGTTGCATTACAAGATTTAACTTTTTTTACTTTTTCATATTTGAAAGCTAATTTCAATTATAAGGATATTCATAATGCAAACGAAATTTTTAATAAAATCTTAGATGATGAAATTTCTAATAAGATGCCATTAGACATTGTTGATGAAGCAAGAAAAAGTTTTGATGAACGATCAGAGAAAATTAATTGGGATGGTTATTATCAGGATTTACCTTTTAACCCTAGTGCTCTTTCTTTATATAAGTGGGCTCCGATTGCAGAGGAATTAAAAACTTTAGATCGAAAGATTGTTTTAAATTCGATGATTTTAAAATGGGATGTTGTTAAACAAGAGTTTAAAGATTTAATTCAGTTTTAAATATTTTTTCTATTATCTACTAAACTATCAACAACACTTGGATCCGCTAGAGTAGTGGTATCTCCTAATTGACCGTGCTCATTAGCAGCAATTTTTCTTAAAATCCTTCTCATTATTTTTCCCGATCTTGTTTTAGGAAGACCCGGAGTAAAATGAATAAGGTCTGGAGTTGCTAAAGGTCCAATTTGTTTTCTAACCCAAAGTTTTAGATCTCTTTCAAGTTCGCCCGTTTCGGCCTCTCCTGCATTCAAGGTTACATAACAATATAATCCATTACCTTTAATATCATGAGGGTAACCAACTACAGCAGCTTCTGCTACTTTTGGATGAGCAACAAATGCACTTTCAATTTCAGCAGTTCCTAGATTGTGCCCTGAAACAATAATTACGTCATCCACTCGACCAGTGATCCAGTAATATCCATCTTTATCTCTTCGGCATCCATCACCAGTAAAATATTTTCCGTTAAATTGAGAAAAATACGTATCAATAAATCTTTGATGATCACCATAAACAGTTCTCATTTGTCCAGGCCATGATTGAGCTATACATAATCTTCCTTCTCCAGCTCCTTTAATTTCTTTGCCGTTTTTATCTACAAGAACTGGCTTGATTCCATAGAAAGGTTTTGTTGCAGATCCAGGTTTAAGAGGAATTGCACCTGTTTGAGGAGCAATCATTATACCTCCGGTTTCTGTTTGCCACCAAGTATCTACTATTGGGCATTTAGAATTACCTACAGTTTTATAGTACCACATCCAAGCCTCTGGATTTATTGGTTCTCCTACAGTTCCCAAAAGTTTAAGGGATTTTCTAGAGGTTTTTTTAACTGGTTTATCTCCCTCTCGCATTAATGCTCTAATTGCAGTTGGTGCTGTATAAAAAGTATTTACTTTATATTTATCAACTATTTGCCACCACCTTGAACTATCAGGATAATTTGGAATTCCTTCAAACATTATAGTTGTTGCACCATTCGAAAGTGGTCCATAAATAATATAACTATGTCCGGTAACCCATCCAATATCAGCAGTACACCAATAAATATCTTTTGGTTTGTAGTTAAAAATATATTGATGGGTCATTGATGCATAAACCATATAACCACCAGTCGTGTGAAGCACTCCTTTAGGTTTACCTGTTGAACCTGAGGTATATAAAATAAATAAAGGATCTTCTGCGTTCATTTCTTCAGGTTCACAATGATTAGGAACGTCTTTAATTAAATCATGATACCAAACATCTCTATTTTGATCCCAGTTGATGTAATTTCCAGTTCTTTTAACAACAATACATTTTTTAACGTTTGGACAACTCATTAAAGCTTCATCGACTGTATATTTCAGTGGTATAGTTTTTCCACCTCTCACTCCTTCATCAGCAGTGATTATATATTCAGATTCGCAATCATTTACTCTTCCAGAGATAGAATCTGCTGAAAAACCACCAAAAATAATTGAATGTACTGCACCAATTCTTGCACAAGCCAGCATTAAAATTGCTAACTCTGGTATCATAGTTAAATAAATTGTTACACGGTCACCTTTTTTAATTCCTAATTTTTTTAAACCATTTGCTGCTTTAGAAACTTTTTGATGAAGTTGTTTATAAGAAATTTTTTGACTATCTTTTGGATCGTCTCCTACCCAAATAATAGCAGTTTTATCTTTTTTATCTTTTAAATGTCTATCAATACAATTTGCTGAAGCATTTAAAGTACCATCTTCAAACCATTTAATTTTTACTTCTTTTGTACTGTATTTTACGTCTTTAATTTTTTTATAAGGTTTTATCCAAGTAA
>CACFJT010000022.1 GCA_902566705.1 uncultured Pelagibacteraceae bacterium
TGAGTTCTCTCAATTGCTTTCTCTATTATAGGTAAATGTATCAGACCTGCAAAAATTGATAATGCGATAGATCCGTACCATGCATAATCAAAATTTCCGTTTAATTCATAAAATACACCACCTAGATACGCTCCTAGGAAAGAACCAATTTGATGGCTTACAAAAACAATTCCATATAAAAGTCCAACATATTTTGTACCAAATATATGTGCAACAATCCCATTTGTTGGAGGAACTGTGGATAACCATAAAAAACCAAAAGTAACTCCAAAAACTACAGAGTTAAAAATACTTGGTGGTAAGAAAATAAAATAAATTATAGAAACTCCTCTTAATAGATAAATAGCGCTTAAAATTTTTTTCTTACTATACCTTGTTGCTAAATAACCGCTGGTAATCGTACCAACCATATTAAATACACCAATCAAAGCTAAAACCATTGCAGGTGTCCAGTCAGGCAAACCTTTGTCAGCCATATAAGTAGGAATGTGTGTTGCTACTAAAGCAATATGCCAACCACAAACAAAAAAACCTAGAGTTAGATAAATAAAACTTTTGTTGGCAAATGCCTCTCTTAGAGCCTCTCTTGCTGTTTGATTATTATCTTGATTAACTCCTACAGGTATTTTTGGAGTACTAACAAATAAAGCTACCAACAATCCTAACCCTAAAAGAAGAGAAAAATATAAAAGTGTATTCTCCCAGCCTGTTTCAACTAAGGAATATCTTACAAGTAAAGGTGATACAAAATATCCAAATGAACCTGCACATGTAACAATTCCTGTTGCAATAGTTCTATTAGATGCTGGAAAATGTTTAGCTACCACTGATACTGGGATGCCAATTGCAGTGGAACCTAAGCCAATTCCAATCATCACACCTATAGTTAAAGTAAAATAACCTCCCGTGTTATAGCCAGAATAAAAAAGCAAAACCCCAACTAAATAAAAAGCAAAGCCAATAAATATTGCAACCGCTCCTCCATATTTATCAGTTAGTACACCAAACAACGGACTAAATACCCCCCAAAGTAATAACTGCAATCCCATAACAAAACCAAAATGAGAAATGGAAATATCTAAATCTGTATTAAAGTCAAAATAAAATAATCCAAACGTCTGTCTTATTCCTAATGAAATTATTACAACTATAGAAGCAGCAATTAAAGTGATTAGTGCTTTTTTGCTAATATTAAAACTTTCTGAACTCATTTTATAAATTTTAATGCTTGTTTTATATCACTTATTATGTCTTTAGGATCTTCAAGTCCTATATGCATCCTTATTATATGTTCATCTTTATTTATACGTGTAAATTGTCTCTTACCTAGAGCTTGATGAGTTTGATAAAGTGCTAGGCTTTCAAAACCTCCCCAACTAAATCCATACCCAAAAAGTTTTAAAGAATTAACAAATTTTAATACTGAGTTTTTATTTTTTGATTTTATTTTAAATCCTAATAAACCTGAGGCTCCAGAATAATATTTTTTCCACAATTTATAATTTTGGCTACCTTTTTTATGTGGATAAAAAACTTTAATTATTTTTTTCTGTTTTGATAAAAACTTTGAAACTTTTAAAGCATTTTCTTGGTGTTTTTCCAATCTTACATCTAAGGTTCTGATACCTCTAAGAATTAAGTAGGCATCATCAGGACCTAATCTTAAACCCGAAACCTTACTTGTCGCTTCTACTAATTTAAAAACTCTTTTACTTATTGCCAAGCTACCACCCATAACATCAGAATGACCTGAGTAATATTTTGTTGCAGAAACTATTGACATATCGAAACCTAATTTAATCGGCTTTAAAAAATAAGGTGTTCCCCAAGTGTTGTCTATTGCTGTATAAATTTGATTTTTTTTAGCCAATGATACAATTTTAGATAAATCTTGAAATTCAAAAGTATTACTTCCAGGATTTTCTACTAAAATAAGTTTTGTTTTTTTTGTAATTTTATTTTTTAAATCATTTATATCGTTAGGGTTATAAAATACTGCTTTAATATTAAATTTCTTTAAGTATGTTTCTGTCAAAAGCCGTGACGGAGAATAAACAGAGTCAGTTACAAGTATTTCATCATCTGGTTTAACAACACTTAATACCCCAAGAAATATAGCGCCAAAACCAGTTGGAGTTAGATAAACTTTATAACATTCTTCAATTTTTCTTAAAATTTGTTGCAATGCATAAGTAGTAGATGTTCCTTGTCTCCCATAATCAAAATTTCCACTAACTGGATTTTTCAAATATTTATTTTGTGTTTTTTTAATATCCTGCATAGATTTAAATATAATTGTAGAAGCTCTAACTACTGGAGGGTTTACTGACTGGTTATGAAAATCTTTTGCTGTATGTTTGAGGAATGTTTTGAAAGAATTACCCATAAAAAATTTGATATGTTACTAAGACAATGCTATATCCCACTAAAATGTCAATAAAATTAACACAGGATTAAATGAGTTACCCAAAAAAACATAGAGGCCGAAGAAAACAAGGGTCTAAAAAAAGAAGAGCTAAAAGAAAAAATAAGAAAAAATAAATTTAAAGCAAATTCATGACGGTAAGCCTTAGAAATTTGTGTTTACTTTGTTTTTTAATACCTATCATCACCATAATTATTTCATTTGTTTGGTCAGCAAATTTAAACTTGATAAGTTGGTGTATACCAAATTTTGAGGGATGCACATCCATATCTCGAGTTGGAAGATATGAGCCTGTAAAATATTTTTTTAAACCTTTAATGTTTATTTACGCAGTTTTTCTTTATTATTTTTGGAAAAAATATTACGAATTTTTATTAAAAAACAAAATTAATTTATCAAAATTCTTAAAATTTTTGGCGTACTGCTCTATTTTATTTTTGGTGCTTTATATTATTTTTTTAGGTGAGGGAAAACTTTATAGGTTTTTTAGACAAGTAGGAATATTTATCTATATTTTTTTTACAGTATTAACTCAATTTTTTTTTTCTATAAAATTTAAAAATACTTTAGGAATAAATGTAAAAGCAAAGAATTATTTATTTTATTACTCTGCAACTATAACTTTATTAGGAGTATTGTTGTTTCCTCTGGCAATATCTGAAGTAGAAATAATAAATAATTTTAAGAATATTATTTCTTGGAATTATTTTTTGTTAACACATTTGTATTTTATAATTCTTTTTTTTATTTTAAAAAAAACTAAATAATCCAACCACCACCAAGTACTTTATGGCCAAACCGATCTTTAAGATAAAAAACACATGCCTGACCAGGTGAAATTCCGTCCTCTGGAAGTGCTAAATTAACTTTAGCATTATTGTCATCTATTAGATCAACTTTTGCCTCTAATAGACTTCCAGTGGATCTAACTTTGACAAATAGATCTTGATCTAAATCCTCTTTTTTAGTTAATAAATTTATTTCCTTTAAAGAAATTATTTTTTTTCCAAGTTTTTCTTTTGGCCCAACTATTATTTCATTTTTATCAGGATTAATCTTTAATACATATAGAGCTTCTTTGTCTGAAACTTTAATTCCTTTACGTTGTCCAATTGTAAAATTAATAATTCCATCATGAACACCTAAAACGTCGCCATTTAAATTTTTTATATTTCCCTTCTGAAAAGAATCTGGTCTAAATTTTTGTATTACAGAGGCATAATCACCATTTGGAACAAAACAGATGTCCTGACTATCAGGTTTATCAGCAACGTTTAAATCTAAATTTTTTGCGATTTCTCTGGTTTTGTCTTTTAGCATCCCTCCTAATGGAAATCTTAAATAATCTAATTGTTCTCTAGTTGTATTGAATAAAAAATAACTTTGGTCTCTATTTTCATCTATAGCTCTATACATGTTAGTAGTTTTATTTTCTGTAATACTTTTTACATAGTGGCCAGTAACCAAAGCATCAGCTTTTAGTTCTTTTGAAACTTCAAATAAATCTTTAAATTTTACTGTTTGATTACACTGTACACACGGAATTGGAGTTTCACCTTTTAAATAACTCTCAACAAAATTATCAATAACACCTTGTTTAAATTTATCTTGATAATATAAAATTTTATGTTCTATACCTAATTTATGTGCAACACGCTTAGCGTCCATTATATCTTGACCTGAACAACACTGCTTTGATGCAGCTACTTCTTTACCATCGTCATAAAGCTTCAGGGTAATTCCGATAACTTTATATCCCTCTTTTTTCATAATGCCTGCAACAGTGGAGGAATCTACTCCACCTGACATTGCGACAACTACGGTAGTCTCTGATGGTTTCTTATCTAAACCAATAGAATTTAAAATTTTATTCATAAGGTGGTATTTATACTTATTTACAATATAAGTTAAATTAAATGATTTTAGACTATGAACCAGGTGACAAAGTCACTAATCCTCAAAAAAAAGAATGGGGTATTGGGCAAGTGCAATCTATAATTAACGACAAAGTGACAGTTAATTTTGAAAATGTTGGAAAGAAAGTAATTAATGCTAAAAATGTTGATTTAAAAAAACTAGGAAAATGAAGGTGGACTTAAAAGAAATTGTTGAAAGTTTAATTAAAAATTTTTTAGAAGCTGGAGATTTGGCTATACAGTTAAGAAAAGAAGGGTTGATAAAAAAAATAAAATCAGACAATACACCAGTTAGTAATGGTGATTTAGAGGTAAACAAACTTATATCAAAAAAAATTTCTGAGATTACTCCAAATTTACCTATAATTTCAGAGGAGACCTCTGAAAATAAAGATATTGAAAATTTAAAAGATTTCTGGCTAGTTGACCCTATAGATGGGACTTATGATTACATTAATAATTTAGAGGAATTTACCATTAATGCTGGTTTAATCATAAACAACAAGCCTGTTGCAGGATTAATAAATGCTCCTGCAAAACAAAGAATGTTTTACTCATATGAAAAAGGTAACGCTTTTGAGCTTAGCAACGGTGAAAAAATAAACTTAAGTAATTTACCGGCTAGGAAAATAGAAAATTTAAAATTTATTTCATACTCAACTAAAATTAAACCTGAAATTCAAAAAATTTATGATGATTTGGGAGTAAAAGAAAATATTAGAATGAAAAGTTCTTTGAAATTCTGTGTCGTTGCTGCTGGTGAATATGATGGTTATGTCGCTGAACCTAGAGCATATGAATGGGATATAGCAGCTGGTCATGCAATTTTAGAACATGCAGGTGGAACTGTAACTGATTTTGAAGGAAATGAAATTTTGTACGGGAAAAAAGATTTAAAAAATCCAAGTATAATTTTGAAAAATAAAAATATTTTATAATGGATGAACAATTAAGAATAATATTAATAATTATTGTATCTGTTTCAATTTTTGGATTGTTAGTGTTTGTTTTCGTAAAAAATTATATAAGAAATAAAATAAATAAGCTTGTAAAAGAAGA
>CACFJT010000023.1 GCA_902566705.1 uncultured Pelagibacteraceae bacterium
TCGTGAAGTATTTGGTTTTCGTCATAAAAAAATATATTTTCTTTATTTATATCTTTTAATATTTCATTAGTTTTTTCACTTTTTAAGCCCTCGTTTACCCCATAAAATAGATAAAAGTTGTATTTTCCTATTACGCTCCTGTTTATCTCAAATAATTTTTTTATCACTTAAGGGTCTTTAATTTAAGTATTAGCTTTTCTTGTATTGAAGATGCAAAATTATTTTTAACTACATTTTCATATTTTTTTTGTTCAAAAGAATCCTCAATATTTTTAATATTTAATTTTTCCTGAAATGAAACAGAAACATTCTTTTCTTTATAGTTTATTCGAAAGTCAGAAATAGCTTGCAATTCATAATTGGTAATTTTACCGGTTGCATTCTTTGAAATAATTTCTTTCTTTAAAATAGTATTCATTTTAATTTTAAATAAATTGTCTGATTCATTTGAATAATATTTTTTAAGTCCAGAATTGATTTTGTTGTTAATTTCTCGATTTCCATTCATCTCTAGAAGGATAATTTTAATTTTTTTGTCAGAGTTATTATTATATACTGTGGTGTAACCACAACTTGATAAGAACATTAATAAAAATATTAAAATTAAATTTTTGTTTGTTTTCATAAAATTATATTTATCAATTTGTCTTTTATGTAAATTTTTTTCTTGATAGACTTACTATTTAAATGCTTACTTAGTTTGTCATTTGTCATTATTGATTTAATCAAACCTTCTTCAGTTACACCTCTTTGTGATCTAATTATCTCTCTTTTCTTACCGTTAATCTGAACAACTATATTGACTTCATCTTCTTGAATCAAATTCTTATTATATGAGGGCCAAATTATTTTTTCTTTAATATTTAAAACCTCTAAACATTCATTTGCAAAGTGGGGCATCACAGGGGACATTATAATCAATACATTTTGATAATTTTCAATTAAAGTATTTTTGGTATAATTATTTTCCAACGTTTTAAACATAAAAGTATACATCTCATGTAAGTTAGCAATAATTTTATTATAACTAAAGTTGTCTAGATTTTCTGTTACTTTTTTAATTAATTTATTTGTAAATTTTGAAATTTCATCATTATCGTCTTTTTGATGATCTTTTTTAATTTCATTTAAAAATTTTGAATTTAAATTCCATAATTTTTGTACGAACTTAAATGAGGAAATAATTCCTTCCTCAGACCATTGGACATCTTTTTCTGGTGGACTATCTGATAAAATAAATAATCTTGCCGCATCTGCTCCATAGTTTGAAATAATATTTTCAGGATCAATTGTGTTCTTTTTTGATTTAGACATAGACTCAGAAGCGCCAACGGTAATTAATTGTGACTTATCTTTCTTCAGGTATTTCTTTCCCTCAATAGTTTCTATTTCCTCTGGACTCACCCAATTGTTTTCTGGATCTTTATAAGTTTCATGACAAACCATCCCTTGGGTAAATAGACCATTAAATGGTTCTTTTAGATTAAAATTTTTATTTTTATACGTAATTGCCCTCATGAAAAATCTTGAATAAAGTAAGTGCAAAATTGCATGTTCAACACCACCAATATATTGATCCACAGGCATCCAGTAATCGATTTCATCTTTTTTAAATCCATAATCTTTTTGATTAGGTGAGCAAAATCTTAAAAAATACCAAGAGGAACATACAAAAGTATCAAGAGTATCAGTTTCTCTAATCATTTTTTTTCCATCAATAGTAATTTCCTTCCATGTTTTTTGACTATCTAATGGATTACCTTTAACTTTGAGGTTAATATTTTCTGGGAGTTTTACAGGTAGCATTGATTTTGGAATTGGGTAGACATTTCCTTTTTCATCATAGGCCATAGGTATAGGACATCCCCAATATCTTTGTCTTGAGACACCCCAATCTTTTAGTCGATAATTTATTTGTTTTTTTCCTAAATTTTTTTCTTCTAGAATTTTAATTGTTTCGATAATCGAATTATCGGGAGCATCATATCCATTCAAAAAAGCAGAATTTATTATTTTGCCTTGACCTGTGTAGGCTTCATCTTTTACTTTGAAATCGTCATTTTCATTGTAAGGTTTAACAACAGTCTTAATTTCTAAATTATATTTTTTAGCAAAATCAAAGTCTCTTTGGTCGTGCGCGGGACAACCAAACACAGCACCGAACCCATAATCCATTAAAACAAAGTTAGCAAAATATACAGGTACTTTCTGATCAGGATTTAAAGGATTTATAGCAATCATATTAGTTTTAAATCCAATTTTCTCACCCACTGCTATCGCTTCTTCAGTTGTACCTGTTTTTGAGCATTCTTCTTTAAATTTTATAAAATCATTATTTTCTTTATAGTATTTAGAAATTTCATGGTCAGTTGATAAAGCTAAAAATGACATTCCAAAAAGAGTATCTGGTCTTGTCGTAAAACATTTTATGTTATTTACAGGTAGGTCACCTTCGATTTTAAAATCAATTTCACTGCCGAATGATTTTCCAATCCAATTTTTTTGCATTGTTTTTACTTTATTTGGCCATAAATTAAGATCTTCTAGGCCGTCTAAAAGATCTTGAGAAAACTTTGAAATATTAAAAAACCATTGACTTAGTTTTTTTCTTTCTACAACAGCACCAGATCTCCAACCTTTTCCATCTATGACTTGCTCGTTTGCAAGCACAGTTTCATCTACTGGATCCCAATTTACGTAATTTTCTTTCCTATAGACTAATTTTTTTTCATACAACTCAAGAAAAAAAGCTTGTTGATGTTTATAATATTCATCTGAGCAGGTCGAAATTTCTCTGTCCCAATCGATCGAAAGACCAAGTTGTTTTAATTGTGATTTCATTTTGGAAATATTTGATTCAGTCCACGATTTTGGATCGAGGTTATTTTGTTTTGCTGCATTTTCAGCCGGCATGCCAAATGAGTCCCAGCCCATAGGATGTAAAACATTAAATCCTTGCAGTAATTTATATCTAGCTAAAACATCACCAATTGTATAGTTTCTAACATGACCCATATGGATTTTTCCAGATGGGTATGGAAACATTTCAAGACAATAAAATTTTTTTTTATTTTTCTCTATCCTGGTTGAAAAAGTTTTATTCTTTTCCCAAAATTTTTGCCATTTTTCTTCTACTGATTTGAAATTATATCTATCCACAACAATTAATATTTTTCATCACGATGAGTGAAATTTAGTTTTTCTTTTTATTTTTAGAATTTTTATCTCCAGAGGCTTGATCTTTTTTATAAATTGCAGCTTTTTTTAAAATTTCTTTTTTCAATTCAATTTTTAAATTTCCATCTAACTCACTAAATTTACAATTTAAAAAAGAGTCTGTACATTTTCTATTAAAAATTTTAACCTCTAAAGCATCTGATCTTATTTCATTAGTTAAAAATCTAATTGATATTTTGATACTTTCATTAGGTGTATTATTATCTGAGTACCAATCAGTAATAATTATTCCGCCACTATAATTTACAGATGATAAGGGCATAAAATCAATGACATCAAGTGAGGCTCTCCAAAGTTCATTTGAACTTGCGAAATCAAACACGCCACCTCTTTGTTTAACCATATCATTAAGTCTAAAACCACGACCTTCTTTTAAATTTTGCTCGACTCTTTTTTTTGGATCAGCTGGAAACTTTCTTGCATCGCCACCTGGAAGCTTTCCGTTGCATCCACTTAGAAAAAAGGAAATTAAGCTGAAAAAAGCAATAATTTTGATAGTTTTTGACGAACTCATAATGGTATTTTTGTGCGAATTTTATACAACATATCCTCAATTTTGCTAAAATATATGAAAAAAAACAGTTTACAGTGATGCAAAAATGCAACACTTTAGTAATTTTTTCATAAAATTCAATAAATTCAACCTAAATTTAAGCTCAAATCTGTATAAACGCGATGTTTATTATTAATAATAAAAATTACAAAGGAGTAATTAATATGAACATTAAAAAAATAGGTTTGACAGCTTTAGCAGCTTCACTTGTTTCAGTATCAGCTCATGCTGGTTCAGTTTCAGTAGCTGGAGGCGCGTCAATGAATACAGAAGGTTACAGCGGTGAAAACTTAAACGCTGGTACAACTTTCTCTATGGGTAACCAATTAACTTTTACTGGTTCAGGTGAATTAGATAATGGAATGAATGTTTCAATATCTTTCGTGTTAGACCAAAATGATGATAGCACAGCTGCGTCTGCTGCTTACACAGGTGGTCCTTTCGACAGTCACTCAGTTAAAGTTTCATCAGATAGTTTAGGTACATTAACACTTGCAGGTGAAGGTGGATCTTCTGCAGCATCATCAATCGATGGTACAGCAGCTGGTGATATCTGGGATACATTCGATGGTGCTAGAGGTGCTGTAACAGCTGTTGCTGTTTCTGACTCTGGTCCAGGAGACAACTCTTTATTCTATACATTACCTTCAATTATGGATGGTTTAGATGTTAACTTATCTTACCAACCACAAGGTTCTGGAAGAGAGTCTGCAACTGGTATGGGTGTAACTTATACAGGTATGGAAGGTTTAACTGTTAAGTATGCTACAACAGATGAAGCTGGTACAACTGTAGCTCTTTCAGGTGATCAAACAGTTTGGAACGTATCATATGTATACGGACCAGTAACTGCTACTGTATCTGAATCTGAGTTTGACGTTGGAACAAGTACGTCTGACCAAACTACTTCATCTTACGCATTGTCTTACACTGTGTCTGATGAGATTTCAGTAACTTATGGTGAAGAAACTATTGAAAAAGGTGGTTCAACTACTGATGCTGAGTACAGCGCAATTAGTGCGTCTTACACAGCTGGTGGTATGACTATTTCAATGGCTATCAAAGAAGCTGAAAACGTAGCACACGGTACTGCGACTAACCAAGACTTTGAATACTGGTCTTTAGGTGCATCATTTGCATTCTAATTTAGGTTAGATTTTAGATTATAAAAGGGCCCCTTTTTAGGGGCCTTTTTTTTATTCAAAATAAGATATTCCTGCAAATTCTGAATTTTTTAAAAGCCTAAGTTTTTTTAAATTCTCCTCAGAAATACCACCTAAAGCAACTATTTGTTTTTTGGTTAAATTAGAAATTAACTTAAATCTATTTATACCTAAGTAATTTTTATTTTTTTTAAAAAGAGAAGATAAAAAAATTTTGTTAACAAGTTGTATTTCTTTAATTTTGATTTCACTAATGTTATGAGATGATCCAACTAAATTAAATTTTTTTTTAAAAGAATAAGCCAAGTGTTTCATAGATTTATTGAAAGAGGGAATATAAGCACCATCTAAATCTAATTGGATCGCTAGCTTAACATCATTAGATAGATAAAATTT
>CACFJT010000024.1 GCA_902566705.1 uncultured Pelagibacteraceae bacterium
TTATATATTTATTAGTGCTCCAGAAAATGTTGCATGGGTATTAAATATAAGAGGTGGAGATAGTCCCAACAGTCCAATCCCCAATTCAAGATTAATAATTAGTAAAACAAAAAAAATATTATTAATTAGCAAAAAAGAAAAGTGTAAAAAATTAATTCAAAAAAAAATTATAAACTTAAATCAATTTTTAGACGTTAATGAATTACCAAATGAAATTTTAAAACTTAATGGAAAAAAATTTGTAATTGATGATAAATCTTGCTCCATTTATTATGAAAATTTAATTAATTCAAAATTTAAAATTACTAGTAGAACAGACCCAACCTATTTTTTAAAAGCGATAAAAAACAAGATCGAAATTTCTGGTATGGTTAATGCTCATATTTTAGATGGTGTTGCTTTAACAAAATTTATTTATTGGATAAAAAAAATAAATACTAATAAAATTACTGAAGTAGAGGCAGCTAGAAAGCTGGAAGGATTTAGAAAAATGAATAAAAATTTTCTTTATCCTAGTTTTGATACAATTGCAGGCTCTGGAAAAAATGGTGCGATTGTGCACTATCGTGCAAAAAAAGAAAATTGCAGAAATTTAAATAAAAAAGATATTTTTCTCTGTGACTCTGGTGGACAATACAAATATGGTACAACAGATGTAACAAGAACAATTTGTTTTTCTGAGAAAAGTAATAATATAAAAAATATTTTCACCAAAGTTTTAAAAGGACATATTGCTGTTGCTACAACAAATATTAATAAAGATAACACTGGTAAAAAAATTGATAAAAGAGCAAGAAAATTTTTAAATGAAAGCAATTTGGATTATGCGCATGGTACGGGGCATGGAGTTGGATTTTTTTTAAATGTTCATGAGGGGCCGCAATCAATAACTCAAAAAAATAAAGTTAAAATAAAACCAGGAATGATTTTAAGTAATGAGCCTGGTTATTATAAGAAAAATCATTTTGGAATACGTATAGAAAATCTAGTTTATGTTGATAAAAAAAATGGAAAATTATTTTTTAAAAATTTAACAATGGCACCGATAGAAAAAGACTTAATTAATTTTAAATTATTGACCGTTTCTGAAAAAAATTATCTGTTTAATTATCATTTTGATGTTTATTCTAAAATATCAAAATTTTTAAGTAATGATGAAAGGAAATGGTTAGCTAGTCTTATTTAACATTTTTAAAAATTCATCCTGATTAATAATTTTAATTTTAAGCTCTTTAGCACTATCAAGTTTTCTTTTAGTTGGCTTGTCTCCAACAATTAGATAGTTCAGTTTATTAGATACACTACTTACTGTAATTCCAGCATTTTCTTCAATTAATGATTTAATTTCAGCTCTGCTTACTCCATCAAGTTTACCAGTTACTAAAAATGATTTATTTTTTAGCAATCCATTAGTTTGATTAACTACAGCATTTTTGATTTCTAAAATTTTTCCTAATTCACTTAAAATTTTCAAATTAAGATCGTTTGCAAAAAAATTTTTAATTGATCCTACCTGTGTTTCGCCAATACCATCAATATTTAATAAATCATTATAGCTTTTTGCTTTTGATAAATTTTTGAAATTTGAGAAGGATATAAAATGTTTAGATAATAATTTTGCATTTTCTAATCCTATGTGTCGGATGCCTAAAGAAAATATAAATTTTTCTAAAGAAATAGTTTTTTTTTGATTAATAGAGTACTTTAGATTTTCAACAGATAAACTTCCCCATCCCTCAAGTCTTTCAATTTTTTTATAATCTAATTTGAATATGTCTTGTGGGAATTTTAATAATTTTAATTTCCAGAATCCTTCAATTATTTTTTTTCCTAGACCATCTATATTAAATGCCTCTTTGGAAACAAAATGTTTTAATTTCTCTATTGAAATTTTATTACAAAAATAACCTTCACTAGAACATCTTCTTACAGCATCAGTTTTTTTTGTAACTTTATTAAATTCTTTTACTGTTTTTGAACCACATGAAGGACATTTATTTGGAAAAATAAATTTAGAACTTGAGTTTGGTCTTTTTTTGATGTCCACTGAAAGTATATGTGGTATTACATCTCCAGCTCTTTCAACTGTTACTGTATCACCAATGCGAATATCTTTTCGATTTATTTCGTCTTCATTGTGTAAAGTTGCATTAGAAACTAATACGCCTCCAATATTTATGGGTTTTATTTTTGCTACAGGAGTTAACGCGCCCGTCCTGCCAATTTGAATATCAATATCTAAAATTTTAGAAATTGCTTTATTTGATGAAAACTTGTGTGCTATTGCCCATCTTGGTGCATTAGCAATATGTCCTAATCTTTTTTGTAGCTCAAAATCATTAACTTTGTAAACAATTCCATCTATATCAAAATCTAAATTTGCTCTTTGCTGCTCTACCTCATTATAATTTTGGATTAAATTTTTCACACCTGAAATTGTTTTATTAAGTGGATTGGTTTTAAAGCCCCATTCATCCAATTTTTTTAAATATTCAGATTGTTTCTTTTGCTTAAGATTATTCTCAAAACCAAATGTATAAGCTATAAAATTTAAAGGAATTTTTTTTGTGTCTTCAGAATTTTTTTGCCTAAGAGATCCTGAGGCTGCATTTCTAGGATTTGCAAATTTTTCTTTTAAATTCTCAAAATCACTATTTTGAATAAATACCTCGCCTCTAATGTCAATATCTTTAGGGAAATCTTTATCTAAAATTTTTTTTGGAATATCTTTTATTGTTGCTAAATTTGCAGTTATATCTTCACCTTCTTTTCCATCACCTCTAGATAGTCCTCTTTCAAAATAGCCATCTTTGTAAGTTAATGAAGCAGAAATTCCATCTATTTTTGGTTCAGCACTGTATGAAATTTTATAATTTTTATCTTTAGATAAAAAATTTAAAATTTTTTTTTCAAAATTTACTAAATCATCTTCTGAGAATGCATTTGCCAGAGATAACATAGGAACTCGATGGTAATCCTTTTTAAAATTTTTAGATGGTTTATAACCAACTAATTTTGATGGGGAGTCCTTTGATTTAAGAAATTTATATTTTGTTTCTAATGATAATATTTCTTTTTTAAGTTCATCATATTCACTATCCGAAACACTAGGTTTATTGCTATCATAATATTGCTTATTGAATTTTTTTAATAATTCAATTTTTTTTTTATACTTTTCTAAAATTTTTATATTTTTCATCTCAACTAAACAGAGATTTTAATTTTTTTAAAATAGATCTGCTTTTTTTGTTCTTTTTTTCATTTTCTTTTTTATTTTTTTCATACATTTCATCAAATACACTGTAAGATTTTTCGTACCATAATGAAGACTGATAATTATAACCTAAAATTTTCGCATACTTCTTTGCCTCGTCCTCTAATCCTATAATGTAGTAAACTTCTACCAATCTATGCAAAGCTTCTTCCGTATATATAGTTGTTTCATAATCATCAATTATTGCTCTAAATCTATTAATTGCTGGGATCCATTTCTTTTTTTGTAAATAATAACGACCAATGTACATCTCTTTTGCTGCCAAAATATCTTCTATTAAATCGACCTTAAATTCTGAGTCCATCGCATATTCAGTATTTGGAAAATCTTTAATAATTATTTTAAAATAATTTCTTGCCTGTAGAATTGATTGTAAATCTTTAGTTTCATCTACAATTTGCTCATAATATGATATTGCTAATAAATAATATGCATAATCTATATTTTTATGTTTTGGATAAACTCTTAAAAATCTTTCCAATTCTGCGATAGCGTCACCATAGTAATCTTGAGAGTAATAAGCATATGCAGCCATTAGGGCTGACTTTGGTGCCCACTCAGATTGTGGATATAAAGTTTCAGCTTCATTAAATTTTTTAGTAGCAAAAAAAATATCACCTGACTCCAGTGAGTCTACCCCTTCTTTATATACTTCTAAAACTTGAAGATCTAAACTTTTTTGTTTTATAGTTGACTCTTTTTTAATTTCCTTTGAACAAGAAGACAAAATTAAAATATATACAAAAAAAACAAATAATTTTTTTAGTAATTTCATTAGCCATTTATACTTGTTTAAGTGATTATTTAAAAGCTGTCTTTATTCTCAAGCTATTGATCTCAAAAGATTTCTATTTATCAAATTGTGAGGTAGGTTTTTTTCTTTAATTTCAATAATTGAAAAATTCTCTTTATTTTGAAATACTTTTCTTAAAAATTGATTAGTTAAATAATGGCCGCCCTGAGAACAATTTATACTTCCTATTATTCTGTAGCCTGTAGTATAAAGATCACCTATACAATCTAATATTTTATGGTTAACAAATTCTTTTTTGTTCCTTAAACCCTCAGGATTTAAAATTTTCTCACCTTTAACCACTACTGCATTCTCTAAACTACCGCCTTTAGCTAGGCCATTATTTTTTATCATCTCAATATCTTCATATAAACAGTAAGTTCTGGAATTATATACATTTGTTAAATCATCTTCATAAACCTTGATACTATTACTTTGGTTTCCAATTATTTTATTTCCGTATTTTAGTTCAAACTTTATTTCAAGGTTTAGAGTACATGGCTTGATTGATATAAACCTTTCACCATCAGAATATTCAATCTCTTTTTTAATTTTAATTATTTTAATTGGAAAATTACTTGTTTCAAATCCAACGGATAATATTTTTTCAATAAAAATTTTTGCTGAACCATCTAGAATAGGTACTTCTTCATTATCAATTTCAATTAAAGCATTATCAATTCCTAAACCAAATAATGCTCCCATCAAGTGTTCTATTGTAGAAATTTTAACCCCATTTTCATTTGATACAGTAGTATTTAAAGAGGTATTTGTTACATTCATAAAATTTGGATAAACTAAATTGTTTATATTTAAATCCACTCTCTTAAACACTATTCCAAAATTAGGCTCTGCAGGTTT
>CACFJT010000025.1 GCA_902566705.1 uncultured Pelagibacteraceae bacterium
AACTTAATAGTTTTTTATTTTTAAAATCAATGATGTTTGGAATAATACATATTTTTTTAGATTTAATTGAAAGATTCTTAATTATAAGATTTTTTGTGAAATTTGATGGGCAAATGATTTTATTAAATTTACCAAGAAATAAATAATTTGTGTCAAGATAGATTTGCTTTATTTTTTCTATTATCTTAATTTTATATTTTATATTGAAGATCTTCCTATAGTCATGAACAATAATATTATTTTTTTTTGAAAACGAAAATGTTCTTAAAAATGCGTAACCCTCTTCTGGGTATATTACACTATGAAACTTATATGAATTAAAGATCAAAAAAAAAGGAATAAAAACAAATTTATATAACATAGTTATAAAATATGACCCTGTTTTTCCTGTATAAATGATTTTTATAGTTGATTTTTTTTTTAAAAGTTTGACTAGCCCAATATTGTATTTGTAAATTCCACTGAATTCTTTCTTTTTATTGGGCATTATGTATAAAATTTTATGCATATTTTTTTTTATGAAAAAGAATAATTGCTAAAGCTAACCATGGATAGGGACTAGTAATTGTACTTTGGAAAAAAAAAGTTATTAAAATATAAAAAAAGATAATATATCCAAAAACATATTTTTCTTTGATTATATTTGCTAAAGATTTTACAATTAAAAAAATTAACATAACAGCTGGAATAATTCCACCATCGTGTAAAATAGAAAAAAAATAGTTCTGAATATATTGTTTTTTATTTTCAATATTTGGGTGCCATTGTGACATAACTTCATTAATTTTTATTAGATGAGTATAATTAAAATCCTTTGCATGTTGATACCAAATATCAGAGTAAGCGCCATGTCCATAACCAACAAAATTATTTTCAGTAGAACCTTTTATAGATAGTATATTATGAAAAATTCTTACAAATCCAGTTGGCTCTGATACATTGATTATAGAGAGTAAATTATTTTCGTAATAGCAAGTATAAATTACATTACAATTAATTGTAAAGACAGGAGATAGAAATTCGTTAAAACGAGATGTTATATTGTCAATATTTAATACACTCCTACTTGAGATCAAATTATTATTATTTAAACTTGTATTAGGAAATATTATAAAAAAAATAGTTATTACAAAAATAGAGATAATAATCAGGTAATTTTTGTAAATTTTTAATAAATAAATTTTATATACTAAATATGAAATTAAAAATATGAAGCCTACTCTCGAAGAGGTTTGATAAATAATAAAACATATTAATAACTCTACAAAATAAGTTAGTATCTTTTTTTTTGTTTTCATTAATATTTTCTTTAAAATGATTAAATATAATTAAGTAAAAAGATAGCATTAATGCAAGGTAAGAGGGTTCTGGACTTATTAAAAAGGGTCTGTTTAAATTTTGTGTGTTTAAACAATCTAATCTTTTTATAAAAAATTCAAGTGTTCCACAACTTGTTTCAAATAAAATTGGAATTTTAAAATAAAAAATAAAATAAAGTAATATTATTCCAACACCAAATAAAATAATTTCATTAAATCCAAAATATTTTTTTATTTGTAAATAAAATAATAAAATTGTTGGACCAATTAAATATTTAATTAATTCAATCAAATAATTTTGTTCTTTCCATATCATTAAAATATAAAATAAAATTAGATAAAAGATTAATAAAATAATAATTTTTTTTGACTCTAAAAAATTTTTAAAACTTGTATCTGTAAAAAATATTATCCAAGCTACAAAAAATAAAATAGTAATAGGTAAAGTTTCAAATGCAAATTTATTTGCAAACGGTATTAGATGGATTGAAAATATAGAAAATATAAAGATTAATTTATTAAGTTTAATATCCATTATATATAGTGTATATCAAGCAGTGTCAGTTTTTAAAATGTCTAAAGAATCAAAATATTAAAATGAATAAAAATGTATTAATTTTAGGCTCAAGTTCAGATATAGGAAAAAGTGTTGTTAAATGTTTTATTAATGACGGATACACAGTATATCTTCATTACAATAAGACAAAACCCAAACACTCATCAAAAAATGTGAAATATTTAAAATGTAATTTGAATAAAATTCAAAATTATAAATTATTTATAAAAAAAATTAAGAACGTAACTTTCTCCTCTTTTATAAATTTGATTGGATATATTGACAATAAAGAAATAATTAATGCCAATTATAAAAATTTAGAAAATTCATTAAGGATTAATTTTATTTTTCCAGTACTTATTTCCAATTATATATCTTTAAAAATGGTTAAAAATAATTTTGGAAGAATTTTACATTGTTCCTCAATAGGTGTGAAATTTGGTGGAGGTAAAAATACCTATACCTACTCTCTCGCTAAACATTGTCTAGAATTTATTCCTCAACATTACAAAAAAATATCAAACAAAAATGTTTTGTATAATGTGCTAAGAATTGGAGTAACAGATACAAAAATTCATAAAAAAATTAGTAAAAAAAATCTTAAATCAAGAATTGCTAAAATACCAATTGGTAGAATTGGTCAACCTGAGGAAATAGGAAATTATATATATTTCTTATCATCTAAAAAAAATACATTTATTACGAATCAAATATTGTCTATCTCCGGTGGAGAGTGATATGAAAAAAAAAAATTTAATTATTATTTTGGTTTCGATCCTTATTTCATTAATTTCTGTAGAAGTAACTCTTAGATTTTTTGGATTTAATAAACTAACAATCTATTATTCAAGCAATTATTATGGTTATTATCATGAACCAAACCAAAAGTTTCTAAGCAGGTTTAATAAATTAATATCTTTAGATAATTTAGGTAATCGAAATCCAACAAATTTTAATTTTAATAATTCAGATCTTTTTTTTCTTGGAGACTCAGTTACTTATGGAGGTAGTGTAGTTAGTAATGAAGAGACTTTTGCTTATTTAATTGCCAATAAGTTAGGAAAAAATTATTTAAATATATCTGCAAATGGTTGGGGTATTCCTAATATGATCAATTTTATTGATTTTCATAATATTTATAAAAAAAATTCTGATTATATTTTAACCTGTATTGTAGATTGTTTTACTAGAAACTTAAGAAAAAGTGAGCAAAATTTATTTTTTAAAAAAAAAGATAAATTTGCCTTAGTAAGTTTTTTTAAATTGAGTTTATTTAAATTAAATGAAAAAAATTATTCAGCCAGTGAGGATGGATATGAACAAAACAAAAAATTTATAAAAAAAGATAATGAGACTACTATTAAATATTCAATTGAACAATTAGTGTTATTAAATGAAAAACTTAAAGATATAAATAGCAGATTAATTTTTGTTTATAGCCCTAATTCAGATTATATAAAGTCAGTTTTATCTAAAAAAGATATTCAGGGAAATAAAAATAGGACACAACTATTAAATCAAATACAATTGAATAATATTGAATTAATAGACATTTCAAAACATTTTGATCAAAAAACAATGAACAACTTTGGAAGATTTTATACTGATGCGGTTCATTTATCTAAAGAAGGTCATTATTTATATTATGAAATAATATCAAAACTACTTTATGATTAAAAATAATTATACAAGATATAATTTTATTTTTATTTCATTTTTATTTTCATTTTTAATTCTACTTAATTATACTTTTAAAATTCCAAACGATGGTGTTTTGTATTTGACGTCTGCAAAATTTTTACTTGAAAATAATGTTTTAATTGATGTAACAAGAACAATCGATGAGAATGTTAAGGCTTTCCCGACTACTCAAATTGGAAGTACATTAATTTTATCAGTTTTACTGTTTTTTTTTAAATTTTTCTGGGTTGTAGCTTACATAATAATTTTAGCAATAATATGGACTATACTTCTTAGAAAATTGTATCGTTTTAGTTATAACAATATCACTAATAAAAAAATTTATTCTATAGTTTTACCTTTATTAATATTTTTTAATTATGACTATCTAATTTCTGCATCATCTTTTTACAATGAGACTTTTTATTATCCATGTTTAATATTTAGTTTTTTAAAAATTAATAATTATATTAAAAAAGACCGAAATTTTTTTGATAAAAGCATTTTATTCTCAATATTCTTATGTATCGGGATAATTTTTAGACTTCAACATATTGTTTTTTTGTCAGCATTTGCAATTTATTTATTAATTCAAAAAAAATATAAAGATTTTTTGATAGTAGCTTTTATTGGTATTATTAACATATTAATATTAGTTTTAATAAATCAATATTTAACTGGTTTTGAAATTTCTAAATTTGCAGTCAATGAAACTGGAAATAACGTATTAAGTTTTTTTGAAATTTTTTTTTCAAGTTTTTATAATTCTACTATAAATTTGGAACTAGATAATTCTAATCTTTTATTTAAAAACATTAAGGTACACCTTGCTCTTTATTCAAATTTTTTAAATATTCCTAAACTTGTT
>CACFJT010000026.1 GCA_902566705.1 uncultured Pelagibacteraceae bacterium
CAAAATCTATAAACAACAATCAGTTAAATAGTTTATTTAAAAAAAATAAAATTCAATTTAATAAAATTGAAAAAATATTATTTTGCAGTGTTGTGCCTAAAACATTTTATATAATTAAAAAATTTCTATCGAAAAAAGCTAAACCAAAATGCATTGAAGTCAAAAAATTAAACTTAAAATCACTTATAAAAATCAAAGTAAATTATAAACAAGTAGGCTCAGATAGAATTACTAATGCTATAAGCTTAATGAATAATAAAAACAATTTTATAATTTTAGATTTTGGAACAGCAACAACTTTTGACGTATTAGTTAAAAATACTTATTTTGGAGGAATTATTGCTCCAGGCGTGAGATTGTCTTTAAATACTTTGTCCGACAAAGCAACTTTAATTCCAAAAATAAATTTAAAAAAAATTAGTAAAGTTATTGGTAATAATACGATTTCAGCCGTTAGATCAGGCTTTTTTTGGGGTTACGCCGGTTTAATTGACAATATTATTAATTTAATTAAGAAAGAGACCGGAAAATCTTTTAAAGTAATAATTACTGGAGGATTTTCAAATTTATTTAAAAACTCAATAAAAACGAGAGCAAGTCACAACCAAGATATTACAATTAATGGCTTAATTAAAATTTCTAAATTAATTAAATGATATGAAAGATGAACTACTATTTTGTCCTTTAGGCGGATCAGGTGAAATCGGTATGAACATGAATTTGTTTGGTTATGGACAGCCTAGTGATCATAAATGGATAATGGTCGATATAGGAGTAACATTTGCAGATGATACTATTCCAGGTATTGATTTAATTTATCCAGATCCTGGGTTTATAGTTGAGAGAAAAGATAATTTATTGGGAATTGTTTTAACGCATGCTCATGAGGATCACATTGGAGCTATTGCACATTTATGGCCAAAATTACAATGTAAAATTTTTGCAACTCCATTCACAGCTGTATTAATCAGAGAAAAATTTAAGGAAAAACAAATCGACATAACCAATGATTTACATATTGTTGAGTTAAATGGAAAAGTTGCTTTGGATCCATTTGAAATTGAATACATTACTTTAACTCATTCTATATTAGAACCAAACGGACTTAGAATAAAAACTCCTTCAGGAGTTATATTGCATACTGGAGATTGGAAGGTAGATCCAAATCCTTTAATTGGAGACAATATAAACGAAAAAAGATTGAAGGAAATTGGAGAAGAAGGTGTACTAGCAATGATTTGTGACTCAACAAATGTTTTTAGTGCTGGAAGATCAGGTTCAGAATTAGATGTAAGAAAAAATATGTTAAACGTTATGTCTCGATTAAAAAAAAGAGTTATTATAACGTCCTTTGCTTCAAATGTAGCCAGAATGGAGACAGCTTTTTATTGTGCAGAACAGACAGGAAGACAAATCTCATTAGTTGGTAGATCTATGCATCGGATTTATAAAGCTGCGCGTCAATGTGGATATTTAAAAAATACAATTGAACCAATTGATCCAAGAGAAGCTAAAAATTTCTCAAGAGAAAAAATTGTATATTTATGTACTGGAAGCCAAGGTGAACCAATGGGTGCTATGATGAGAATTTCTAGTTATGTTCATCCTGATGTTTTTATTGAAAAAGATGATGCTGTAATTTTTTCTTCAAAAATCATACCTGGTAATGAAAAAAAGCTATACAAACTTCACAATCAACTTGTTAAGGATGGGATAGAAGTAATATCTGAAGAAACTGAATTTGTTCACGTTTCTGGTCATCCAAATCGAGAAGACCTTAAAGAAATGTATCAATGGGTCAAACCTAGGTGCGTAATACCTGTACATGGTGAACATAGGCACATGATAGAACACATTAATTTTGCAAAAGAAATGCAAGTACCACATCCAGTCCAAGTAGAAAATGGTGATATTGTTAAGTTATATCCAGGAGAAAAACCCGAGGTGTATGACAAGGCTCCAAGTGGAAGACTTTATTTGGATGGTAATGTTAGTGTGGATCCTGATTCACAATCAATAAAAGATCGGAAAAATTTAAGTGCAAATGGATATCTAGAGGTAACAATAATGATTACACCTAAAGGAAATATACACAATAATCCTATACTTTCATTTCGTGGTTTACCTGTAGATGATAGAGATGATTTTGTTTATGGGTTAGAAGAGGAAATAGAGAAAACTACTAGAACTTTTAAAATTGGTAACAAACAACAAGAACACAATCTTATTGATGCATTAAAAATTGCTTGCAGAAAATTTTCCAAAGATAGAACAGGAAAAAAACCTTTTACCAATATCAATTTAGTAAGAATTTAATGAGTTTAACAGGCTTAGCTATTATCTATATAATTATATGGTGGATAGTTTTTTTTGCTATTTTGCCTATTGATGTAAATCGAACAAAGACAGTAAAAATTGATGGTGAGGATCCAGGATCACCTGAAAATCCTAAAATGATGAAAAAATTCCTTTATTGCACTGGAATTACTACTGTAATTTTCATCATAATTTACTTATTAATTAAATTTGAATATTTAAATTTAAGAAATATGATTAATTAAGATGCTTTTATCAAATTCATTTATACCGATATTAAAAAACAATCCCTCAGAGGCAAAAATTAAATCTCACCAACTAATGTTAAGAGTAGGCATGATTAAGCAAGCATCTGCAGGAATTTACTCATGGTTGCCTTTGGGTTTTAAAGTAATGAAAAAAATAGAGGATATTGTTAGACAAGAGCAAAATAAAATAGGAGCCCAAGAAATATTAATGCCAACAATACAATCTAGTGAAATTTGGAAAGAAAGTGGTCGTTACGACGATTATGGCGAAGAGATGTTGAGAATAACAGACCGTCAAAATAGAGAAATGTTATATGGGCCAACCAATGAAGAGCAAATTACTGAAATTTTTAGATCTTCAATAAAATCTTATAAATCACTCCCACAACTTATGTATCATATTCAATGGAAGTTCAGAGATGAAATTAGACCTAGATTTGGAATTATGCGTGGTAGAGAGTTTTATATGAAAGATGCTTATTCATTTGATGTATCTGATGAGGAAGCTTTTTATTCTTATAATAAATTCTTTCTTTCTTATTTAAGAACATTTAAAAGATTATCTCTAACAGCAATACCAATGGCTGCTGATACAGGACCTATAGGTGGAAATTTATCTCATGAATTTATTATTCTTGCTGATACTGGAGAAAGTAAAATTTTTACAGATAAAAGAATATTTGATCTTGATAGTGATGATACTGAAATAGAAAAAATATCATTAGAGAATATGAGAAAAAAATATGAACAATTCTATGCTGTAACCGATGAAAAGTTTAATAAAGAAGAATTTGAAAAGATTGTTTCTAAAGAAAATCAATTGATAACAAAAGGTATTGAAGTTGGTCATATATTTTATTTTGGTGATAAGTATTCAAAACCAATGGGTGCATCAGTCGATTTACCAGGAGGAAAGAAAGATTTTGTTAAAATGGGTTCTTATGGAATTGGTGTATCAAGGTTAGTAGGGGCTATAATTGAGGCAAAATATGATGATAAAAATGAAATCATGAAATGGCCATTGTCTGTTGCACCTTATGACATTGCTATAATACCTATGATAAATAAAAATGACACATCAGCTTTAGATAAAGCATATAACACTAACAAAGAATTGCTCAAAAATAATATTGATGCAATCGTTGATGATACAGATGAAAATTTTTCATCTAAAATTAAAAAAATGAATTTAATTGGAGCTCCATACCAAATTATTATTGGTAAGAAAAGCGAAGGTGATTTATTAGAGTTTAAAGAAACTGGTGAAGAAACTCAAAATTTACCACTAGGAAAAATTATAGAAATTATAACTAAACGAAAAAATTCAATTTGATTTCTACTTTAGAAAAAGAAATTACTTTTAGGTTTTTAAAAGCCAGAAAAAAAGATGGTTTTTTAAATGTTATATCAATTTTTTCTTTTATTGGTATAAGCCTTGGTGTTGCAGTTCTTATCATCGTAATGTCTGTCATGAATGGATTTAGAACTGAATTAATTGACAAGATAGTTGGTTTTAATGCTCATGCGGTTGTCAAACCCTATGATAAACCGTTAGCTTCATTATCAGATAAAGATTTTGCTAAAGGCGTTTTATCAAATGATGGAGAAGCAGTTATTTTTCATAAAAATGGCACAAAAGGAGTTTTGCTAAAAGGCTATTTGGAAAAGGATTTTAAAGATCTGGAAATTTCAAATAATGATAGTTTTTTTTGGTTCTAAAAATTTAAATAAAAATACAATTTCTGTTGGTAGAGATTTAAGTAAT
>CACFJT010000027.1 GCA_902566705.1 uncultured Pelagibacteraceae bacterium
CTTTAATAATAAAAATTCTTTACCAATAATTTTTATTCATGGCGTTGGTTTAAATCAGCAAATGTGGAAACCACAAATTGAATTTTTTAAGAACAATTCATTTATAACTTACGATCTGTTAGGACATGGGAAAACTCCATTTAAAGAGCCAAATTTATCAATGAAAAATTTTACTGATCAATTATCAAATTTAGTAAATAACCTAAAGATAAAGAAATTTAATTTAATTGGCTTTTCTATCGGATCTTTAATTGCAATTGAATTTGCCTCAAAATATGAAAATTATTTAAATTCCTTAACTCTAATATCCACTACATACCAAAGGACAGAAGAAGAAAGACAAAACGTAATCGATAGAGTGAATTTAGCAAAAAAAAATATGCCAATATCTCAAATGGCAATGAAGAGATGGTTTTCAGATAAATACCTTAGGCAAAATCCTGAGTTATATGATGAGTTTATGAAAACTCTTAATAAGAAAGGAATTGATCAGGAAAATTTTATTAAATCTTATGAGGTGTTTGCAAACTATAAGGACAATCTTGAAAATATAAAAAAAATAAAAACAAATACTTTAATAATAACAGGATCAGATGATCCAGGATCTACACCTGATATGTCGAAAAATTTAAATAAAGATATACAAAATTCAACGTATGTTGAAATCAAAAATGGCAAACATCTATGCACTATTGAATATGCAGACGAAGTAAATAATGCAATAATGAGACATATAAATAATGCCTGAATTAAAAAAATATCAAATGTTTATTGATGGTCGGTGGGTTGACTCTGATACAAAAAAAACTTTTGAAACTTTAAATCCAGAAAATAATAAACCTTGGGCTGTAGTACCTGAAGCTAGCGCAAGTGATGTGGATAGAGCTGTAAAAGCTGCACAAAAAGCTTTTGAAGGTGAATGGCCAAAGATGCTTGCAAGGGATAGAGCAAAATATTTAAGAGCCATTGGAAGTAAACTAAGAGAAAATTCTGAATTATTAGGAAAAATTGAAACAATTGATACGGGAAAACTGTACAGAGAAACTTATCAACAAGCAAAATACATTGCAGAATATTATGATTACTATGCAGGTTTAGCTGATAAAGTTGAAGGCACAGTTCTTCCAATCGATAAACCAAATATTCAAGCGATCACAACAAGAATTCCAATAGGTGTTATTGCAGCCATCATTCCCTGGAATTCTCAAATGTTTTTAACTGCAACAAAAGTTGCTCCTGCTTTAGCTATGGGTAATACGGTTGTAATTAAATGTTCTGAATTAGCGCCAGCAACTATGTTTGAGTTTGCGAAGTTAGTTGAAGAAACTGGAATACCAAAAGGTGTGGTGAATGTAGTTTCTGGTTTTGGAGATCCGTGCGGTAAAGCTTTAACTACTCACAACTTAGTTGAGAAAGTAGCTTTTACAGGGGGTCCTGAAACTGCAAGACATATAATTAGAAACTCTGCGGAAAATTTATCCGAGGTAAGTTTAGAGTTAGGTGGAAAAAGTCCTGTAGCTGTTTTTGATGATGCTAAACAAGAAAATGCAATTAATGGAATAACTGCTGGAATATTTGGAGCAAGTGGTCAAAGCTGTATAGCAGGTTCAAGGTTGTACTTGCAAAAAGGAATTTATAATGAATTTTTAGATAAATTAGCATCAAGAGCGGAAAAAATTAAAATAGGTGCTCCAATGGACTCTGATACTGAAATGGGTCCCTTGAGTAACTTTAAACAACTAGAAGTAATAGAAAAAAATATTAAATTAACTATCGAACAAGGTGGAAAAATTAAATGTGGTGGTAAAAGACATCCTTTTTCAAATGAAGGTTATTATTTCCCGCCAACAATTATTGAGTGTGAAAATCATAATTTACCAGCTGCTGAAAATGAACTTTTCGGACCTGTTTTATCGGTGATGAAATTTGATACTGAAAAAGAGGTAATAGAATTAATGAACGATAACCAATATGGTCTTTCTTCAGGTGTTTATACTAGTGATCTTGCAAGAGGCATGAGGGTATCTAATGCTATTCGAGCAGGAATAACATTTGTAAATACTTATAGATTAATTTCACCTTCAGCTCCATTTGGGGGTATCAAGGATAGCGGATATGGAAAAGAAGCAGGAATTGACTCAATTAAAGACTACACAAGAGTAAAAACAACTTGGTTCTACACATCAGACGAACCTTCTCTAGACCCATTCGCAATAAGATAATCCTTATCAATTAACCCATTTAAAATAGGATAATTTTGTCATTGAATATTAATTGTATTCATACTTAAATTGGCTTTTATAAATTGTTAACAATAAAGAGGAAGATAATGAGAAAACTATTTATCGCTGTATTTATGTTTGTATCAAGTTTTGGTTCAAATGTAATGGCAGACGGACATTCGATTAAAATGGGGATCATCTTAGGTTTCACTGGTCCTATTGAATCTCTAACTCCAGCTATGGCTGCATCTGCAGAGCTTGCGTTTAAAGAAGCATCTGATTCAGGTTCACTATTAGGTGGAAAAAAAATTGAGCCAGTAAGAGCAGACTCAACTTGTGTTGACTCAGCAGCGGCAACAGCTGCAGCTGAAAGTTTAATTTCAGGTGGTGTAGCTGCAATTATGGGAGCAGACTGTTCAGGTGTAACTGGTGCTATTGCAACTAACGTTGCTGTACCAAATGGTGTAGTGATGATTTCACCTTCAGCTACTTCTCCAGGATTAACAACTCTAGATGACAAAGGGTATTTCTTTAGGACTGCTCCATCAGATGCTAGAGGTGGTCAAATTTTAGCTGATATAACTAAAGACAGAAAAGTAAAAAGTGTTGCAATCACTTATACTAACAATGACTATGGTAAAGGTTTAGCTGATGTTTACAAAGCGGCAGTTGAAGCTCATGGTATTAAAGTTACAACTGTAACTGCTCACGAAGATGGAAAAGCAGATTACTCATCTGAAGTAGCAACTCTTGCATCTGCTGGTGGTGATGCTGTAGCAGTTATTGGTTATCTTGACCAAGGAGGAAAAGGAATTATTCAAGCTTCTTTAGACTCTGGTGCGTTTGATAGATTTATTTTATCAGATGGTATGATTGGTCAATCTTTAGTTGATGCGTTCGGAAAAGATTTAAGTAAATCATTCGGATCATTACCAGGTTCTACTGGTAAAGGTGCAGGTATATTTGCTGAAGTTGCAAAAGCTGGAGGTGTAGAAGCTTCTGGTCCTTACACAGGTGAATCTTACGATGCAGCTGCTTTAATCGTTCTTGCAATGCAAGCAGGTAACTCTGCTGACAGAGCATCAATTGCAAAAAATGTAATGGATGTTGCTAATGCTCCTGGAACTAAAATTTATCCAGGTGAACTTAAGAAAGGTTTAGACTTACTAGCAAAAGGTAAAAAGATTAATTACGAAGGTGCTACTGGAGTAACTTTTACTAGTGTTGGTGAAGCCGAAGGTTCTTTCTTAGAACAAGAAATTAAAGGTGGAAAATTCAAAACTAAAAAACAAAGATAATTTTTTATCTTAATTCAAAAAACCCCAGTAATTTAATTACTGGGGTTTTTTTTTAAGTCAGCTCTTATGGTAGATAGAGCTATGATAATTAGAAAAATCAAACAAATTAAATTCATAGTTTTCCAGCTAGTTAAGCTTAGAAACACCCCAGCAGACAAACTCGCTGCTGCTTGTATAGAATAAACAATTAAATCATTATATCCTTGAGCTCTAAATTTCTCCTCTTCTCTGTAACACAAAACAAGTAGACTTGTTCCTGATATAAATAAAAAATTCCATCCTAGCCCTAGAAAAATAAGAGCAATCATATAATTAATAAAATTTTGTTCAAACAAACTAGTAATTATTGTGATTAAAAATAATAAAACTCCCATATGCATAATTTTACTATGACCAAACCTTTTAATTAAATTTCCTGTAATTAATGAAGGTAAAAACATGGCTGCTATATGAATCTGAATAACAAATCCAGTCTTGGATAAACTTATTTTCTCCATCAAATGCATACTTATGGGAGTTGCTGTCATTAAAAAAGTCATTACTGCATATGCAAAAGCTGAAGCTATAAGTGCCTGTAAAAATCTAGGTTGTGAGATAAGCTCAAAAAAACTTCTTCCTGTTTTATATTGATTGCTAGATATCGTTTTGCAGCAGTCGAGGTCGTGGATAAGGATTATGCACCAAAAGCAATTTCTATCATTTTGTTAGCAGGAATAGGTTCGGCCTTTATTGGTCCAAACATTGCAAACATTTCGAAAGAATTAATTTCAGATCATATGTATG
>CACFJT010000028.1 GCA_902566705.1 uncultured Pelagibacteraceae bacterium
ATAGATCCATTTTTTGATATGCAAACAGAACTAATTAAAAAATGTGATTTACCATTAAGTTTTCTCAATATTTTCATTGCCTCTTGTCTGGTTTCTGGTTTAGATATCAGTTCTCCCTCTAAATCTATCACACTATCTGCTCCTAATACTATTTCATCGATTTTTTTCATACTAACTTTGTTTGCTTTCAATTCGGCTAGATTTTTTGAAATTATTTCAGAATTTGTATTTTCTTTTAATAGGCTTTCTTTAACTGGGTCTTCATCTACGTTTGATGGTTCAACGATACATTCTATATCATTTTTATCTAAAATATCTTTTCTGACCTCGCTTTTTGAAGCAAGAATAATTTTATTTGACATTGTTTAAATATATTTCATGAATTTTAATTATGGATGCCGCCGTTTCTTCGACCGATTTTCTAGTTACATCTATTTGTGGCCATTTATATTTTTGAAATGTTTTTTTTGCCTCCAAAACCTCTTTTTTAATATTTTCTAAATCTGTGTATTGAATATTTTCTGTTTCTTTAAAAGAATTCATTCTATTCTTTCTTATATCAGCCAACCTTTCTGGCTCTGTGCTTAATCCTACGACACAAGCAATTTGGGGATTTTTTTTGAGAGACTCTGGCAAAGAATTTTCATTTACTAACGGAATATTTGAAGTTTTAAAGCCTTTGTTAGCTAAATAGATAGATGTTGGTGTTTTGCTTGTTCTGCTTACGCCCACAAGAATAATATCTGATTTGTCTACTTCGTTTATTAAATTTCCATCGTCATGATTCATTGTAAACTGGATTGCTTCAATTCTATCATAATACTCATCATTCAATATATGTTGACCACTTGGCTCGTGTGTTGCTTTTTGATTTAATATTTTTGAAAAATTTAAAATTAAATTTCCTAAAACACCAAAACAGGGAATATTTTTATCTTTACTCACGTTTGCAAGATATTTGGCTAAGTTGTTATCCACAATCGTATATAAAATTATTGAATTTTCATTTTTTTTTGCGTCCTCTAAAATTTTTAGAATTTGATTTTCAGTTCTAGTAAAAGAATAAGAATGTACTTTATATTGTATATTTAAAAATTGTGCTTTTAATGCCAAAAAAATTCTATCTAAAGTTTCACCTGTAGAATCAGATATTAAATAAATTTGATATGTATTACTCATGTGTAAATTGTTAGTAATACTGTATTATTTTCCTTAGTTTGTACAATTTTAATATTTATAAATAATTTTTTGTAAAATTTAGTTTTTATTAACAATATTAATAAATAGGTTTAAACAATCCACAAAAATTAACATAGTCAAAAAGCTTCATTTTAAACAGTTTTGCTTTCAAAGGGTGTTGGTAAACTGTGGATATATGTTTATAAAAAATAATCACCTTTATTCACAGGATATATTACAACTACAATAATTAATAATACTTATTTATGAGACCTTTGAACAGAGTAATAATTAACAAAGAAACTTCATTTAATCCTATATGGATCATGAGACAGGCAGGAAGATATTTACCAGAATTTAGAGAAATTAGAAGAAAAAATTCTGATTTTATTAATTTATGTTTAAATGATTATTTGTCTTCGGAAATAACATTGCAACCAATAAAGAGATTTGATCTAGATGCTGCAATAATATTTTCAGATATTTTAATGCTACCATATGGTTTGGGTCAAAAAGTGAAATTTGAAAAAAATTTTGGACCAAGACTAGGAGAATTAAATTTAAATCAAATTGCAAAAGTTGACGAAATTGACTTTGTGGAAAAAATACATCGTGTATATAAGGCAATAAAAAGAGTTAGCTCAAACCCAGATTTAAATGATAAAAATACTATTGGATTTGCTGGAGCTCCATGGACGCTATTAGTTTACATGATTAACCAACAATCACCTAAAAAGCATTTAAAAAAAGATTTTTTTAAAGACAATTTTTTAATAAATAGAATTTTATTAATTATTGAAAAATTTTTAAAAGTACACATCAAAAATCAGGTTGATAACGGTGCAAATATAATTCAAATTTTTGATAGTTGGGCTGGGTTATTGGAAGAAAAAGATTTGCCAAATTATATTTATACCCCAACATTAAGTTTGGTAAATTTTGTAAAATCTTTAAATGTACCAGTGATATGTTTCCCAAGAGAAATAAAAAACTATAAAGAATTCTGTGATATTGTTAAACCAGATGCTGTTAGCATTGACTATAATGTTGATCCTAAAAAAATATTAAAAGATATAAAAATACCTGTCCAAGGTGGTTTAGACCCTAAAATACTTTTAACTGATTATGAAAATTTAAAGAAAGAAGCCTTCAAATACCTGGAAATTTTTAAAGACCATCCATATATATTTAATCTCGGCCATGGTATTTTGCCTGAAACGAACCCTATAATGGTAGAAAATTTAATTAAAATTGTAAAAAATTACTAAATGATAGACAAAAGCCACCCCCCTATAAAATACGGAAAAACAGGCGTTCTTATAATTAATTTAGGTACACCTGATTCTACTAGTTGGTTCGATATAAGAAAATATTTAAAAGAGTTTCTTTCTGATAGAAGAGTTATTGAAGTAAATCCTATAATTTGGCAAATAATTTTAAATTTGTTTATTTTAAATTTTAGACCTTCTAAAACTGCTAAAGCCTATAAAAAAATCTGGATGAAAAATGAAAACATTTCTCCACTTCTTTTTTATACAAAAAAGCAAAGTGAAAAAATTTCAGATTCTATTTCAAAAGAAAATCTCATCATAGATTTTGCAATGAGATATGGAAATCCAAGCATCAAAAACAAGATCCATAAATTACATGAAATCGGGTGTGAAAATTTAGTCGTACTTCCTCTTTATCCACAATATGCGGCAGCTACAACGGCAACAGTTTGTGATGAAGTTTACAGAACTCTAATGAAAATGAGATGGCAACCTTCTCTGAAAATAATACCACATTATGAGTCTGATCCCCTTTATATTGACGCACTTGTTAATTCTATTAAAAGAAAAATCAATGAAATAAATTGGAAGCCTGATTTAATTATATCTTCTTATCACGGTATACCAAAAAAATATTTTGATAAAGGTGATCCTTATCATTGTTACTGTCATAAAACCACAAGACTGATATCAGAAAAATTTAATTCAATTAAAATTAAAACCACATTTCAATCAAGATTTGGTCCACAGGAATGGCTTCAACCATATACTGATAAGACTTTAGAGAACTTGCCCAAAGAAGGAATCAAAAATATTCTTACAATTTGCCCAGGCTTTTCATCTGATTGTGTCGAGACTCTGGAGGAAATTTTAATTCAGGGTAAAGAGAGTTTTGTTAATGCCGGTGGAGAAAATTTTGACATGGTTCCTTGCTTAAATGATAATGATGATCATATCCTTTTATTAAAATCTTTAATTGAAAAAAATATTTGATAAATGAATTGGTATTTATTACTTAAATCTTTACATCTGATTGCTGTTATTTCTTGGATGGCTGGTCTTTTGTATCTTCCAAGGATCTTTGTTTATCACGTTGAAAATAAAGAGAAAAAAGAAGCAACAGATATATTTGAGGTGATGGAAAAAAGATTGTTTTTTTACATTATGCGACCTGCAATGATTTT
>CACFJT010000029.1 GCA_902566705.1 uncultured Pelagibacteraceae bacterium
ATTTAAATTAAATATCTTTTTTGCTTCTATTATTTCAAAAACTTTATTCATCATAGTAGCTGAGTCTATTGTTATTTTTTTTCCCATTTTCCAGTTAGGATGATTAAGAGCATCTTTAATTTTGATATTTTTAAATTTTGAGTAAGGTAAATATAAAAAAGGTCCTCCAGAAGCTGTTAAAAAAATTTTATCAATCAAATCGTTATTGTATTTAAGACCATACCATATAGAAAAATGCTCTGAGTCAACTGGTATAAATTTAGTTTTATTTTTTTTTAATTCCTTTTGAATTAAATTCCAGCCACAAATTATTGATTCTTTATTTGCAATTGCAATTTTTTTCGTAAATTTAATAATATTTATTGTAGGCTTTAATCCATCTAAGCCTGTTATAGCACACATTGAATAATCTATTTTTTTTTTAAAAATCTTTTTAAAACACTCAAAATTATTATATATTTTATATTTAGATTTTTTATTTTGATTACTAACAATTTTATAAGTTTTAAAATCTGTTATTATTAAATTTTTAACTTTGTACTTTTTTGCCTGTTTGAGTAATGTTAAATAATTTTTATTAGCAGACAAAAGTACTACCTCAAAATTAGTTTTATCTTTATCAATTATATTTAATAAAGTTTTTCCTATTGATCCTGTAGAGCCTAATATTGCAATTTTTTTTTTCATTTTTAGTTAATTAATTTAATAAGTATAAATGATGCTGGTAGAACAAAAATAAAACCATCTATTCTATCTAACAGTCCACCGTGTCCTGGAAGAATGGTGCCTGTATCTTTTATTTTAGCCTTTCTTTTAAAAAAAGAAATAAACAAATCACCTAGTTGACATATTAAAGATAAAAATAAACAAATAAAAATTAAATACATATTGTCATGAGTGACGAATTCATAATTTTTATTATTTAACTGTACAAATATTATAACTGGAAT
The DNA here is from genome assembly GCA_902566705.1 of uncultured Pelagibacteraceae bacterium. Taxonomy (GTDB): domain Bacteria; phylum Pseudomonadota; class Alphaproteobacteria; order Pelagibacterales; family Pelagibacteraceae; genus Pelagibacter. The sequence goes on from CACFJT010000029.1 coordinate 951, forward strand.
TAGTGAGAATATAAAAGAGCCAATACTTCCAGATATAGTTTTATTAGGACTAATTTTGGTTAATTTTTTACCACCAATTGATTTTCCCACAACATAACCACCTGTATCTGAAAAAATACATATTGATACAACAAATAACAAACTTAAAACAGATGTATTATAAACATCATAGGCAGCAAAAATAAAAAAAGATAAATACAAGAATGAAATTAAATTAAACAAATAAATTTTATTTTTTTTTCTTTTGTATATTTTTTTAGTTAAATTGTTAAACTCATTAAACGCTATTATCGATATAACAAGTAAAAGATAACACCACAAAAATTTATTTAGCAATATACAAACAAATAAAATAACTAAAAGAGTAAGTGATGTAACAATTCTTTTTGATAAATTTAAACTCACTTAAATACCACCAAAATTTCTTTTTATTCTTTTAAATTTTTTTATTATTTTGTTATAATCCTTTTCGTTAAATGCAGGCCATAATTTCTTTTCAAAAAAAATTTCTGAGTAAGCTATTTGCCATAATAGAAAATTGCTCAATCTATTTGTGTCTCCAGTTCTAATCAATATATCAGGATCTGGTATATTTTTTGTCTGTAAATGTTTAGTAAAATTTTTAATATTTATAACCTCTTTATTTTTGATTATTGATTTAAATGCATTGACTAACTCAATTTTTGACCCATAATTTAGAGCTAAATTAATTTGTAGTTTTTTATTATTTTTGGTTTTTTTTTCAGAATAAATTAATAATTTATTTAAACTTTTTGAAAATTGTTTATTGCCAATTATTTTCAGTTTAATATTTTGTTTGTCTAGTTCATCAATTCTATTAATTAAAAAGTTTTCTAGTAAATTAAATAAGTAATTTATTTCTTTTTTTGGTCTTTTCCAATTTTCGGTAGAAAATGCATATAAAGTTAAAAATTTGATATTATTTTTAATTGTTTCTTTGATAATTTTTTCAACTGTTTTTAATCCTGCTTTATGGCCTGCGTTTCTAGAATTTTTATATTTCATGCCCCACCTTCCATTACCATCCATGATAATGGCTACATGATTTATAGGGTTCATATTGTCATTATTTCTTTTTCTTTTGAGGAGACTTTATCATCAACTGATTTAATATGATTATCTGTTATAATTTGAACTTTTTTTTCAAAAGCTTTTTCATCATCCTCTCCAATTTCTTTATCTTTTAATTTTTTTTTTAAATCTTCGTTTGCCTCTCTCCTTATATTTCTAATTGAAACTTTACACTTTTCACCAATAGATTTGATTAATTTTTTTAGTTCTATTCTTCTCTCTTCATTAAGCTCAGGCACAGGAAGTCTTATCAACTGTCCGTCAATTTGAGGGTTTAATCCTAAGTCAGATTTTTTAATCGCTGCATCAACTAGAGGAACATTATTTATATCCCAAATCTGAACATTAATCATTCTCGGTTCTGGCGTTGTAATACTTCCTACTTGATTAATAGGCATTTGTTGACCATAAACATCAACTTTAATTAAATCTAACATTGATGAATTAGCTCTGCCTGTTCTTAATGAAGACAACTCCTTTGAGAATACCTCAATGGCTTTATCCATCTTGAGGCTGTATGATTTCTCATCAAACATTTATTCTCCAATCTTTATTCTATAAAACTCTTTAATTTTTAAATCAGCTATAGACAGTTCAGTTAATACATCTTTAACTTTCTTTTTAGGTTCCATTACCCAAGCCTGTGTTAAAAGTGCATTTTCCTCTTTAAATTTGTTCATTTTACCTAAGCTAATTTTTTTTGCAATATCCTCAGATTTTCCAGAGTTCTTTAATTCTTCAGTAACTAACTCTTGTTCTTTGTCTATAATAGCCTGATCTATAGAGCTTGACTCTAAGGCAAGTGGGTTTGATGCTGCAATATGCATTGATAGTTGTTTGCTAAATGTTTTTACTGTTTCAGAATTGTCTTTAGTATCTAAAGAAACCATAACAGCTAATTTTGCAACATTATCTTTTACAACTGTATGAAGATAATGGTTATTAACTCCATTGGAATTTTGAATAGTTTTAGCTTTTCCTATAGTAATTTTTTCACCAATTTTTGCAATTAAAGCTACTAGATTGTCATCAACTGTTTGTCCATTTTTCATTTTAGATGCTTTTAAGTCTTCAATATTTGAATTATTTTGATTATTTAATTCACTTAACTCTTTAACGAAGTTAATAAAATTTTCATTTTTAGCAACAAAATCTGTCTCACAATTTATTTCAATCACAGAAGTTTTGGTTTCATCTCCACTAACTACAACGACACCTTCTTTAGCGTCTCTAGACATTTTTTTTGATGCTTTTGAAATTCCTTTCACTCTTAAAATTTCAATTGCTTTATCTAAATCACCATTTGACTCTTTAATAGCTAAGTTACAATCTTTAAAACCAGCACCAGTTGCTTCTCTAAGTTTTTTTACCTTCTCTATATCACTCATTAGTTTAATTTCTCCTTATCATCTTTAGAAAATTTTTTTTCTAGTTTTTCTCTATCTAATTCCTGAATAGTTTTTGTTTTATCGTCAGCTTTAACTTTATCCTTCTTGTTTTCAACTGAAGGTATAGAATTTTTTGCACTGTAGATAGTTTCTTTGATTAAGTTACAATAAAGATCAATAGCTCTTCTTGCATCATCATT
>CACFJT010000030.1 GCA_902566705.1 uncultured Pelagibacteraceae bacterium
AATATTGGCTGGAATAGTGTTGATGCTAGAGCATTAGACCCAAAATAATCCTATTTAAAATATTTACATCTAATAGAAGTAACTACTGACAAAATCAGCTGTTGACTTAATCATTCCTATTTGTTGTACTTTTACTTATATAAATTAATTTATATCAACGTTTAAACGGAGGAATAATGAGAAAAATAAGTAAATTATTACTAGCTCTTTCTTTTGTTGTGTCTCTAACATCTTCAGCCTTTGCTGTTACTGTAGCATCATGGGGTGGAGCTTATACAGAGTCTCAAAAGCTAGGGTATGGTGATCCAACTGCTAAAGCATTAGGAATAGAAATCAATTGGGTTGACTATTCTGGTGGTTTATCAGAGATCAAAGCACAGAAAGAAGCAGGTGCAATCACTTGGGATATCATAGATGTATTTGCATTCGACACTATTAACGGATGTGACGAAGGAATATTTGTTAAATTTGATTTTGACAAAGATTTCCCAGCAGCACCAGATGGAACTAAAGCAAGTGAAGATTTCTTTGCACCAATGCCGAGTGAATGTGCTGTAGGTAACATTTTATATTCTTGGAACTATGCTTATAACAAAAACAATTTAAAAGGCACTCCAAAGACTATTAAAGATTTCTTTAATACTAAAAAGTTTCCTGGAAAAAGAGCAATCTATAAAAGTGCTTTAACTAATTTAGAAATCGCTTTAGCTGCAGATGGTGTTAAGCTAGGTGACGGCGGAACTAGAGTTTACAGAAAACTTCTAGAAGACGGTGGAATCGACAGAGCGATGAATAAAATTAAAAAATTATGTACAGATCCTAATGGCGGATGTGTATTCTGGTCAGCAGGTGCTCAACCACCAGAACTTTTAATGAGTGGTGAAGTTGTAATGGCAACTGGTTGGAACGGAAGATTTTTTAACGCAATAGTTGGTGAAGGTGCACCACTTGTACAAGTATGGGATGGTCAAGGTCTTGATTATGAATACTTTGCACTAGTTAAAGGTGGACCAAACGAAGCTGATGCTAAAAAAGCTCTTGCAATGATGACTAACACAGAAATGTTAGCTGGTAGTGCGAAGTATATTGCTTATGCACCATACAGAAAATCATCTCTTGATGTAATTACTGCTGGTGAGCCTTGGTACAAAGATGGTAAAACTGAAATGATGCCACAAATGCCAACAGCTCCTGCAAACACTAAGAATTATTTCTTAGTAGACCCATTCTTCTGGGCTGATAACAATACTGAAATCAGCGAGAAGTGGGAAGCAATGAAAGCAGGACTATAATTTCAGTTTTAAACACTGAATTTATATAATATATTTAGGGCGGTTATTTTTAACCGCCCTATTTTTTTATGAGCTCTGAAACAAAACAAATATTAACAACTGACGGAATACCTTTAGAGGTTAGTTTAAAAAAAGCAGAAAAGAAGAATAAAATAAAAGCATTTCTTCTTGTAGCTCCATTACTATTATTTCTTGTTATCACTTATATATTTCCAATTGGCGACATGTTTATGAGGAGTGTTGATGACAGAATGGTTACCAATATGCTTCCAAAAACTTTCAAAGCAATGGAAAAATGGGAAAACCTTGAGGAATTACCACCCGAAGAAGTATATAGAGGATTTTATGAAGATTATAAAGTACTTGTTGAGAAGCAAGAGCATGGAAAATTAGGACAAAGGTTAAATAAAGAAAAAAATGGTTTTAATACAATTACTAAAAGACTTTTTAGACAAATAAAAAGAAATAAAATTGATGAAAGTATTAGTATAAAAGAACAAATTAACAAAATTCATAAGAGATGGAGAAATGTAGAGTTTTGGTTAGCAATTAAAAGAACTGCCCCTCCTTATACAATGGCAAAATATTTGAAGGGTATGGATATGTATGTTGCTTCAGATGGCAGTATAGCTCAAGTAGACGAAGACAGAAGAATTCACAGAATTTTATGGCTTAGAACATTAGAAATTGCATTTTTTGTTACACTTTTTAGCTTTTTTATGGGCTATCCAATAGCTCATTTGCTTGCAACACTTCCGATGAAGTACAGCAATTTATTGATGATTTGTGTATTGCTCCCATTCTGGACATCTTTGCTGGTCAGAACTGCAAGTTGGATGATTTTGTTGCAACAGCAAGGAGTGGTAAATGATTTTTTTGTAATGATTGGTTTAGTTGGAGACGATAACCGGCCAGAGATGATGTACAATAAAGTTGGAACTTACGTTGCTATGACACAAATATTATTACCTTTTATGGTTCTACCTTTATATAGTGTCATGAAAACAATATCACCAAGTTTAATGAGAGCAGGAAAATCATTAGGTGGAACACCTTTCGTTGCTTTTTGGAAAGTTTACTTTCCTTTAACAATTCCAGGAATAGGAGCTGGATGTTTATTAGTTTTCATTTTAGCGATAGGATACTACATAACCCCTGCTTTAGTTGGTGGAGCATCAGGAACTTTAATAAGTAATCAAATTGCATTTCATATGAAGACAACTCTTGATTGGAGTTTTGCATCAGCGATGGGATTAATGCTTTTGACAGGAGTTTTGGTTATTTATTGGATTTATAATAAATTGGTTGGAGTTGATAACATTAAATTAGGATAATTATGGCATTACCAAGTTACACAGAAACTAGATATAGAATTTGGCATTATATTTATCTTACGATTTGTACCTTTGTTTTTTTCTTTTTGATTGCGCCTTTATTTGTAATTTTTCCTTTGTCATTTAATGCAGAAGAATTTTTAGTTTTTTCTGAAGGAATGAAAAATCTTGATCCAGATGCATTCTCTTTGAGATGGTATAAAGATATGATTTATGGAACTAAAAATCCATGGGGACTAGCGGCAAAAAATAGCTTCATAATTGCAATCTTTGCAACAATTGGATCAATTATTTTAGGTACATTAGCTGCACTAGGACTCAGCAGTAGACATATGCCTTATAAAGGATTGATAATGGCGACCTTAATATCTCCAATGATTGTTCCATTAATTATATCAGGTGTTGCAATTTTCTTTTTCATGGCAAAAGCTGGTTTAGCAGCAACCCACACAGGAATAGTTTTGGCACATATTATATTAGGAACACCTTTTGTTGTTATTACTGTAACAGCTACACTTTCAGGTTTTGATCATAGCGTAACAAGAGCTGCCGCAAGTTTGGGTAGTAACCCAGTTAACACATTTATGAAGATAACACTCCCTTTAATATTACCAGGAGTAATTTCTGGGGGATTATTTGCTTTTGTAACATCCTTTGATGAAGTTGTTGTGGTATTATTCCTGGCAGGATTAGAAAACACAACTATCCCAATACAGATGTGGACTGGTTTGAGAGAACAGCTAAGCCCCACAATTCTTGCAGTTGCAACTTGTTTAATTCTTTTATCTACCTTGATATTAATTAGTGCAGAGTTATTAAGAAGAAGATCTGAAAGATTAAGAGGAATAAATAGATAATTTACCCAAATAAATTATTCATATATAGAGTTCTTTATGGAAATTAGAAAAGTTGTAGTCATTGGATCTGGTACAATGGGAAGTGGTATAGCAGCACATTTATGTAATGCTGGTGTTCCAGTTACTCT
>CACFJT010000031.1 GCA_902566705.1 uncultured Pelagibacteraceae bacterium
GATATTATTGATATTTGTCTCCCACCCCATTTACATTTTTCTGCTTGTAAAAAAGCTATGGAAGCTGGAAAGCATGTGATTTGTGAAAAACCATTAGTTTCAAGTCTTAAAGAAGTAGACGAATTAGAAAAGATCAGTAAAGCAACTGATAAGGTTATTTTCCCAGTATTTCAATATAGATATGGTCTAGGATTTTCAAAATTAAAATCATTAATCAAATCTGGTTTAGCAGGAAAACCTTTGGTTGCTTCTTTAGAAACTCATTGGAATAGAGGTAAAGATTATTATTCAAAACCTTGGAGAGGAACTTGGGAAGGTGAACAAGGTGGTGCAATATTAAGTCATTCCATCCATATTCATGATTTAGTGAGTATGATCTTGGGTCCTGTCTCAAATGTTTTTGCAAAATTAACAACTAGAGTAAATGATATTGAAGTTGAGGATTGTGCTGCACTTTCAATTGAAATGGAAAATGGAACTCTTGTTACAAGTTCAATTACATTGGGTGCAGCAAATGATACTAGTAGACTTCGATTTTGTTTTGAGGGATTAACAGCTGAGTCTGGTGCATCATCAGATAAACCATATAGTCCAGCTGATGATAAGTGGGAATTTTTACCAAGAGCTCCTATAACTCAAGTTCAAATAGATAAAGTGCTATCAAAAGTAAAAGAACCAAAATCATGGTATGCAGGTATGTTTGATGAAATTGCAAATAAACTAGATGGATCCTCTAGTGATGAAGTAACTTTGTCAGATGCTAGAAAATCCCTAGAATTTGTAACCGCTGTGTATGATTCTTATAGACAAAATAAGAATGTTAAACTTCCAATTAATAAAGATAATCCTTTATATAATTCTTGGTTACCTTTAAAAAATTAATTATGGGAGATTCAAATAAAGCACCAAATGATTTTTTTGATAATTGGAATAAGATCCAATCAATGTCATATAAAAACGTCATTGAAGTACTTGTGAAGAGAAGTAGCGAAAAAAAGATATTAGCTTTAATTCAATTTGAATTAGATCAATTTTCAGAAAATGTTCAAAAGGATTTGGTTATTTCTGAAACAAATTCTTTCTACCAAGAAATATCTAATCTTTTCAGAGACTCGAACTGGTGGTCAACCGCTACAGTTACAGATGCTTGTAAATATTATTTAACCTGTGCAAGAAATAATATTTCTTATTTCGAAAATTATGTAGAGGCAGATAGTGATTTGTCCCAAATTCAAAAAAATGAGATATTTGCCTTGTATCAATTGTGTACATTATTTGTTTCTTGGAATGCTATTAAAGAAAAACAGATCAGAGAAATCATAGATATTAGAAAAAGTTTATTTTTTAGATAAAATTAATCAGGATGAATAAAGAAAACGCAAGTAAACTGTGGAAAATGATACAGGAAGCAGGCGATTATTTGGGGTGCTAGAGGTACACACTACTTCACACTAGCTCACACTACATCGCACGAGTTATGCAGGTTATTTAACTCTCTTTAAAAATAAGTCGCTTGAAGGCTCATATAATTAGGTAACAAACTAGATATACGACTAGATATATTTAAGATAAAACAAAGATTGGACTTTTGTGAACAAAGAAAACGCAAGTAAACTTTGGAAAATTATTCAGGAAGCTGGCGATTATTTGGTAGGGCAATTACCTGACCACCCAAATCATCCTAAAGGAAGAAACCCATATGCACATGTTGCTATATGTGTAAAAAGTAAATTCAATGCAAGCTACAAAGATATTCCTGATGAAAAATATAATGATGTTATAAAGTACATTGAATTTTTAAAACAAAATCCAAATTAATTATTGTTTTGGAAAATAATCTTTAAGTTCACCCTCTCGGTAAACATCTGCAGTACAACAATGTAAACCTCCACCAAAAGCGTAGGCATCTCTAAGTTCTACCGGTATAACTTCCATTCCTAATTTATCCAATTGTTCAGCTTGATAAGTTTCACTTTTTTCAACACAAACAGTTTTAGGATCTAAAACTAAAACATTCATTGATAACCACGTTGATGAATAACATAATGGTGGTGGTTCGTTATGTGCTGGTTGTGCACTGTCTACAATTTCCCAACCATTATTTTCAAATAACTTTCTTTGTTCTTTAGGAAGTCTTCTTTGTGGGTTATTGATAATTAAACCCTCTTTAATTGGGGTAAAAGTTGCATCAATGTGAATAGGATAAGGATCACCTGGGAAATTAACTGCGTGAACTCTATGATCTTTATAATGCCTCTTTAGCCAATCAATTCCTTTTAAATTAGTTGTGAAACCATGTTGAACAACTAAATCTTTACCAAATCTTAATACGTCCGCTGCATCAAATAATGGCTCTTCTTCAGTGGTTACAAAATATTTTTTCTCAGTCCACTCCAATCTTTTTTGAACACCTATTTTATCTGATAAATAATCTTTTCTGTAATCTGCATCAGTTAATCTTGGCTTTGGAGCAGACTCGTGCCTCATGTTTGGGTCTTGATTATAATAAGCTTTTAGAAGTGGTCGGTAACATAAATATTCAAACCAACGACATCGGTAACTCATTGTAGCCTCTAAAATTTCGTTTCCTACAGTTAACAAAACATCTCTTGGAGGCATGCAGCCAAACATTGTTTCAGCTTCCCAATCAGGCGTAGATGTTTTTTGATTAAAATCTATTGGTGTTGGTCGATCAACTTTAATTCCTCTTTTTTGAAGCATACTTGAAAAATCATCTAAAAGTTGATTTGCTTTATCTACAGTATCTTTTGTTCTTGGACCAAACTGACCTCGCATATCACTGTCCTCTGGAACTTTAGCATCTAATGCTGGTTCAGGTGCAGGTATACATGTACCATCTGCTCTACCAACAATAACGTGTTTTAAAGGATCCCACTCATTCCAACTATTAACAATAGTTTTATTCTCGCTCATAAAGGTTAGTTTTTTATAATATTATGCTCAGGGCCGAAAGGAAATTTTGTAATATTTTCTGCTCCATCTTTCCCAATCACCAAAATATCATGTTCTCTATATCCACCTGCACCAGGATTACTTTCTGGGATCATTATCATTGGTTCCATTGACACCACCATATTTTCCTCAAGAACAGTTTCAATATCCTCTCTTAATTCTAAACCAGCTTCTCTTCCATAAAAGTGCGAAAGCATACCAAATGAATGACCATAACCAAAAGTTCGATACTGAAGATAACCAAGCTCAGCAAAAAGCTCATTAAGTTCATGACAAATATCAGAACACTTA
>CACFJT010000032.1 GCA_902566705.1 uncultured Pelagibacteraceae bacterium
AAAAGTATTAATAATAATGTTGCTACTCAAATATTTACAAGTAAGGGGCCATTAGCATTTTTACCAGTATCAAAAAATGAAACCTCGATTGTTTATTCAATTAACAAACCTAGGAAAAATGAGGACATCACTAATTTAATTAAAAAATATAATTCAAAATATAAAATACAAAAAATTGGAAAAATAGAGTCCTTCGAATTAAAATCAATTAATCTTAGAAAGTATTATTATAAGAACATTTTAGCATTTGGTGATCTACTACACAAAATTCACCCACTTGCAGGTCAAGGGTTTAATATGACTATTAGAGATATAAAAATTTTAAATGATTTAATAAAAAAAAGAATTGACTTAGGTTTACCTTTAGATAGTTCCATAAATGTTGATTTTGAAAAAAAAATCAAACATAAAAACTTTCTTTTTTCTAATGGTATAGATTTTCTTCATGAATATTTTAATTTTGAGAGAAAATCGAATAATAAAATTTTTAGTAAGTCTGTAAAATTCTTAGGTGAAAAAAAATATTTAAATGATATTTTTACAAAAATAGCTGATAAAGGTTTATTTTCTTAATTACTGAAGTGTTGTGTTATTGAAAATATCGTGTGTATAAGTAATTAATATTTCGGCAATTTTACTTTTCCTTATCTCAAGATTTTTAGCTTCGAGTAAAATTTGTTTTTCCTCAAGAGAAAAAGGTGAGGCCATTGCTAGAGCATTAATTGTTTCATCAAGACTTTGTTTTTCTAAAGCTTTCCAATTAATTATAAAACCTTTTTTTTCAAATAATGTTTTTAAATCTTTAAAAATTAATTCTAGGTCAGAAAAGTTTAACTTTTCAGTTTGGCTTACAAGATCATGTTTAAAATTTTCAAAATTTATTTCATACTCTCTATACTTTTTTGTGGTTTTTACTTCTTTAATTGTTTGAAATCTAATAATTCCCTTAAGTTCAATTAAGTATCGGCCATCTTCTGTTTCTCTAAAACTAGTTATTTTACCAAGGCAGCCAACATTATACAAATCAGGTGGTTCAGCTAAATTATTTGGGGTTTTTGGTTGTATCATTCCAATGAATTTATTTGTTTTCATACAATCATCAACCATATCTATATATCTTGGTTCAAAAATATTTAGAGGAACAGTAGTTTTTGGAAAAATAATAAAATTACTCAAAGGAAAAACAGGAATAGTTTTTGGAAAATTATTCATTAATTATTAATAACAAAATTTTTATTATTCATCTATAGTGATTATTTTATGATATTTTGGATCGCATCTTATCCCAAAAGCGGGAACACATGGCTAAGAGCTTTAATAAGTACATATTATTTTTCAAAAGACGGAGTTTTTGATGAAAGTTTACTTAAAAGAATTGATCAGTTTCCCACAAAAAAATATTTTTTAGAATTTGAATATAACAAAAAAGTTATAGGTGATACCTGTAAATATTGGATTAAGGCACAGGAGAAAATAAATTTAAATAATGATTTAAAATTTTTTAAAACACATAATGCATTTGGAAAAATTAATAATTATGATTTCACTAACTCAGAAAATTCAATTGGTTGTGTTTACATTGTTAGAGATCCAAGAAATGTAATTACTTCTATCAAAAATCATTATGAACTTGATGATAATAAAGCTTTAAAATGGATGATAAATGAAAAACAGTTTGTCTATGATGTTGAAAAAGTTCAAGAAGTTGGATTTAGCGATTTTCAATTTATAAGTTCATGGAACATGAATTATAAGTCTTGGAAAATACAAAAAAAAATACCTATTAAGTTTATAAAGTATGAGGATTTACTAATGGAAACCTTTGTTGTTTCTAAAGAAATTATTAAATTTATCAATGATGTAACTGACAATAAAGAAAAAATAAACATTCCAAAGTTGAAAAAAACTATTCAATCCACATCTTTTTCAAAATTAAAAAATAATGAAATTAAAAACGGTTTCTCAGAGTCAGTAAACTCGCAGAAAAATAAGGGAAAAAAAATAAAATTTTTTAATTTAGGTCCAGAAAATAATTGGAAAAAAATTTTAGATAAAAATTTACAAGAAAAGTTAAGTCAAGTTTTTGAAAAGGATTTAGATGAACTTGAATATTTTTAGAATACTTGTTTTTAAAAGTAATTTACTCTATATTTATAAAAATTGCGGGCATAGCTCAGTGGTAGAGCGTCTCGTTGCCAACGAGAAGGTCGAGGGTTCGACCCCCTTTGCCCGCTCCAAAAACCGTGATTAAATCAATTTTTTTAACCTCTATTTTTCAAAAATATTTGAAAAATAAAGATATTAGAAATTTTAAAAATAATTTTTTTTATTATTTGTTATTTAGAATTTTAAGAATTTTTTTGGCTCACGATATAATTATAAATATTTATAATTTTAAAATTTACGGGAGTATAAAAAAAAATAAGACATCATATTTTTTATTAAAAAAATGTGAATTTGGTGATTATCACGAACTTAAAACTATAAAAAAATTTTCAAATAAAAATAAATTATTATTTATTGATTGTGGTTGTAATTATGGGTTTTACTCTTTTTATACAGCATCATTATCTGAAAGAAATAAGATTATTTCAATAGAAGCATCTAAAGATACTTCTAAAGAATTTTTAAAAAACCAGAATTTAAATGCCTTTAAAAATATTATTTTTTTTAATAACGCAGTTTCAAACACAATAGATGAAAATATTTTATTTTATGAAAGTTTAAACGATTGGGAAAGTTCCCAAACACATAATAATTTTAAATTTTCTTCAAAGTTAA
>CACFJT010000033.1 GCA_902566705.1 uncultured Pelagibacteraceae bacterium
AAAGTAAATTATGTTGACGATAAATTGAGAGTTGAGTTTCGATTATGGGATGTTTTAGCTGCCAAAGAAATGATGGCCTTAGCTTTTACCACAGTCCCTAATAATTGGAGAAGAGTAGGGCATATTATTTCTGATAAAGTTTACGAAAGGCTGACAGGAGAAAAAGGTTATTTCGATACGAGAATAATTTATGTCTCAGAAGAAGGACCAAAAACACAAAGAATAAAAAAATTAGCAATCATGGATCAAGACGGAGCTAATAATAAATTTTTGACATTAGGGAATGAGTTAGTTTTAACACCAAGATTTAATCCAGCAAGTCAAATGGTAACTTATTTGTCTTACTTTAAAAATATGCCAAGGGTTTATCTATTAGATATAGAAACTGGTACACAAGAGGTAGTTGGAGATTTTCCTGGAATGACATTTGCACCACGTTTTTCACCTGATGGTAAAAAAATAATTATGAGTTTTGCTAAAGACGGAAAATCAGATATTTACACTATGGATTTAGAAAATAGAATTGTTGAAAAAATTACTAATCATCCATCAATCGACACTTCTCCATCTTATTCTCCTGATGGAAAATATATTACTTTTAATTCTGATAGAAGTGGATATCAGCAAATTTATGTAATGAAGAATGATGGAAGTGATGTAAAAAGAATTTCTTTTGGTAACGGTTTATATGGAACACCTGTATGGTCTCCTAGAGGAGATTTAATTGCATTTACAAAATTACATAAAGGTAAATTTTATATAGGCGTAATGAGAACCGATGGTAGTGGTGAAAGATTATTAACTGAAAATTACTATCAAGAAGCGCCATCTTGGTCTCCAAATGGAAGGGTTTTAATATTTTATAGAGAGACAAAAACTAACTCTAAAGGAGAAGGTTTTTCTGCAAAATTGTGGTCAATAGATTTAACAGGTTATAATGAGAGGCAAATAAAGACACCGACAGATGCTTCAGACCCATCATGGTCATCTTTATTAAGTAATTAAAGATTAATTTTTGTAAATTTCTTGATTTTTAGACTTGAAACCTTTATTTAGTTGTGAAAAAGTTAAGAAATTGAAATTAGCAGCAAGGAGCAATTTAATGAGATTGAACAAAATTTTTAAAAACACACTTTTAGTATTAGCAGCTTGCCTAGTGCTATCTGCATGTGCAACGAAAAAAGAAGTAGCAACAGACATTCAAGGTCAAATGCAAGGTGATGTTTACACAGGAACAGATACAGTTGAATATTTAGCTGACGGTGTTCCAGACAGAGTTTTCTTTGCAACTAACGAGTCGATATTAACAACTGCATCAAGAGAAACTTTAAGAGCTCAAGCAGCTTGGTTAAGAAAAAATCCAAACATAAATGTAGTTCTTGAAGGACACGCTGACGAAAGAGGAACAAGAGAATATAACTTGGCTCTTGGTGAAAGAAGAGCAAATGCAGCTAAAGACTATTTAATGACTTACGGAATATCTTCTGACAGAATTACGGTATTAAGTTATGGTAAGGAGAGACCAGTTGACTCTGGTTCAAACCCATTAGCTTGGTCAAAAAACAGAAGATCAGTAACTGTTAAAGCAAATTAATTATTTAAAATTTAAGACCCTGAAACCTTTATTGGATTTAGGGTCTTTTTTTTGCCATTTTTATAATCATAAATCAAAATTAAATGATGCTCGTATTTAAATTAGTAATTTTGAAATTATTTTTAATCTTAAATTTATTTTTTATTAATATTTCTTTTGCAGATAACCACAATATCTATGAAACATTAGAAATAATAAAAAATGATCTTAAAACTCTTGAAAGAGCAGTTTATTCTGGATCAATAGAAGTGAAAGCTAACACCAATGATAGTTCAGTTTCAGATTTGGATCAAAATTCAGAAGATGTTTTAACTAGACATTTATTAAAATTATCTGAGGTTGAGGATCAGTTTAGAGAACTCACGAATAAATTTGAAGAAATAAATTTTAAGTTGGATAAATTATCTACCCGTGTTTCAAAAATTCAAGCAGACAATCAAATAAGATTTCAAGATATAGAGACCAACATTAGCTCTGGAAATATTAGTAGCACAGAAAATCAAATAAGTTCTAAGCCAAAAACAGATGAGCAAAAAGTTTTACCTGGAAGTTCGCAACCTCAAGATTTAGGAACAATTTCATATAAGGATACAGAAACAAATGAAACTTCACAACAAATTCAATCTGTTGATACTACAGCTACAATTGTGACAGAAAATTTTCAGTCTGAAGAAAAAATACTTCCTCAAGACTTAAATGCAGAGGAGCAATATGAATTTGCAACTAGTTTTTTAAAAGTTGGAGACTATAGCACAGCAGAAAGAGCATTTAGAGAATTTGTTATATCCAACCCTGATCATGAGCTAGCTGGTAGTGCACAATATTGGTACGCAGAAACATTCAGAATTAGACAATTATATACTGATGCAGCTTCTGCCTATTTAGAGGGTTACCAAAAATATCCTAAAGGAAAAAAAGCTCCAATTAATCTATTAAAACTTGGAGTATCAATGGTTCAAATTGGTGAAAAAGACCAAGGATGTAAAATGATAAATGGTGTAGAATTACAATATCCTAATGCAAATCAGTCTGTAATACAAAAAGCAAAATATGAGTCCAAAAAATTTGAATGTATCAAACAAGACTCATAAGTTTTTA
>CACFJT010000034.1 GCA_902566705.1 uncultured Pelagibacteraceae bacterium
GAGAAAATCTACAAAATATAAATGAAGAAAATATTTCTTTGTTTTTAGGACCGAATTTTCATTATGTTGTTTATCCAATTAATAATGATAAAAATTTAAATTTTATTGGCATTTTAAAACATAAATTAAATTCAAATAAGCAAGAGGACTATAATCTTTTTACCGAGAGTTCTTTTATAAAAAATATTAAATTTAAATTATCTCAAAAAGTTTCTCAAAGTTTTTTGGAAAGTCTTCAAAATATTAAATTATTTCCAATATTTGTAAGTAAAAATTTATATAATCCTCCAAAAAATATATTCCTTGTAGGAGATGCATTTTTTGCTTTTTCACCTTCATTTGCGCAGGGAGCTTCCCAATCAATTGAGGGGGCTAATGAATTATATGAATGTTTGATAAATAATAATAATTTTTATGATATCAGATTAAAGAGAGTAAAAATGATTAATAGTAGATCTAATTTCAATCAATTTGCCTTCCATTTATCAAATCCAATTATGATCATATTTAGAAATATTTTTTTAAAACTTTTAACTAAAAATAAAAAATTTTTAGAGAGTTATTTGGGCAAAATTTATAAAAGTTAATTTTTAGAAATTAATCTTTGTCTTAGATAATCAATAGGATAAGTTCGTCCATTTATATCACAGTGCCAAAAAGTCCATCCGTTGCAGCTTTCAGCTCCTAAAATAGTAGCTGCAACTTTGTGTATAGAACCCTCTGCTTGATTATGTTTTATACTACCATCAGCCATAATTCTGGCTGTTATTTTTTTCTTATTATCAAAAATATTAGTTCCAGGTTTAATTATTCCAAGCTCAACTAATGAACCAAAAGGAATTCTTGGTTTTGATCTATTATTTTTTAGTGTATCTAATAAATCGTCCTCAATAGGCTTTGTAGTTTTTAAGCGTTGCTCAGCAGCTTTAAAATAATTTTTTTCTTTTTCTATTCCGAAATAATTTCTTCCTAGTTTTTTTGCTACGGTAGCTGTTGTTCCTGATCCTAAAAAAGGATCAAGAATGAGGTCATTTTTATTGGATGTAGCTAGTAAAATTCTATGTAAAAGTGCTTCTGGTTTTTGTGTGGAGTGAATTTTTTTTCCATCCTTTTTAAGTCTTTCAGATCCATTGCATATTGGAAGATCCCAATTAGATCTCATTTGAAGATCATCATTTAAACATTTTAAAGATTGATAATTAAATGTGTATTTTGATTTCTCACTTTTAGAGGCCCATATCAAAGTTTCATGAGCGTTAGTAAAACGTGTTCCTCTAAAATTTGGCATTGGATTATTTTTATTCCAAATAACATCGTTTAAAATCCAGAAACCTAAATTTTGAATTGCTGTGCCAACTCTAAATATATTATGGTAGCTTCCTATAACCCAAATAGCTCCATCTTTTTTTAAAATTCTTTTACATTCACTAAGCCATTCATAAGTGAAATCATCATATTTTTTAAAATTTTCAAATTGGTCCCACTTATCATTTACCGCACTAACCTTTGATCTATCCGGTCTTGTTAATTCACTTTTTAATTGTAAGTTGTAAGGAGGATCAGCAAAAATTAAATCAAAAGTTTCACGTGGAATTTTTTTTAATTCTTCGAGACTATCTCCATTAATTATTTTATTTTTGAAATCGGTTTTCATTTTTAAAAATTAATTAGACTCCAAATGGATTCTTTGGTCAACCTGAGATTGAAAAATTTAGATTCGATTAGTGTTTCTAAATTAGAATGTAACTAGATGTAGTGTTAATTTATTTTAGATATTGGTGAAAAAGTTTTTCTATGATGTTTGGTAATACCTAATTTTTTCAAAGCTTTTAAGTGATGTTTTGTTCCGTACCCGAAGTTTTTATCCCAGTCATAACCTTTATTTTTTTTTGACAAGGTGGTTATAAACTTATCCCTTGATACTTTTGCAATTATAGAAGCTGCCGAAATAGATGGGACTTTTTTATCTCCTTTAATAACTGATTTTAAATTATAATTTTCTAATTCTGGAGTTTTATTTCCATCTATCAGAACCTGTGTTGGTTTTTTCTTAAGTTTTTTGATAGCTCTTTTCATAGCCAGCAAACTTGCTTGTAGTATATTCAGCTTTTCTATTTCTTTGACAGAAGCTTTGCCTATAGACCAATTAGAATTTTTTTTTATATATCTACATAGATACTCTCTCTCTTTTTTACTTAAAGATTTTGAATCTTTTAATAACTTTGGATTAATTGATTTTTTTAAAATTACTGCCGAAGCATAAACAGGCCCAATTAAACTTCCTCGACCAACTTCATCAACCCCAGCAATTATTTTCATTAAATTTTTAACTTCAGTTCTTTAATTTTGTCTCTAATTTTTTTTAGATCTTCCCACGAGTATTTTTTATTTTCTGGAAAGCGGATTAGATAAGATGGATTAAAAGTTATAATTAAAGGGAATGTTTTATTTTTTAAAATCACCTCCTTCCATTGTCCTCTTTCAGTAGTTATTTTTTCACTTATTCCTGTTATAGCCTCCATTGCCGAACTACCCATCAAAACAATTATCTTTGGGTTTATAATCGATATATGCTCCCTCAAAAATACTGAGTATCTTTTAATTTCAGCTGAGGTTGGTTTTCTGTCATCAGGTGGTCTAAAATTGATTGTATAACTAGTGTAAATATTTTGTCTCTTA
>CACFJT010000035.1 GCA_902566705.1 uncultured Pelagibacteraceae bacterium
GAACTAGATGTAATGCAAGGACTAGAAAAGGAAAAGCAATCGCTATTGCTGGAAAAAAATTAACACCAACTAAAAAATAGTTATGGCTAAAACTGATAAGGTTGAGAATAAAGATCAGAAGGTAGAAAAATCTGCTAAGAAAAATGTAAAAAGTTCTTATTCAAAAAAAAAGAAAGTAAAAAAGAATATTTTAAATGGAATTGCTTATGTGCAATCAACATTTAATAATACAATCATTTCTATTGCTGATACAAATGGAAATGTAATTTCATGGGCATCTGCTGGACAAAAAGGCTTTAAGGGATCAAGAAAGTCAACTCCTTACGCTGCACAGATAGCAGCTGACGCTGCAGCTTCGAAAGCTCTTGAATACGGAATGAAAACTTTATCCGTTGAAGTCAAAGGACCTGGATCAGGAAGGGAAACAGCTTTAAGAGCATTGCAAGCTAGAGGATTTAAGATTTTGTCAATCAAAGACACTACGCCTATGCCTCATAATGGAACTAGACCACCAAAAAAAAGGAGAGTTTAATGGAAGTCGAAAATGTTAATGTAAAAAATTGGAAGTCATTAATTAAGCCATCTAAATTAGATGTTCAAATAAGTGATGACTTAACTCATGCAAAAATTGTAGCTGAACCTTTGGAAAAAGGTTATGGGTTAACTTTAGGAAATTCTCTAAGAAGGATATTATTGTCATCTATAAGAGGAGCTGCTGTAACATCAATTCAAATTGATGGAGTTTTACATGAATTTACTTCAATAAAAGGTGTTAGAGAAGATGTGACAGATATAGTTTTAAACGTAAAATCCTTAGCATTGAAAAGTAATTCTGAGGGTACAAAAAAATTAATTTTAGACGCAAAAGGACCTGGAGAAATTAAAGCTTCAGATATAGCACCAGTTGCAGATGTTGAGATTTTAAATCCTGATTTAGTTATTTGTAATCTAGATGAAAATACTACTTTTCATATGGAGATGAATGTTAATACAGGTAAAGGATATGTTCCTGCAGAGTTAAATAAGCCTGAAGAACCACCATTAGGTCTTATCGCTATTGATTCTCTTTATAGCCCAGTTAAAAAAGTTTCATATTCAGTAAGTACTGCTAGAGAAGGTAAAGCATTTAATTTGTTTACTAGATATTTAGACTGAGTACCTTTTCCAGCACCAGGAGGTCCAAATAAAATTATATTCACTTACTTACCAAATTTTGTTTTTTTTAATCAGTTGTTCGTATTGTGAGCTCATTAATCTTGTTTGTATTTGTGTTACAGTATCGATAGCTACTACAACAACAATTAATATAGATGCACCACCTAAATAAAAAGGTATTGGATAGTTTGCAATTAAAAATTCTGGCATCAAACAAACAAGAGTTAAATATAGAGCACCGATTGTAGTTAATTTTGTTGAAATATTTTCAATATATAAAGCAGTACTTTCTCCTGGTCTAATTCCGGGTACAAATCCTCCATACTTTCTAAGATTCTCAGCAGTTTCTGTTGGATTGAATGTTATAGAAGTATAAAAAAAAGTGAAAAATATTATTCCTGATGCATACAGCAACATATAAAGAGGTTGTCCCTGAGTAAAATAAGAGCTCAAGTTTAAAAATGTTTCATTGTTAGAAAATGAAAAATTTGAGAATGTTACTGGTAGTAATAAAAGTGCAGAAGCAAATATTGCAGGAATTACTCCGGCCTGATTTATTTTTAAAGGTAAATGTGATGACTCTCCTCCATACATTTTGTTTCCCATTTGTCTTTTTGGATAATTAATAAGAATTTTTCTTAATGCTCTTTCCATAAAAACTACAAAAAGAATTGTAACTATTAATAAAACAAATATAGCTAGAATCATAAATGTCGAAACCGCACCTGTTCTACCTAATTCAAAAGTTGTAACCAAAGCTCTTGGAATTTCTGCTACGATACCTGCAAAAATTATTAACGATATACCGTTACCAATACCTCTTTGAGTGATTTGTTCTCCCAACCACATTAAAAATATTGTTCCTGCAACAATAGTAGTAACAGTAGTTATTTTAAAAAAAGCCCCTGGATTAATTACTAAGTCAGCTGATGACTCTAAACCAACAGATAAACCATATCCTTGAACTGTTGCAAGTAATACTGTTCCATATCTAGTGATTTGTGTTATTTTGGCTCTGCCTGTCTCACCTTGAGCTTTTAGATTTTTAAAATAGTCAGAAACCCCAGTTAAAAGTTGAACTATAATTGCTGAAGAAATGTAAGGCATTATACCTAATGCAAATATTGCCATTCTACTAACTGCACCTCCTGCAAAAACATTAAACATGCCTAACAATCCTTTTTGATTGCCTTCCATCATTATTTTCAATTGTTCTGGGTCTATACCTGGTAAAGGGACAAAAGTTCCAAATCTATAAACTGCTAAAATTAAAATAGTAAATATAATTCTATTTCTTAAATCATTTGTTGATGATGATCCGCTCATATAAACAAACTATTTTTTTAATTGAATAGAT
>CACFJT010000036.1 GCA_902566705.1 uncultured Pelagibacteraceae bacterium
TGTTATGGTTTATATCCAACTGTTGGTGAAAATTTAGATTTTATAAATTCAAATGATTTGAAAATAAGTTTTTTATATAGAAATCTTGATCAATTAGCTTGGCAATACTGCAATAAAGGTTTTTTTAATTTTAAAAATTATATACCCAAAATTGTTTCAAGCTTTAATTAAAACCAACGAACCATACCAATAATTCCAGCTGTTGCATAAAAAAATTGCAAAAATAAAATTCCTTTATGGCCACCTCTATAAGCCCAAATTCCTATTAAAATTGCAGATAAAAGTAATAAACAGAAACCAAAAAATTCTATGCCTATATTTAAGGCGACAAACAAAGAATACAATATTGCAGTTACAACTCCTGCCCATTCAAATATTTTATTATTCATAAAAGTTTTTTAAAATTATTATAAAGGATTGTAGAGTAGTTATTCATATCTTTCATATTATCTTTTGCAGATTGATCAAACTTTTCTAATGCTCCATTACCAAGCTGATCCTCTAAAGCTTTTTTGTATTCTGGAACACACCCCCACTCATTTACCGTGGTATCTTTTATTTCTATATGAAATTGAATTCCATAAGCATTATTTTTATATTTAAAAATTTGATACTTTGTGATTGGTGAAGAGGCTAATAAAGTTATATCTTTATTATTCTCGATTCCTTGAACTTCATATGAATGCCATTGCAAACTTTTAATTTTATTAGGAAATTTTGAAAACAATTTATCTACATTTTTCTCATTAGAGAAATTTATATCCATAATACCTATTTCTGCTGGATTAGATTTAACCACTTTTCCACCTACTACTTCCCCCAAAAGCTGACAACCTAAACAAAAACCTAAATAAGGTTTTTTTTGATCTACAACAAATTCTTTAATTTTTTTCTTTTCTTCTATTAACCATGGATATTCTTTTTCCATATAAGTATCCATTGGACCACCCATGCAAAACATTCCGTCAAATTTACTTAAATCATTTGGAATTTTCTCACCTTCATCTAACTCAATTGTAGTGAGATTTAATCCATCAGCTAACATGAGATCTTTTATGTAACCAGGATCTTCAATTTTGATGTGTTGTAAAATAATTATATTCAATACTTTTTATTTTAGCTTAGATAAATTTTTTTAACAATAATTTACTGTCTTCATTAAAGGTCGAAATTTTTTTTAAAATCTATCTAGCAAGTTTTATAAAAATATCACCCATGCCAGCATCTAAATTTTCTAAAGGTGTATTATTCCTAAATTCGCAATATCTACCAGTTACTTGGTGACTTTTAACAAAATCTATTTCATCTTTTTCACAATTCTTTCCGTTATGCAATAAACCTATTACTATACGATCATTAAGACTATAAACCTCTGATTTATTTATTTGTTCGCCCTCACAAAAATAATCTTTGTTTACTCTATTGGGAAAATCTTTTTTAGCACAAGGATTCTTTATTGTTAAAACATAAAATTCTTTAAAACCATCTTCAAATTTATATTTCATTTTTTGAGCTTCAGAATACTTCATAAGATCACATGAGCATGGAACACAACATCTATAATAGTTTCCACAAATTTTTTTATTTGTTTTACTTTCTTTAATGAATAAAAATTCTGAGTCACTATTTGGATCGATCAGAGATCCAGAAACTGCACAATATAATTTATTAAATTCAATAAAGTCTTTATAGGTAATTTTTTTATCTATAATGTATTTAAAAAATTTCGGCCCTGCTGCATTTCTATTTTTGTCTGGGAATATTCTTGACCAATCAGTAATCAACTCCTTGTGATAGTTTCTCTCCTCAGCAAACGACTTAAGTTGAAATAATATTACAAATATAATTAAAGATATATTTAATATTTTTTTCATTTTTGTTTCACTGTAATCGTTTGGTTTAACTTGCTTATATCAATTAATTCTTTACTTCCATTAGTCCATCTAACTTCTACTTTAAAATTTTTTTCATTTTTTCTGATTCCATAATGTGCCACAGGCTCCATTTGACATAAGTAACCAGATCCTGCGTCAATGGTTTTTGAATGTTTTCTCTGATTAGTTATTAATGTTACTGTAGCTCCTCTTGCTGGCGCACCATGTTTATTAAGTGGTTTAATTCTTAAATATTTATTTTCTTTGTTAACTATTGCCTTATATAAAGTTAATGTTTGTTCTTCACTTTCACCCCTAGAAACTAATAATTCTAATACTCCATCATTATCTATATCTGCAACTGCCGCTCCAGTTCCATATCCATTAGCTTCGAGTCCTACTTGAAAATCTATTTTTTCAAATTCTCCATTATCTTTTATTCGAAACAATTTATTTGGTTCTGCAATATTGTTCATGAAAACTTCATCAAATCCATCGTTATCAAAATCTGCTGAAATAATTGTTCTTATTCTAGAAGGTTTATCAAAGTCTTTATTACCTATATCTTTAAATTCGTTTTTTTCCAAAACCCAAGCTCTATGGTAC
>CACFJT010000037.1 GCA_902566705.1 uncultured Pelagibacteraceae bacterium
CAACAAAACCAATACCTGTTGTACCTGCTAAAAACTCTGCAGCAACAAGTGTTCCCCAACACATACCAACTGCTACTCTAATTCCCGTAAGAATTTCAGGCAGTGAATTTGGGAAAATTACATGTCTTAAAATTTGTTTTTTTGTTGCCCCTAAAGAGTGAGCCGCATGTATTTTTGAGAGCTGTGTTCCTGAAGCACCAGCTCTTGCAGAAATAATCATAATAGATAACGAGACCATAAATAATAAAAATACTTTTCCAGAGTTATCAATTCCAAGTACAGAAATAATTAAAGGTGCCCATGCAAGAGGAGGGACCGGTCTATAAAGTTCAATTAATGGATCAAAGAAACCTTTGGCAAATCTGTTTAGACCCATAAATAATCCCAATGGAACACCAATAATAATTCCAAAAACTAATCCTAAAAACACTCTCATAAAAGAGTCCCAGATATGTCCGTACGGGACGGGAACTTTCAGTAATTTAAAGTCACCTGTTGCAACTTTTAAAACATTACTTTTAAAGTTTTCTTTTACAATCCCATCTTTTGTATGAACTGGGTATTCACCAGGCAATATATCAGCTATCCAATCTGGTAAAATGAAGCCTATCATTTTACTGACATCAACCATTTCAATCCATAAAAGAGGAACATTTTTGTATCCAACACTTGGTTTTGATAGTTCCACAAATTTATTAAATGTATCAGATGGTTTAGGCAGCCATCTACCTGAACCTTGCTCAGAACAAGTTGCTCCACTTGCTACAATTGTGCCTGAAGGAAACAAAAGGATATCAATTAATCTTAATCCACCTTGTTCTTTGTTTTGCAATTCATCAAACTCTAAGATGGCTTCTTGCATTTCATTTAAAGCATTAGGAGGATAAATGCTTGCAAATTCTATTCTTCTTGCAATTTTAACTATATTTTTTGCATAGTCAGATGCTATCTCACCACTATCATCTAAACTTTTTCTATAAGCTTTAATATCATCTTTTAATTGTTTTATTGCGCTTTTGAATAATGGATTATGATTTCTTAATTTAAAAAAATTGTCATTTATTAAACTTAGTTCTTTTGCCGCCGCATCAAATTTTAAACCTTTTTTAGTCTGAGGAGCAGTTGGTATCTCGATAGTATTTTCTATTGATCCACTACCAGAATCTATAGTGACAATTCCCCAACCACCCTGTTCATCAATAAGTTTTTGTCTTTCAATTTTTTGAGCACCTGTCTCAAAGGGATAATCTTCCTTTTGAAAATCAATACTGAGTTGCTTTATTTGCTCAGTCATTTCTTGAATTTTTATTTTGGTATCAATTTCTATTAATTCTTCACTTGTTAGCAATGGAATTAATTTAGAGGTTCTATCAATGTAACTTACAAGCATTGTTTTTTGTTGATCGTTTAGATCTGTGGATCCTTTTATTTCATTTGCAATCTTTATTAGATTTTTATTTTCAATTTTTATAATTGAAGTACTTTTGAACTCTCTCTCTTCAATAGGAAATTGATATTTTAAACCTAATAATGATTCATTTATTTTAGCAACTTGACACAATTCGTTTGCAGATTTTGGATAAAAACCTCTTGCTATATCCCATGAATAATAAAGCCACAGCATTAGTATTACACTACTACCAACAATGACCCAGTGCGTTCCACCTTTAGATCTTTCTGGGTTACCAAATACAGCATCAACTTTTTCAGTTTTAATTAATCTTCTTCCATAAAGAATGCATCCAATAATAGATACTACAATTAGTATTGTTACAATTTGGGTTAGCATTAATTATCTTTTCCCATTATTTCTTCCTCCATATTCCAGATCATGGATAAAATTTCTTCTCTAGTAGATGAAAATTCTTTATTTTTTTTAATTTCTCTTAAATCTTGAGTAAGACCCATTTCTGCAAATGGAAGATTGTATTCTTTATGTATTCTTCCTGGTCTTGGTGCCATAACATATAATCTTTCACCAAGTAAGAGAGCTTCCTCCACGGAGTGAGTAATTAAAATAATAGTTTTTCCGGTTTCTTTCCAAATTTTTAAAACTAATGACTGCATCTTTTCTCTTGTTAATGCATCTAAAGCCCCTAATGGCTCGTCCATTAAAATTAGATCAGGATCATTTATTAAACATCTTGCAAGAGCAACTCTTTGCTGCATACCACCTGACAATTGATAAGTAGGAGTGTTACCAAATCCTTTCAAACCAACTATATCTAGCCATTCCT